>PBTE01000149.1 GCA_002726515.1 Planctomycetaceae bacterium | reverse complement strand
GTCGTCACCGCGCATCATTCGTCCGGATGTCGACCGAAAGAAAATCAGTTGTCATCAAACCGGAAGGGTGATGCTGCTGGCCGATGATTGCTGGCTCTTTCCGATAGAGTGTATGAAAATCACGGGCGGCGCAGGGAACGGTAGTTGTATGTCGGCCGCCGTGTTCTCGCGCGACCAGGGTCAGACGTGGGACGATTTCACCGTGGTGGCGGCCGATCCTGAAGAAAAACTGTTTTATGCGGACCAACGGAACGCGCTCCTGGATGACGAGAGAATTTACACGATGTTCTGGGTTTTGGATCTGGAAAATGAGACAGACCGAAACAATCACTGGTCCGTTTCACAAGACCGGGGAAAAACCTGGTCGAAACCTGTCGCTACGAACTTGCGGGGACAGGTATGCTCACCCATACCTTTGGCGGACGGCCGGGTTGCCGCATTGTACAACGATCGTACGGACCCAGGTCAGGGAATTAAACTGGCGATCTCCGAAGACCTTTCAAATTTCGATACGGAGAATCAAATCACCGTGTTTGATCCTGCCCAGGAAACGACCGTTGGTTTTCCCCGGCAGGATACGTCGCTCGCTCGGAACCTGGTGATAGGATTTGGTCGTCCTGATGGAATTTGTTTGCAGGATGATACCCTTCTCACTTATTTTTTCGGTACGATAGATGGTATCAGCCATACCCGGTGGGCACGCATTGAAGTTGCGTGAAACGTGTCTTGTCTTCCAGGAGGTTCTCACTTACGACCAATCTCAGACGGCTCGCTTTTGCTTTGAGATTTACTGAGACGAGTCGCCGCTGCAGGGGAATTTGAAGGAAGCACTGAATCATTAAAATCGAAGGCCGGAAAAGAATTGTGGAGATGTCTATGAAGATTAACCTGTGTCTTTTTGTCAAAGCGATGACAGGACTGCTGCTCGTGGTGTTTTTGAGTCAGCCGGCGGCCACAGAGCCACCGGTCGTGGCGGTCGTGGCGGTCGATTTCGAATCGCAAGTGGTCTACCGTTCACAGCGACCGCCTGGTTATGCGGCGTGGGTTTCTTTTTTCCCCGGCGAAAACGGCCAGTGGTATATCGGCTGCGAGGAAGTAAGCCGCCCTGAACAACCGCTGCCCCAAACGTCGCCGGAGAGTTGGTTCGGTATGGGATTGCCCATGGGCTACGATAAATCCCAGTACCTGATGGAGGCAGTTGTGCTGGAGTCGACCGACAATCTGGAAACTTGGCAAGTGATCTCCCGGTTTCCGTATCGTCAGCAGCATACGGTGGGCCAATTTGGCATGGCACGCACACAAGACGGCCGTTTCCTGCGGTTTAATTGGGCCTGCTATGCGCTCGACCCGACGGTCAAGACGAATGAGATTCTGAGCGAATCGGCTGACAATGGAAAAACCTGGAGCAAGGTACGGCCCTTTGTAACCGATCGATTCGCCTATTATCCCCACCGCCTCAGGACGTTAAGCGATGGCACGCTGGTGTTGTGCACACCGATTGCACCCCGCTGGGGAAAAGGAACCGACCGTCCTGTACGTACCAGCAAGCGGTTGGACACCGATAGAGAAATGAGAATGTCGTTGTTTTTCAGTTTCGACGAGGGGCGGACGTGGGACGGGCCGCTGCCCATCTACGGTGGAACCTATGCATCAGAAACTGATTTTGTCGAGTTGCCCGATGGTAACCTGCTTTTCTTCAACAACAGCATCTTTCCTCAACCAGGCCGGCAGTTTGTCTATCGCGATGGGAATCGTTTTGTCCCCGGTCCGCTGGAAAAGGTCCGCAGGGGTCGTGTTCCCGAGACGGTTTGTCTGCTCGAAGAGGGCCTTCTGGTTGGCTGTGATCGGCCCGGTAGCTACCACTGGTCGGACGACTGGGGCCAGACATGGCAGCGACTTGCGGGAATCCCGAAACAAGGCCCGGAGGTGTACCAACCTTGGATTCGCTTGTTACCGGATGGACGGGTTGCCTGTACGGGCCACTACGGTGCTGACAACGCCATCGACGCGGGAAGAACCTTCGAAAATTACATCAACTTGCACACGTTTCGCCTGCAGGTGAATCACCAGACCAAGGACACGAAGATTTGGGTGGAGCGCGACTATGACGAAAACCAACGGCGCTGGCTCAATAGCTTTAGTGTCCAACTGACCCAAGAGGGCGAACCACTGGAAGACAAACGTCTGGAGTTCTGGTACGTCGAAAGATACAAACCGGGCTACGATTCCTATCATGCGACTTCTTTAGCAGAGCGGATGAAAGCGGGAGGCACGTTGTTACACCCGAAAACCGATGCCAAGGGACGGGCTCATGTCCGACTGCCGGATCGCTTTGACAAAATCACCAATCCACACCTTTGCTACCAATTGGTTGTACGTTTTAACATGGACGGCGGGGATCTCGACTACAAACCGTTCCAGACACCCCAATTTACTTTCTATGCGTTGGCTCCCCTGCCGCCCAAGTTAGAGACGACCGATAATTAATCGGAGCACCATGTTGTGCAGTCCCGGTGGGCTGTCAGCTTGCAGCGGATTCAAAATCGGAAGCGGCGCAGAAGTAAGTTCCTATTACATGCAGGACCTCCCGGAAAAGACCGGGAGGTCCCGTGAGGTGGCCGCGAACTTTTAGCGGGCCTGCTTCCTTTGTTGGTTAGAACGGTTTGTAAGCCGAGCCAGCACCAATCTGTTTTGTCTTTGCAGATCGACCATTCCGTTTAATAAACCGTGAGCTATTCGATTTGCGGCCGACTTTGACGTCGGGACGGTTTTTGGAATTACCGTTGTTCCAAGTGGCCGAATAGACAACTCGATCATTCTCTTCGTGAGCCACGCCGGGAATCCCTGTGTTGCGGCGTCGGGTTCGTTTCAGGTCCCCGTGCGGTACCCCGTTACTGGTCCATTTCCAGCCGCGGACTCGCCAAGCAACACCGTTAGCGCCGATTTGCACCTCGTCAACGAATTGCAGGGATCCGGCGTCAACAAGGCCACGGGCCGGATCGAGATAGCTCGCGCGGACCCGGGTTCGCTCGGTACTAACAACGAACTTGCCCGTGAACGGATCGAAGTAGGCACCGGAAATCTGGTCTCCCGTGTTGTAGATTTCAGGATTGATCCAGGGCCATGCGGCTGACACGGGCGTCACGGTGTTGCTTAAACCGAAGAGTACGGAACTGAAGAAAAGTACTTTTAATGATTTTGGAAGGCACATGATTAGTTTCCCTTCTAATGATGAGTGTTTCTGGGTGAGTTCAATATCAACCGAAGTCTGATTTACTATAAGTAGCAACAGCCGTGCCAAAGATGGTGGTCCGCTCTCTGAAAACCACTCCGTCGGGAGAACTTGCTCTGAAGACCTGAAAAGTGCACAGGGTGGCACGTGGTGTCCCTTTTTCGAAGCGACTAGCGTGGTATCAATTTGATAGGAGCAATCTTAAATTGATACAGACGGACTGCTTGAAACGAGACTGCTTGGCAGGCCGGAGAACGATTGCGCGTTTGACGGGCTAATGAGCCAGAACAGTTGTAGCCTTTTTCGGAGTTCTCGACTTGTGTTTGAGAAAGCTGGCTGGGCAGCAGGCCGGCCGTTTTGCCGAGCTGGACGGCAAACGGATCATGGGGCTGCGGGGTTGGCCGGAACAGATGCCGTTGTCAGGTTGTTCAAGATGATTTGAACACCGGTGAGATGCCGGGTGGTTCGGGCGTGCCTTCGGGCGTGATGGTCTTCCACGACTCGCCCATTTCTCGAAACTCACGAAAATCTTGTGGCGTGTATCCAAATTCCAAGTGAGGTGTGGCAAGCGGGCCGCCACCCTGCTCGTAGGCGTCCACGGCTGCAAGAGTCGCCCCGTTGGCCAGCAGCGCGCGTTCCACGGGGTTAGGGGCCTGGCCGTGGATGAAAAAGTGCTGAATGGCGCGAGATAACGCTTTGAACAGATTTCGGAGTTTCCAAGGTCCCGAGTAAAACTGCGTGGCTTGAACTTGGGTTTCGCCTTTGAGACGACAAGCAAAGCTCCAGCGCAGGGAATTGGCGCCGATTTTCAAAATGTAGCCCCGTGTACCGTCTTTGTAGGTGATCACCCATCCGTGTGATTCGGCTTTGGCCCAACCGACATATCTGGGCGGATCTTGAATCTTGGTGTCGAGGGTGAACGGTTTGCCTGTTTCCAACTGCATGGCGGCCGCGGCCAGTTCAAAGGGCCATTTGCCGCTGCGCGCACCGTCCCAGAATTCATCGTCATACAGCACTTCAATCTGCGAGATCCCGGTTTCGCCTCCCTTGCGAAACTCGACGATTGATTGCAGCGCTTCCATCGCATGAATCCCGTAGTTCTCAAATTGCCCACCGTGAATTGCGGCCGCCTCGACGATTTCGGCGCCGGCCGGCAATTCCAGAGCAGGAAGCCGTTGGGCGAACGGGACCGAACTGCCCGCCATGAGCGGAATGCCCAGTTTCTTCGCGGTATCGTACATCTCTTTGGCCCAGTCCCAGCGGTAGGAAAGATGTTTGTCGTTGAAGTACGGCACGAACCGTCCTGAACGCTTCATTACTGCGACGCTCTCATCGAAGAAACGTTTCCGGGGCCATGCATTGACCCACTCCCGATAGAGGGGATATTTCCCGTGTTCGCCGATTGCCAACACGGCGTCGACGGCCAGTTCCTTTCCGCCCAGGCAGAGCGCCTCGTCGATTGTTTTATAGATTGGAATGTTGTAGTCGCGAGAGACCTGGTGGGCCATCTTTGAGTCTTCGTAGATTTGATCTCCCCAAAGCGACACGATCTCTACTTCGGGACGGACCATCTTCCCATTGAAGGGATACTCTTCCAGGAAATTTTCCAGCAGCACGTGCGCGTGCGACAAGGGCCGCAGCACGGTGCACAGACAGGCGATTTTCGGACGGCGTGGCTTGGGGGAAGTGATTGCGGCGTCGGCCAATTGGGTCCCTGCGAACACCCCACCACTCCACGTTGCTGATCGTTGTAAAAAACGGCGCCGATCGTACATCGAGTCCGGATGAACATCCATGATAAAAGCACTCCTGGTTGGCATCGTCAGTAGCACGGGTCAATTTGCAGGAAACACTCCAGCGCCGCACTCTATTATTATTGGCACGTGCTTGGAAAACGATCCAGGGCAACTCGAAAAGAAAGTTCAAGTTGGCATTTGAAGCCGGGGAGCAGCCTGATGCCGGACGCAGTCATCTGCGCAATTGCCACCAAGTTCTGACGACCGGTGTGCTCTGTTGGGCTGTTGTGGACGGTTTTCGCGAATGGATTGTCCAGATACTTCCTCAGGCGTCCTCGGCTACCAACCACTGCATTGCGCGACGAACGGTCGTGCGACGAAAGGGAAGATGTCCCGGCTTAACCAGATTACAGGTCATCTCACCCGATGTCCAAGGCCAAACCACGCCGAGTGTTAAACCGTCCTCCCAGGAGAATGGCCAGCACGGTGCACTGCTGAGAATAAAGTCGCAGTTTGCCCCCGCGTGCCCATTTTTAATCAATGGTTGCATGATGTTAAAAAAGGAAATGTGTTGCGGACCACTTGGATCATCATCCTGGATCCCAAACAACTGTTTCACTCCCACCTTGAGACTGCGGCCTTCCCGGATAGATTCCTTCAATGCGTCCAAATCTCCGGTCAGACAGTTGCCCTCTGCATCGTGTTCATACACAACTCGCCAACGATCATACACATACCAGCGATACACACCGTAAGGGTACGCCTGGCTGTCGTCGAATACGCGATTATCCAGCATCCACTTGAGCAATGAAAAAGATCCTGACACGTCATATTTGAAAAGACTAAAATACGGTTCATCCGTGAGAGATTCCCGGTGAACATAAGAGTGATGATGAGTCATCAGTCCGGCAAAAGCGTCGCCTTCTCCGGCATAGGTCTGCTGGAAATACAGCGTCTCCTCGTAGGTGTGGGCATCCATGAACAGGCGCAGATCGGCACCGTTTTTCAGCGCGGTTGCGGTTGCGGCGATTGACCCCTGTGTCACCTCCAGATTCTGGGACTGTTCGAGTGCTAGGACCCAATGACTTGCCATGATTGTCAAGAACCTCTGAAGAGGGGGTGAACACAAAGAGGGGTCAAGCTGTGGTACACCGTAGCGGTCGATGAAATTCCCTGCTAGTGTGGCCGTGCCGGATTGCTAACACGAAAGTCCGATATTCCGGACATTATCACCGCTGGAATGTGGCCAGTCAGTCCTTGACCAGATCGATGCTCATTCCGATTTTCTCGAAGGCGGTTATCTATAAACTACCGGCAACTGCACCTGCTGTAAGTCGGCAAGTATTTTTTTTCCAGGCAGTCCTTCTTTGATGCGAACGGAAATTTCATTTGATCCCAAACGCAAGTCCTTGGCTCGTGGGTGAAAACCAAGCCATTCTGGTTCCGAAGAATTTTCAACGGCTGTCAACACCTGCCCGTTGAGCCGAATCTCCATCGACTTGGCTGCCGTGGTTTCACTGAGTTGAATCTGGAGTACGACGCTTGCCAGGCTCCCGCTGCGACTGGCGACGGCCAAATCGTCACCGATCGGAAGCTGCACGACCAGGGGCGAGCCATCGGCGGGAATGGCTTGCGGCAACACGTGTGACTGGGAGATGCCCTGTGAATAACATCCTTTTTCCCAGCGTCCGCTGTCGATGACAAAACATTTATTTTTCCCCACCAGGGTTTCCGGTGAGCCGATGTCCATAAGCTGGCCAGCATTGGTGGCAGGAAAGTCCGGGCGGAAGTGGTTAAACAGCAGGATGCCGTCGGCGCCCGCGTGAAACATGTTGGATGCGGCACCGCGCAGCGCTTCGAGCTGCTGCCTTGGTCTTCTGAGAATCAACGGTGTATTGATGGAAGGGTAGACGGGAACCTTCGCCTGGTGGGCCATCTGAATGATTTGGTCCACGGGTTCGGTGAAGGGTAGGTAGCCGCCGGTTACCGTGAGCAGATCCAGTAACCCTTCTTCGAGCCAACGTTGAATGTCAATTCCCACGTGCCGACAGGCCTCGGGTGTTCCGGGCACACGAGCCGCAGTGAGGATCGGTCGCCCGCGCCTGGTTCCCTCCTGAAGGTGAATTTTCCTCAAGCGTCGCTGAAAGTTGGTCAGAATCTCCACTTGCGACGTCGTTACGGGTTGGTAATCCAGATTTGGACGGAACAACAAAGGGGTGCGAAAGTAGTCACATTCAACACCGTCAATGTCGTATCGGTTGCAGATGTCCTGCTGGATGCGGCAGATGTAGTCCAGGACTTCCGGTTGCTCGTAGTCCAAGGCGGACCACCAGTACCTGGGTGAATTCATTCCGGTAGACCGGTCACGATCCTCACGAGTACCCATCAAGTACTGCGGGTGTTCCCGCTTCCACCGGCAGAGTAGCCACTCCGCGTCCGGTGAAGAGCAATGGACATCGTTCATGCGATGCGTCCAGAAAATTTCCAGGCGGTGTTCCCGACAGAAGTCAACCGTTGCCGCCAACGTATCGTCTCCGGCACTCTTGAGTGCGGCAATGTTGTCTGCCCAAGGGCCTCCGAATTCGGAGTAGACTTCCGCCACCTGGCTGAGGCAGGTCAACATCGTGGTGTTGCCCGTTCCGTAGAAGATGCTATCCACCTGTGAGCCAAGCAGGGGCCGGTTTCGTTGCGCCATCAACGCGTCGACGGTAGACGCATGTTCGATGTCGCCACCGTCATTGTTGAAGATGAGCCGCCGCTTTCGACGTATGGCCTTAGCACGAAGCCCAGTGAGTGCTGCCGGTTCGTCCACGGGCAGTCGGTTCGCCGCCGCCTTTTGAAGCCCGGTCAGGGAGGCTGCTGACCACGCACCCAGAGTTAAAGCACCCGCGGATTTCAAGAGACTTCGTCGAGTAGGCTGCAGTTGCATCGAATCCCTTCCCTTCCCGGAACCTCGGATTTTCCAGGTTCCCGGTGTCCAGGTCGGATGGTATCGCTGTACAGGGTGTTTGACCTGCCAATTCTATCAGTGGCAGGCGCCGGATACTAGATTGTGAAACGAGAACCGATTGAAAAGGATTGCGCGGCAGAGCCTCGCGAAAGAGACTTGCCGCCATCGACTTGCAGAAAAGCATCGCCTCCGTGGAGAGCGAATGTGTTTGATCAAAGAAGAGTCCGGTCCACCTCATCCTGCAGCGTTCTCTGAGGTGTCTTCGGGCCGGCTGAAATGGGATCCGGTTCTGAACAGCGTGAGGGTGGCGATTCCAATCCAAACAACATTGACAAACGTCGAGGGATAGGCCCCTTTCGCTGCCGTATTAATAAGTAAGAGGAGAGCGCCGAAAAGGTTTGACAGCTGAAACAGATAGGACCCCGCTTCTACTTTTTTATTGAGCGACACCAGGCCATACGCTGTCAGCACCAGAGCGGCTCCTGTCCATCCCACAAGGTCAATCATCGCCATTTGACTTCCTCCGCGGTGATCCTGGTTGAACCGTCCGATGGTGTGACGGTGGTTCGCATGGAACCAGTTGCTCCTACTGGTGTGAACGGGCTTGTTTGTTTATTGCCCGTTCAATACCCGGTCTCGCACGGCTACCTGCTTGTGGAAAATTCAGAGGCAACTTTAAGCTCCGGAAGCAGTAAACGCGAGTTGAAAAGAGGATTCAACCGTTGAATGAGAATTGATTGAAGTCCGTGTTGGATTGCAGGGTTATCAGTGGAAATAATTTTCACGGATCGTGGTCCGAGGTGCATCCAGCCACATTGGTCATCAAGCATTTGCTCCACGCGGTTTTTGACGTTGGTCGTTTCACCAACATAGAGTGGCTGGTTGTGATTCAAGACGATGTACACACCGGGCTGTTCATGTTTTGTGGAAACAGATCGAGCCAGTGGCAGGGACCGGGGCAACTCCTGGTCCAGCCACTCTCCAAAATGTTTGACGGCTAACAATTTTGATTTCTGGGCTCTTTTGCGAATGGAGAGCGCTGCCCAGCGATATTGGAACGGGGTATATCCGGTGGCGAATTCTTTAGCGAGATGATCGAACTGGACTGCCGTCTGGGGTCCACACAGTATTTCGTCAAACGTGAGGCTGAAGTCAAGGCTCAGCAAGTGCATGGCCACCTCGCTGGCTGCACTGTACGGGTCCATTTCGGAAAACGTCAACCGGCTGCGCGCCTGCCTGGCTTTGGGAAGTTTTCCGGACTTTCTGATCCTTAACAACAAGCGATTCCAGGCGTACGCATCGCCGGGGATCGCTTTCTCCTGACAGGCATTCACGAAATTTGCATTCAATTCCGGCTCACACAACATGAAATCCGTGGAATGACCGTCGCACGTCGCCTGAAAAGCAGCGATGATTCCACGTTCCGTCTCTTCATCAAGCCGGGGCACCGGCCGGCCGTTTCGCAAACGGACCTTGCTCTTACCACGGGATGTTGTCGGTGCGCTTTTGCGTGCATCTGCGGGCCCATCAAGCGGGTCACCGCCATGGCACCCGTTCACGCGGTTTTTAATCTTGCTGACGTAATCACGTGATAGCTCGATTCCCAACCATTGACGCCCTAATTTTTTTGCCACCGCCAGGGTTGTTCCACTACCGGCAAAGGGGTCCAGTACCAACTCGCCCGGGTTGCTGGAAACGCGAATGATTCTCCCGAGCAGTTGTTCCGGCATTTGGCAGCCGTGAAAACCTTCGCGTTCTTTAAACGTTCCGGCAACGCGGGAGAAAAACCACGTGTCGTGTGATGGATCAAACCCACTTTCCGGGGCATCCTGCGGCCGCAATATCCAGGTATTATCCGGCAGCCGACCTTTTGCGTTGGCCCGGCCGTCTGCGTAGACGAGTTGTCTTGCAGACAACACACGAACCGCTGGATTGTCATTGTTAAACGTGAAGTCCCCGGGGTCTTTTACGAAGTGAAACAGATGTGTGTGCGAACGGCTGAAAGCCTGTACGCAGTTCACGCCAAATGTGTAATACCAGATCACCCAACTGCGACAGGTCAACCCGATCTCGTTTTGGGCGATTAGTTTCAATTCTGCGGCGAACTCATCTCCGCTTGCCAGCCAAAACGTGCCGGATGGCTTGAGCACGTTGCTCACCGATGTCATCCATTCCCGGGACCAACTCAGGTATTCATCCTGCGAGCGCTGGTCTTGGTAAACGTCATACTCATAACCGATGTTGAAGGGTGGGTCTGCAAAAACGAGGTCGACACTGGCTGGCTTAACGTTCCCGAGTTGTTGGATGCAGTCGCCTTGATAGACCTTGTTGGCAGAGAGCGTCACGATTAAAAGCTCCTATGTCCAAATGGGTGACGGGCCTACAGTCAATCGTATCACCGTCTGCCAAGAATTTGTGAGGCTCCTTGATAGGGCCGAGCTGAACAAAGTATACGCAAGGTCCTGCCAATCTGCGACCCGCCGGCCAGAGATTCTCGCATCGAGCACAGCCTGCACGCGGGGAATCAATCACCCGCCCCGCCGTGCAGACGCTGCATGATTGCGTTGGTTTCAGTTGCGATGCTGGTCCGCAGCGCGCCGGTGTCTACCGAGGTGCAGATAAACCTGGTGCCGGCCTGCTGCGCGTGAAATACCGCTTCACCGGCGACCATCGTGGCCAGCAATTTCCCATGACTGTCACATGCCGTCCGGATGCGACTGACAGCCTCGACAAACGGAGGATAGGACCACAGTTGGGAGGCGTGGTCGCGCCAGCCGCAATCAAAACTCAGGTCGGCCGGTCCAAGCAGGACGCCACTCACACCCTCGACGGCGACGATGTCTTCTACGTTTTCCAATCCGTCTCGGGATTCGATCTGTGGCAGCAACAGAACGTGTTCGTTGACCTGCTCGATGTATTGATCATACATGTTGGCTCGAATGCTTCCTGCGATCGACCGCAATCCTTGTGGCGGGTAGTAGGTGGCTTGGGCCAACGCGCGGGCCTGTTCTGCCGATTCGCAGAGCGGTACGACCAACCCCATGTAACCCAAATCCAGCATTTGCTGGATCCAGTAGACATCATGACAGGGCACCCGTACGATGGGTGTCGCCAGTGGATCTGTTGACTGCGCTGCCCGTAGCAAGTGGGCCGCATCAGCCGGTGTGATCGGCGCATGTTGCGCGTCGATCACGATGAAGTCAGGCTTGGCGTTCTGTAGTAGAAATTCCACTGCCGCTGGTGAGTTCAATGCAAATCCGAAACCGCCGGCAGTTTGTCCAGCTTCAAGGTGTTGGTGCATTCGAGTTTTTAACTGCATGGGAAAATATCCTGGTCCTGTGTGGTGATTGCCTAAGAACTGATCCTAAATGTTCACATCCCCGCGACGGCAACGTGCGATCGATGGAATTGTTTGATTCGTAGCTCTTGGAGAAATGGTTGTTTCAGCGCCAGCCGGGAGTCCCATGGCCGGATTCCCAATGACGTGTTCCGAGCGATGTTGGTTTCTCGTTTCGTTCTTTCGAATTCATTCTACCGATTTGACCCGGCGAATTAAGGGGCCTTGCAGAACGTAGCGGGGCCCGCCGAGTGGTTATGCCCAGGAGTACCGCAGTCCGGGTTCGTTGTCGGACGACAAAGGATCCGATACGATAAACGGCGGTCAGGTCATTTTCAACGCGCCAAGCATCTGCAGGACTGGTAACCATGCAAAAGGTTGTTATCACGGGAGCCAAGGGTGGCACGGGCATCTCGATCGTCAAGGCCTTTCGGGAGGCGGGTTACGACGTACTGGGAATCGATTTGAAACCATGTGGCGTTTGGGAAACAGACTATTTGCAGCTTGACCTGCTGGATGGCGGGGCCGTGCATGACGCATTTGCCGGGGCCGATGCTGTTGTCCACTTCGGCAGCTTACCGACCGATGGGTGGACCTCGTGGGAAACGGCCTACCGAAATTTGGCGTTGGGCGGGTACCACGTTCTTCAGGCAGCAGCCAATCTGGGAATTCCGCGAGTGGTCATGGCCAGCAGCCCTCAAGTCTACGGCGACTTTCTTCAACCGGCTTACCTGCCCATTGATGAAGATTCGCCCGCGCTGCCCACAAGCATTTATGGCGCTGTCAAACAGAATCTCGACACACTCGCGTCACATTATGTTCGTTGGCACGGGATGGCCGTTGCCGGGTTGCGCCCCCAGCGTATTGTCTACGAAGGGTCCTACGAGTGGCGATTTCGAAAGTTCACGATGAATGATGAAGCTGCCGTAGACGCGCTGTGGTCGTACGTGGATGCACGAGACGTCGCCTCGGCGTGCCTGGCTTGGATTGCATCGGAGAGAGACGGGTTCGAAGTCTTTAATGTGGCTGCCGACGATGTGTGTGTCACGACTCCGACGCAGGAACTGCTTCGAAAATTTTATTCACACGTCACGGATCTCCGCGGAGAATTTCCTGACAGGAACGGCTTGGTGAATTGTTCGAAGCTGAAGCGATTGCTTGGCTGGAGACCGGAGCATCGCTGGCAGCGGATGGCAGCGGAGAGCGAAGACAATCAATTTTCGCAGGAAGCTCCACCGAGGTAGTGGAACTCCGCCGGAGAATGTGCAGAAGAGGGCGCTCTGTATGTAATCCAGGTTTTCTGCCTGCAGGCCGGTTTGTCTGACCGTCGGTAGAAATGGGGGCCAACTTAGGGTACAGCCCCAATTCCAGTTGGGTTTCCGCATGCAAAGGTTCGGGAACCGACACCGAACTGGCTTCCAGAGTGATCGGCGGATGAAGAGGCCCTCGGAATACCAGCAAGAAAATCTGGCTGCCAGCATCTTTGTCAATGCAAACACGTCATGGGTAAAGATTTATCTATGGAGATTTAATGAAGTTTCTCGCCGGCAGCTCTCTTGGTGTTTGGGCTGTGGTAACAGGTGCGTCTCAAAGAAGTTGTGCACCATGCGGTGAAACCAAACGTCGTCGAATAGAAAACGAGAGGCTTTGCTGGTTGCATCATGCATTGCGATAATAACAACAGGTGTCCGCCGATTTCTGTTGAATCAGAGAGTTGGTCCACCTTGCCGGTCTTGTGTCTGATCTTTTGTGTCCTGGGTGAGACGGGTTCATGATGCAGAAATTAACTCGCCGTAAATTTGTCACTACTTCTTCACGAATGGTAACAACGGGAATCATCGTCGGAAGGTTTGCCTCTGGCGAATCCGCGGTGGCCCGACCTGAAGTGGCTGAAAGTCGCCCATTGGGAATGAAGCTGTCTCTCTCCGTTCGCGTGGCCGAGACAATGTCGTCAAAAGACAAGTCGGCCATGACTCTGGAGCAGTTGATTCGTCTGGCGAAGGACAACGGCTACCAGGCGCTTTGTATGCGGGCCTCGCAAGCCGGCATTCACACACCGCAGGATGTCGTTCGTGAGATGAGTGGCAAGATCCGGGTGGCCGGGTTGCAAGTGTCAATGGTGACGGGTGATACCGCTATACCGAGGAATGACCAACAGGGTCCAGAGTGTCTACGAAACATTACACCTTACCTTGATCTTGCCGAGACATTTGGTGCCGATTTAATTCGTGTTTGCATGAAAAAAGATCGAGACATCCGCTGGGCGCAAAAAGCCTGTGATGAAGCGCGCGAACGAAACGTGCGTCTGGCCCATCAATCACATTGTGCGAGCCTTTTTGAAACGGTGGAAGGGTCGTTAAGTGTGTTAAAGAAAGTCGCACGACAAAATTTTGGGATCATCTACGAGCCTGCCAATTGGATGCTGGCGGGACAGGACTACAGTTGCCCCACGATTCGGAAGCTGGAGCCGTATTTGTTCAACGTTTACGTGCAGAATCACCATCTTAATCCGGAGAGCCCGATAAAAGCGAAGACTTGGACCCGGGGCGAAGTGGGGCTCGATCCGATTGGCCTGTGGGATAAAGGAGGAGTCAACTTCCGAGAAGTTTTCACAGGATTGCAGGATCTGCATTACAGCGGCTATGTCACGGTGCATCAGGCATTTGCCAACGTCATGCCGATTCATCAAGCAGTCAGTCGGAGTGCTGAGTACTTAAAGCCACTGTTGGAGATGGCAGCCCTGCCGCAGTGACGTTCCAGTAGTTCAAATCCATGTGTGCGACCAGCAGCAGTCGGCGGTGGATCGAGCAGACGATCAAAGTTTGCAAGGGACATCTTGCGGCGGCGTCAGGTTACGCAAAGAGATCGGTCACGACGCGACCATGCACGTTCGTAAGACGGAAGTCACGGCCCGCGTAGCGGTAGGTGAGCCGTTCGTGGTCGAAGCCCAGCAAATGGAGCATGGTCGCGTGCAGATCGTGGACGGAAACAGGATTCTCCACGGCCTGGAAACCGAACTCATCCGTGGCGCCGTAAACCCTGCCACCCTGGATGCCGCCTCCGGCCATCCACAAACTAAATCCCCAATGATTGTGGTCGCGACCCAAAGTTCCCCCACCTCCGGAAGTGCTCATCTCGACGGTCGGTGTGCGACCAAATTCGCCCGAACACACAATCAACGTTTCGTCCAACAGTCCGCGCTGCTTGAGATCGGTAATCAAGGCCCCCAGCCCCTGGTCGCATTGGCTGGCCACCTCGCGATGTGTTCTCTGAATATCGGTATGGCTGTCCCAGGGTTGCAGGGTACCGTGCCACACCTGGACGAATCGGACACCGCGTTCGACCAGTCGCCGCGCGATGAGCAGCTGTCGATTCTGGACTCCTTCGCCATACAGGCGTTGAATGTGTTCCGGCTCCCGCCGGGTGTCAAAGGCTTCAGTCGCCTCAAGTTGCATGCGATAGGCCAATTCAAACGAGTGAATGCGGGACTCCAGTGCGGCCTCGTTGTGGCGAGCTTCCAAGTGGCGGCGGTTGAGCGTCTGCAGGAGATCGAGCTGGTCACGCTGTTCTGACGCAGCCAGGTGTTTGTTGCGAAGGTTCTCGATAAGTTTTCCCGGCGAGGCGTCCTTGGTGTGCACCAAGGTTCCCTGGTAAATTCCGGGAAGAAAGGCGTTTCGCCAATTGTCGGCTCCCGCCACGGGAAGGTTTTCGGGGCAGAGCACGACAAATCCCGGCATGTTTTCATTCTCGGTTCCCATGCCGTAAGTCACCCAGGATCCGATACTGGGTCGCACGAGCCGCTGATCGCCACAGTTCATCAACATCAGGGACAATTCGTGATTGGAAAGTTTGGCGTACATCGAGCGAACCACCGTCAGGTCGTCAACGCATTGCGCCAAGTGCGGGAAAATTTCGCTGACTTCGATGCCGCTTTGGCCATGTTTGGAAAAACGAAACGGCGAAGCCAATGCGGTTCCCGTCCGACGCTCGGTTTGCAGGTTGGCAAACGGCAACATTTGTCCCGCGCGTCTGGTGAGTTCGGGCTTGGGATCAAAGGTGTCAACCTGGGACATGCCGCCGTTCAAATAGATATGAATCACGTGCTTGGCCCGTCCCGCGTAATGAGGGGCCTTCGCGGCTGTCGGCAGTTTCAGGTCAGCATCGCTCCCGGAAACCGTCAGGGCCTCCTGGCCGACCAGGCCCGCCAGCGCCAGAGCACCGAATCCAGTCCCGCTGCGGCGCAACAAGTCCCGCCGGGATAACGCTGCGATCAGCGATGCAGGCTCTTTCTTGATTGTGTCATCCATGGCGGGTGTTCCGGAAAAAAATCAATCGACAAACATGAACTCGTTGGCAGCCAGAAGTACTTGCGCGTATTTTGTCCAGCTGTCCAGTTTGGCGTCGGCCGACTGCGCGTGGATGTACTGTAATGCGATGGCCAATTCGTCGGGATTGGGATCTCTCGCGTAAACACGATGATAGAGTCGACGGACCCGCAGGGAATCATCCGTTGGCTGTTCACTCCCTGTGGATGCTGCCAAGGAGACGGCTTGTTCCAGCACGAACGTCGAGTTGAGTGCGAAAAGGGCTTGTTGGGGTACCGTGGTTTCCGGACGTCTGGCGGTGCAGGCACTGGGATCGGCCATGTCAAACGTACTGAAAAAGGGGGCGATCACATCGCGGTCAACAAAACCGTAGATGCTACGTCGTGGAATGGATGGCTCCGCAAATAAATCGACGGGACGCCCGCCCATGGAGGTGTCCAGCACCCCCGCCACGCTGAGCATGGCATCACGCATGGCTTCTAATTCCAGCCGTTTCGGTGGCATCCGCCACAGCAGGTGGTTGTCAGGATCTACTGATTTTGCAGTGCGCATTTGAATTTCTGAATCAGCCGAGCTTTGTTGATAAGCAGTCGAACACATGATCTGTCGCTGAAGCTTTTTCAAGGACCAACCGTTCTGCACGAAGTTTGCCGCGAGATAATCCAGCAGGTGCGGATGAGTCGGTAACTCTCCACGCCTTCCAAAATCATCCGGTGTGCGCACCAGCCCCCGACCGAAGTGGTGTTTCCAAACCCAATTCACCAGAAACCGGCTTGTTAGCGGATTGGCCGGATCGGCGATCGCTCGTGCCAAACTCAAACGGCGCTTGCCGGCTGCAAAGACGGCCCGCTCGCCCTCTGTTAACACCCCAAGAAATCGGGACGGTACCATTGCGCCACGGTTGATAGGATTGCCGCGTAAAAAAACATGTTGAGGGCCAGGAGCTTCTTTTTCGGTTAGCGTCATGGCCCGTGGCGGGGAGGCCTCGGATTGAAGGTACATTTCGTGCACCGCTATCTCCTTTTTCTCCACGCGATCTCGATAGGGCCTGTTGAGCAAGTCCCTGGCCGACTTGTAGGAGATCACCGTCGGAGTTCCTCGTGCTTGCAGGTGAGATCGCAACTGTCGATTCACCGGGCTGTTGAGAAACACGTGTCGTCGATCGTGGTCAGCCACGTGGGGAGCATCCGGTAATGCCTGCAGGGACATGTCCAACAATCCTTGCATCCATTCTTGTTGGATGGCGGTGAAAAGTTCACCATAAACATCGGCAACGTCTAACATTGACGATAGAGGGCGAGCAGACATTGCATCCAGGACGCGCGGATTCCAACGGGGGGCGGTGCCGGGAGGGGCGTTGTACTTGTCAGGGTCCTGGCCATCTTTGCCGTTTTCTGCCCGCATCTTGGCAATGATTTCCGTACTGCGTGTTTTGAAGTCGTCCGGGGACAACTTCGAACAACGGTGCCACAGGCCGAATACCGGGTCGTCTTCTGTCGTCTGCTTAGCCAGGTAGTCTCGCCATCGGTTCAGGATGGTCGGTCGTACGTCCTCCGTCCGAAAGGAAAGGAAAATCGTGGAGAGATCTTGCTCCGGCGTTTCTTTGGCAAGTTCTCGTAAATACATTCCGACTTGCATTCGCAGACGATTTTGCAGCACTTGATTGTGGTCACGCAGGGTATTGTCACGTATGTTTTTGAGATGTTCGAGTTCACGCTGAAACTCCTGGTACTCGGGCGTTTCCTGCGGGCTGCCCAGCAACGGCAGGTCGTCCGGTTCCCTGCTCCCGGAAAATACGGCGTAGAGCGAGTAATAATCTTCCGTGGGAATCTCATCAAATTTATGGTCATGGCAACGGGCGCAGGTGACGTTCAGCCCCATCAATCCCCGTGTCACCACATCGATTCGATCATCAATCGTATCGTGAGGATTGCGAAAGCGACGTCCCACGGTCAAAAAACCGAGCGCGGCCAGATGGCGGGCATCCCCGCCCAGGCCCAACTGGTCGGCGGCAATCTGCTCCATGACAAACTGGTCGTAGGGTAGATCGTTGTTAAATGCACGGATGACATAGTCACGATAGGTGTAGGAAAACGGAAACAAAACCACGTTCACCGGTGCACCGCCATGCGTGTCGGCATAACGCGCCAAGTCGAGCCAGTGTCGTCCCCACCGTTCGCCATAACGTGGCGAATTGAGCAGTCGGTCGACCACCTTGGCGAATGCGTCCGGCGACTTGTCGTTCAGAAAATCCTGAACTTGAGACTGGGTAGGAGGTAACCCGACCAGATCAAATGTGGCGCGCCGGATAAGAGTCCGTTTGTCGGCCGGTGGAGCGGGCTGGAGGCCGACTTTATCCAGTGCTGCCAGGATGAAATGGTCGATGTCGGTGGCTCGGGCTGGTGGCTTGGACACCCTGGGAACCGGGGACCTGATGACGGTTTGGTAAGCCCAATGGCTTTTGCGGGCAGCTGCGAAATCAAAGGCATTCTGCTCTGCCGGAGAAGTGCCCACAGTGCATGCCAGGTAGAACGCAGCGCAAAGGAGAGTTCGAGCTGTAAAACGCTGGATGACCATGTTATGGATTGTAACCTCTATCACCCACCGCGCGCACCCTGTTTTCTGATGGACAGCAGGACCCCGAAAGGAGACAGGCCCCTGGGTTTGTAGAAACCGGCTCGTTTCGTTTTGTATCTGAAGGGTTGTTTTCCCTTTGCTCGTGGTGAAACCGGTTGCTATTTTCCTGCGCAGGCAGCCTTTATGTTCCGGGCTAACGGGATCTGGATCGGATCAATCGGAGCTGGGTGGTGTCAACAAGCATTCCACCACCTCTTCCAGGTGGGGGGCTTTCTCAGCACCTTTGAAATTCGACAATCTTCGGAAAATCTCGGCTGCCGCGTCATGAAAACCACCGGGCAATCCTGCCGCAGAGAACGTGGCCGCAATCTCCCGCATTTCGCCTTCAAACCTCCAGGCTTTGAACGTGTTTTTGCAAACCCGTCTGACGGCTTCCTGGGAGAGGGTCGTTTGTGACAAGGACCACTCGTGTTGCAAATGACTACGAACTCCTTCATGTTCAGCGACCGCCAGGACAGCAGTTAGCAGGGCGGTTGTTCCTTTGGTATAGGCAGCGTAGGCCATCTTCAGCGCTGACGCGGCGCCGGGAGGCGCATCGATGACGAGCGGCTCAAGATTACTTCCACGAAAGCATTCGGAAACTAACGGAGCCTGGCTTCCGCAGAGGTACAAACGAGTCGTACCGGCTTTCCAGGCAGGTTCACCAACAATCCCCCCATCAACGAAGTTGGCCCCGGCAGATTGAACGATTGTGCCAATCCTTTCGGCCCTCGCAGGAGAAATAGCATTTGCATCGACATAGATTCCCCGGAAGCCGTGACGTGCCACTTCTTCAGCTACGGTGGTCGCCGCTGAGGGGGGGCAAACACAGATAATAATTTTGGTGTTACCAACCAGGTTTGCCATCGTCTTCAGATCTTTGAATGTTGCTACTTCGGCACGTCTTGCGGTTTTCTCGCTGCGATTTTCTGATGCCCAGTACACGGAAGTGCCCGTGTTGTTAGCTGCCGCACCAACCGATGCACCCATTGAACCGGGATGAAGAATACCAAGCTGTTTTGGTTCCATAGTGTCCTACCTGAAAAATGATTGCGCCGTGATATTGTTTTGCAAAGTGCTGCGATTGGCAAAGGGTAACTGTCTTCAGTTTACAAGTTCCGTCAACAGGCCGCCGGTTTTTTGGCGGGTCGATTGTCATTCGGGTAACGTTGCGACTTGACTGTTAGGGGCGGACTGCTCATCTGCCGTGTTGTGGTTCATATCGAACCCGATCATCTTGCCCAGTCGTGGTTTTCTATCAATGAAGCTCAAGCGTTGTTAAGTGAAACGGAAGCTAACCGACAGATAAATGACGGGATGGGGCACTTTTCAAACGGGGCGGCTTGCGCTATCATCAAAGTTCGGTTTGCCGGGAACTTGAATTGCTCTGGCGAAAATAGTCAGCCATCCGTTTTGCGGCACCGGTAGGATCGTCTAAAAAGGTTTTTCCCATTTCAACAGAATTCCACGAATTGAAAATATGTTTGAGCTTTGTGACCACGGTATTAATGTCAATTCTGTACTGAGAAACTTGTCCCCAGCCGGTTTATGTGAGGAGGCCCTGCGTGAAGAAGCGGGTACCGCTCTTTCAGACACGGGCGCACTGATTGCCTATTCAGGAGAAAAAACGGGACGTTCTCCCAAGGACAAGCGAGTGGTTGAGCACCCGGATTCCACGGAAGATGTCTGGTGGGGACAGGTGAACATCGGCATTGATGAGTCGGTTTTCCTGGCCAATCGCGAGCGGGCGATCGATTACCTCAACACACTGGAAAAATTGTATTGCGTCGACGCATTCGCCGGTTGGGATCCACGTTACCGGATCAAGGTTCGAGTCATCTGCGCCAGGCCCTACCATGCACTGTTCATGCACAACATGCTGATCCGGCCGACCCGGGACGAACTTGCAGAGTTCGGTGAGCCCGATTGCGTCATTTACAATGCCGGAGATTTTCCCGCCAACAGTCACACCACGGGGATGACGTCCAAGACCAGCGTCAACCTGAGCCTGGAACGCCGGGAAGTGATCATTTTGGGAACCCAGTACGCGGGCGAAATGAAGAAAGCCGTCTTCACGCTGATGAACTACCTGATGCCGGCACAAAATGTTCTCTCCATGCACTGTTCCGCGACCGCCGATCGAGAAACTGGCACCTCCTCGGTGCTGTTCGGACTTTCCGGCACTGGGAAGACCACGTTGTCAGCTGACCCGCAACGACTGCTGATCGGTGACGACGAGCACTGCTGGGCGGACAACGGCATCTTCAACATTGAAGGCGGGTGCTATGCTAAGACCATTTCCCTGACACGAGAAGCCGAACCAGAGATCTTCGATTCCTTACGATACGGTTCAGTTCTGGAAAATGTGGTTTACGACAAGGTCGATCACCGTGTTGATTTTGACGATGCGAGCATCACGGAAAATACGCGCGGGTCGTATCCCATCGAGTTCATTCCGAACGTAAAGATTCCCTGTGTTGCCGGACATCCTACCAACATTATTTTTCTGACATGTGATGCGTTCGGAGTTTTGCCGCCGGTAAGTTGTCTGACACCGGCCCAGGCCGAATATCACTTCATCAGTGGTTACACAGCGAAAGTTGCGGGTACCGAAGTGGGAGTTACTGAGCCCCAGGCAACTTTTTCACCCTGCTTTGGCGGTCCGTTTCTTGTCTGGCATCCCGGTAAGTATGCCAGCCTCCTGTCACAAAACATCAAACAGCACGATGCAGCAGTTTGGCTTATCAACACGGGATGGAGCGGGGGGGCCTACGGAGTTGGCGAACGGATTCGACTGTCTCACACCCGTGCGATCATCGCAGCCATCTACGCCGGGCAACTCACAGATGCGCCCACCCTGACGGACAGTTTCTTTGGACTGGAGATGATCACCGAGGTCCCGAATGTTCCCGCGGAGATCCTGGTTCCAAGAAACACATGGAACGACGGTGATGCCTACGACCAGACAGCAAGAAAACTTGCCGACTTGTTTGCAGAGAACTTCGTCCACTACGCCGACGGCGTGAGCAGCGAAGTGAATGCTGCCGGGCCAATTGTTTCCACGTCAGATTAGTTCCACAACCAGTGGAAAGGACTTGGAATTGATGCAGATGACCGGTGGGGAAGCGGTTGTTCATTCCTTGGCGGTTCACAACGTGGACACCGTGTTCGGCATACCTGGTGCCCACACTCTGGCTTTGTACGATGCGCTACTTGATGCAGGCAGTATCCGCCACATTGTTGCGCGCCATGAACAAGGCGCCGCATTCATGGCGGATGGGTATGCCCGGGCCAGTGGACGAGTCGGAGTTTGTCTTTGTACTTCGGGGCCCGCGGTGCTGAACGCGGTCACGTCCCTGGGTACCGCCTATTGCGATTCTTCTCCCGTACTTTGCATTGCCAGCGAAATTCCGAGTGAAATGATTGGGAAGGAAAAGGGGTTTATCCATGAATGTCGTGATCAGCTGGCTTGTTTACGGCCCGTGACGACATGGTGTCACCTGGCAGGCGAGGTGGCCTCCATACCAGAGAGGATGCAGGAAGCGTTCCTGAAAATGCAGGAAGGGCGCCCTCGCCCGGCCGCCTTGGAAATCCCCTGTGACATTTTGGATGCCAGTGACAGTGTTGAAATACCAGAACCGGCCACCTGGGTCCGTCGGCAACCGAGTTCGGAATCCATTGACAAGGCGGTCCAACTTTTGAGTCAAAGTCGGCGGCCTGTGATCTGGGCTGGCGGAGGTGTGATTAGCAGCGGTGCCAGTTCCGAGCTGCAGGAAATGGCAGAGCACATGCAGGCGCCGGTCTTTACGACGGTTCTTGGAAGAGGAGCGATTGCGGGTGATCATCCCCTCTCAGCCGGCAGTGCGATGATCCACCCCGCGGCGCGAGAATTTGTCGCGGGGTGCGATGTAATGCTTGCCGTGGGCACCCGCTTCACCGAGGAAGAGGCGATCGGGTGGACGCTACGCTTACCAGATACCTTGATTCACGTTGACATCGATTCACAAGAGATGGGACGGAACTACCTGCCAACGGTGGCTGTGGTGGGTGATGCCCGTGAATCGCTGAGGCAACTGAACGAAGGGCTGGGCGCCACACACGCGAAAGAGGTGGAGGCCCGAGATGGAGAGGTCGCCCAGTTACGGCAACAGATTATCGACGACTGCCGGCAGATTGCACCTCAAGGCGTCCAGCTTGTGGAGACGCTTCAGTCCGCGCTGCCCCGCGAAGCAATCATTGTCAGCGACCTCACGCTGGCTGCTTACTGGTGCCGGCGACTACTCGATGTGTACGAGCCTCGTACCAACATCTATCCCTGGGGTTTTTGCACTTTGGGATTCGGTGTGTCGGCGGGTATCGGTGCAAAAGCAGCACGACCGGACTGCCCTGTGGTCGTGATTTCAGGAGATGGTGGTTTTCTGTTTAACTGCCAGGAGCTTGCAACAGCAGTCCAGTTTGAGCTTCCCATCGTGATCCTGTTGTTCAACAACAACAGTTACGGTGTGTTGAAACCCCAGCAGCAAGTGCGCTATGGCCGCACGCTGGGTGTTGATCTTGTGAATCCAGACTTTGTCGCTTTGGCCGAGTCATTTGGGTGTCAGGGGCAACGGGTGACATCCCTGGGTCAACTTGGCCCTGCGGTTTCCCGGGCCCTTGAATCGGATCGAACGTGGGTAATCGAAGTGACGTGCGACGTGCCACTGCAGATCATGGAACCCGGACCGCGCTCTTTGCATGCAGCATTGTAAGAGGTTCCACCGGAGCCAACTGGTTGATTCGGCTGCAACGGTGTGGTGCAATCCGTCGTGTTCGCCGCCGCCCGGTGCCCATGTTGGTTTCAGTCGGGCGACTTGCCCGGATACACAGCGGAAGTTTTCAAATGGATTTCCGTTACAGGAAAAAAATTCAGTGCAGACAATTTCACGGGATGGAAAAATTGGGTTGATGATGTGTCCGGCCGGTGCGATAATCGGCAGGGTAACGAGTTGACAGCAGTGACACGCAGCAATTGATACGGAGGTACATACATTGAAGGCTAGTTGCTTAAGTTACACGGTTTCACTCCTGTGGCTTGCCTGTAGTGTGGTTTCGCAAACGGAGGCGGCAGATTGGCCGCAATTCAGAGGTCCGGGCGGACTGGGGGTATCTGGCGAGAAAAACTTGCCTGTGACCTGGAGCGACACGGATAAGATGATGTGGCGGACAGCTTTGCCGGGCTACGGTGCGTCCAGTCCGATTGTTCTGGGCCACAGGATTTACGTGACGTGCTACAGCGGATATGGCGCCGAGACGAACTCGGAAAAGATGGAGGAATTGTTGTTACATGTCGTCTGCATCAACCGGAACGATGGCCAGATCCTTTGGAATCGAACGATACCACCGAAACTGCCCGAATCAGAACGAGTACGGGATCACGGTTATGCTGGCCCCACGCCGACCACCGACGGGGAATTTATATATATTTTCTTTGGCAGGACGGGGCTCTTTAAATTTGATTTGAATGGTGAGCAGGTCTGGCATGCGGATGTCGGTTCCCAAACACATGGGTGGGGCTGTGGTACTTCGCCAGTACTCTACAAGAACACGGTCATTGTCAACGCGAGTGTGGAGAGTGGTTCACTGGTGTCTGTGAACAAAGTGACGGGCAGGGAGGTTTGGAGGGCGCCCGGTATGGACAGCTCGTGGAATACGCCTCATCTGGTACAACTCCCCGGCAACAGACAGGAACTGGTGGTCAGCGTCAGAAATTACATTCTGGGATTTAACCCCAACACGGGGGAAGAGTTGTGGCGCTGCGCAGGAATTCAAGACTACGTCTGCCCCAGTATGATTTCATATCAAGGGATTGTCTACGCGATCGGAGGCCGCCAGTCGCGGGCCATCGCAGTTCGTGCTGGTGGAGAAGGTGATGTAACCGAGACTCACCGGTTGTGGGAAGCAAAGGCGGGTGCAAACGTTTCTTCTCCGGTTATTCATGCGGGCCATATGTATTGGGTCAGTGATCGTAATCAAGTTGCTTACTGTGTTCGACTTCGTGATGGGGAAGTCATTTATTCCGAACGATTTCCGAGCCAGCCCTACGCGTCCGCTTTGGCGGGAGAAAACAAGATCTACATTGTGACACGTTATGATGGGACGTATGTCCTGAAAGCCGAGCCGGAGTTCATTCAGATCGCGCACAACGTGCTCAGTGACGATAGCACTTTTAACGCAAGTCCGGCCATCTCCAATAGCCAGCTTTTCCTGCGCAGCGACCGATTCCTTTATTGCATTGGAACGGGTGGGTAAGGAACATGGACGCGGTGGACCGGTGTGTCACTGTCGTGTACTACGCCGGTTCAGGTTCAAATGCCATCAGAAATCGATCCTCCTGCGGGCGATAGTAGCCATCGATGCGCCGGCGGATCTGGAAACCAAACTTTTGGTACAACTGGACGGCGGCCGCGTTCTCCGGATCCACCGTCAGCAGGACGGACCTGGCTGTGTTTCGCAACGCCGTCTGCATCAACTGGGTCCCTATTCTGCGGCCTCGCATGTCGGGATGGACCATGATCTTGTGCAGAAAATCTTCGTCGGTATGGGTGCGAAACATAACAAGGCTTCCTGCAATGTTCCCCGATTCGGGCAGGCAGGCTTCCGGAAGGCGGGCGACGAGAACAATCGCGTATTCGCACCAAACTCGCCAGACGTGTTCACCATCGGGAATGTACGCCTGCCCGGTATGAAGCCAGGCGATCCGGTCGAGTGCCGACACATGCAGGAAGTCCTGGGACATGGCTGGCTCAATTGTGGGTGAGATTTCTTTCATTTCAGAGAATTTGCCTTTCGCAAATGCAATGGCGGTTCACTTATCAGTTCAGTTGTAAGTGTTTTTTAGATTACCAGTTGCAGGTCGATCAGTATGCCCGGGAGTCGTCCGAAGGGCTTGGCCAGTGTATGATTTAGCCGGGAGTCGTCACAGCTTTTCGACGATCGATAGTCAACTTGCAACGTGGTGAAGTCTTCCTGATTGAAAGTAGGCGGTCAGGACGTCGAGATTGCAAAAAGGGTGCCTCCAGCGGCAACCGCGTTGGTTTTCACCCGGAACCCGAAAACCGTTCACTACCGTGTTTTGACAAAGAATGTCAAACGCTATCGTTCCGGGTGTTATCATGACGGAAAACGGGAGCTTATCATAAAATTCTTCGAAAGTCGTTGCGTGGAACGGGTGTCGCATGTGAAAATGAACGACGATACTTCGAATGGATAGCAGCTGAAATAGTTTGGAAAGACGGCCATGCGTTCTTTGTTGTTACTGTCTGCAAGTCTGATGTTGATCTGTGTGGAACCAGTTGTATTACGGGCTGGCAAGCCTCAAGAGTTGGTAGTCACGGTTCCCTCACGCTTTCCCCTCGGGTTATCCACCTATCTGGCGGTTGATGTTCCGTGCGGCGCCTCGCAGTCGGCGGTTTTTCAGCTACGGGACCAGCGACTAGGAGCAAAGGACATGCTGGCCCAGCGGGATCGCGATGGCCACCTTTGGTGCGTTGTCCGGATTCAGGATCAGCGGTTGCTGGGGAGACAAATCAAACTTGTGGCACACCCGGTTGAGTCGCAGCCCGGGGTTCTAATCGAACCGCAGGCGGAGGGTTTCGAGTTTCGCGATCACGATCGACCGGTGCTTTTCTACCAGAAAACACCCCGCACGATGGACGGCCAAGTTCGACGCGCCGGATTTGTCCATCCATTACGGGGCCTGGACGGAGAAGTGTTGACTCAGGTCTTTCCTTCCGACCATCGGCATCATCATGGCGTTTTCTGGGCCTGGCATCAACTTTGGATTGGCGACAAGCGGGCAGGTGATCCCTGGATAACGAAAGATTTTTTGCTGCTGGTGAAACAGGCGGAGATCGTCGCACAGGGACCACTGTTTGCCACGCTCGAAGTGCGGTCCCATTGGACCTCGCCGCTGGTAACCGACGCGGCAGGTGAACACAAGCCGATCGTCGAGGAGCTTACGACGATCCGACTTTACCACGCCTTGGGAGATACCCAGTACGTCGATTTTACGATCCGGCTCAAACCCCTGCTGCCAGACGTACGGATCGGTGGATCCGAAAACACACGAGGTTACTCCGGGTTCACTGTCCGGGTCGGACCTCCTGAAGAGATGCAGATTGTCGACACGAGCGGACTTTTGTCAGAAGATGCGGTGGGGACCCATGCCCGATGGGCAGACGTCAGCGGTCGCTTTGCATCTGGTGACGCAACGTCAGGGATCGCTATTCTCAGCCATCCATCTTTGCGGGAGTTTCCGCCACGCTGGTTGTTGCGACACTACGGTATGCAGAATGTTGTCTACCCGGGGCGGGAACCCATTGAGCTATCAGACGAAGAGTTGCTGGTAATACGACACCGGCTGGTGTTGCACCGGGGGGACAATGAACAGGCGCGGATTGCTGATCACCAGACGGCCTATGAGCAGTGAACAGAAACGAGGAGCGAATGGGACATTGTGGGATCGAAAAATTCTCAACTTGTCCCGGAAGGACTCCGCTGGTGGCCAACCAGTGAGAAAGACGATGGTGATGTAAGCCGCTGACGGCCCGGGACGTTCAATCGGGTTCCACGATTGTGGTGACCCTGGTGATCTGGTACCGCCGAAAGCTTGCCTCCTCAAAGTTGAGACTGGACCAAGGTTTTTCTGCATCTTCCGCCTGGACCTCGCGGCCCACTTCCTGTGTTAGAATGCGGGCATGAACGATTTGCAGCGACTGGGCCGCTACGACCGCACACGCAGCTATGCGTGGAACTACGAACACGTGCCTGACCTTGTCGAGATGCCCGTACGGGAAGTCTCGGGAGACTGGCAATTTTGTGATCGGCCTGTCCCCTCACCGCTGGGGATTTCAGCCGGACCATTGTTGAACGGGAAGTGGTGTCTCTACTATGCAGGCTTGGGCTTTGATGTTTTGACGTATAAAACCGTCCGAAGTCGAGAACACGTCTGCCATCCATTGCCGAACTTACAACCGGTTGCCAACGGGCAGTTAACGGGGAGTGAAAGTGAGGTCCAGACCAGCGACCGGATGCAAGGCAGCTGGGCCGTCTCCTTTGGCATGCCATCACAAGATCCGCAGGTATGGCGACGCGATGTTGAGCAAACGCGTGCACGGTTGTCTTCGGAAAAGTTGCTTTCGGTGTCGGTTGTGGGAACCATTCAAGACGGTTGGTCGATTGCCGAGCTGGCTGAGGACTACGCCTGTTGTGCCCGCTGGGCTATTGAAAGTGGTGCCGATGCGGTCGAGACGAATTTTTCGTGTCCCAACGTGACGACCTGCGACGGCCAACTTTATCTCAGTCCGGAGGATTCGAAACAGGTTGCCGAACGGGTGCGGTCGACCATCGGTTCGGTGCCGTACATTCTTAAAATTGGACATATTCCTTCCAGGGAAGCTGCCATGGCGTTACTCGAGGCTGTAGGCCACGTCGTGGATGCATTGGCCTTAACCAACAGCATCGCCACCATGGTTCGCGACAGTCAACAGCGGTTGATGTACGGCAGCCAGAAACGAGGCATATGCGGTGCTGCGATTCGGGAGACTTCGATCGCTCAGATTAGGATGATGCGAGAACTGATCACGGAGCGGAATCTTCCCTTGCACCTGGTTGGTGTTGGTGGAATCAGTTCCGCGGAACACCTGCGGGCCTACCTTGCGGCGGGGGCACAAATGTGCCACCTTGCCACGGCACCGATGGTCAATCCCGAGGTTGGTCTCGACATCCGAAACGACTTCCAGTGTGGTCCACGATGACAATCCCGGGGCGGCCTGTCCGGTGGCAGAACGATGGCGGGACCGGCACGAAGTTTTCAAACCCGCTACTCGTTTCGACCGACCCGGATTGCCGCGTTCGTGAGACGGGCGCAAACCATTGGAAAAAAATGTGTCCACCCACCGGAATTCACTGCTCCATTCTTGGCTTGACTTGTGGATTGACGAGTGTGGCAGGTCGTTTGCCGGCCAGCACGGACGCTATGCTTTCGTTGCCGATGCGCCACCTGGCTGCTTTGGCTGAGGGGGACGAGGCAGCGCAATGGGGCGTGGCAATGACATTAGGTAAGAACAAAAGTTCAGGCAGTGGTTGTGGAGGTGGTTCCACGCTGAGGACGTCAAGTCCGGCGCTACGCAGATGACCGGACTCCAGCGCGTAACGGAGAGCGTCCAGATCAATCACCGGTCCCCGCGCCGTGTTCACCAGAGATGCCGAAGGTTTCATAAGTTTCAATGCCTGCTCGTCAATGAGGTGCCGGGTCTCCTTGGTCAAGGGGCAGTGCAGGGAAATCAGGTCTGATTTTTTCAACAGAGTTTCAAGATCGACCAACTCGGAGCCCACGCTTTGGGCGCGTGCATTTGTAATGTAAGGGTCACAGACGAGAATGCTTCGCACGAGCGGCCCGGCCCGACGTGCCAGAGTGCTGCCGATCCGACCCAGTCCGACAATTCCCAAAACTTGCTCGCTCAAGCGCGGAGTGATCCTTTCGTTGTCGATTTGCCAGCGACCTGCCGTCACGGTGTGATGATGGCGTCCAAGCTGTTGGTGACAAGCCAGCAACAACGCCAGTGCGTGGTTGGCTACCTCCTCATCACAATAGCCGGCGCAGTTCGCCACCATGATGCCGAGCCGGGAGGCCGTGTCGATGTCGACGCTGTCGAATCCAACGGCAATTCTTTGAATCAGTACGCACTCTTTCAGTTCGAGTAACACACGTCGCGTGAATGGCAAGTCGTTACCAAAATAGATAATGACCCGCGCATTGCGGCATGTTGCAATCAGGTCGTCCTCGGTTTGGCAAGCCGCCTCCGTAATGGTTGCTCCCAGTTGTTTCCAACTGTCAAAATCGAGCTGGTTCTTTTGGGGATCGATATTGGCATCGGCCAGAACGACGTGGCTCATGAGGTGTTTCCCAGTGGACTGGATGAATTGGTGGTGTTGGCTCGCAGGAAAAAGGCGTGCAACGTCGTCAGGGAGTTTTGTCAACCCGGTCCAGTTGGCTGTTCTGAACCAGTTGTGGCGGAGCAAACATTTCCCGAACCGGCGAGTCGACCCTTGATCCCCGTCTGTTGGAGAGTTCCCGGCACGGAACTGAACAACGTCTGAATTTGATGGAATTAAATGTTGATGCGTGCCGCCAGCAGGTCCATCCGTTTCGAGTGTCAGGCGCAAAGAGGGAAGTGTCAAGTGGCACCGATTGTCAGACCCCTCGCGGCAGGTGTGGCTTTTCAATTTACGGGAAGTCTTGAATCGTGATTCCTTGGGGATCGTAGCAAGGGTTCAAGATTGCCATTTCCCTTTGAACCCGCTCACTGGCGTTGATGAAGCGGACCGGGCGCGGAGCGACGAGGGCCACCAGCTGACATAGATCGAATTCTTCGAGCAGACCGAAACAAAACAACTCGGGTGCTTCATGGAGCGACATATTTTGTTCGATGACTTCTTTCAAACTGCCCATCGAACCATGAAGTTCCACGCCATCGATTGCCGCAGATGCGATCGCGGCTGCCACGAGCGAAAAGAGACTGCAACGCGGTCCATGGGCAACGACACGGACGGGAGCTCCGTCAAACTCCCTCTTCGCCCAGCGGGCGACCGCCACGAGTTGACTGGATTGCACTCCCAGGAGCCGCTCTCCAACGGCTGAAATTTGGACAGCAAAGTCGTAATCCCTGCCTGGTATCTTGGATTCCCCCAGATAGAACGGGTCGATGGCCAACACGCGTTGCTCCGCGTCGAGTAGTTGTTTTGCAAGAGCAGTGACACTTTGCCGACCGTCGTCGGCCACGAGGATCACGGTGGAACGTGGCTGGCCTCGAACCAATTCCACGACGGGCACCGTCCACGGTTCACCCACCCGAAATGCACGCAGCTTGGCCTGACCGCCCTGAAAATCCTGTTCCCGGACATGGATGGGATGCGCCTCCCAGTTGCGGATCTTTGCCAGAATCTGAAGTGCTTTCCGTTTTTCTAGTTGCCAGTCTTTCAGCGTGGAATGATCCTTGGGCAACTCCGGATGGCGCGGCAGATCGCGACTTAATGTCGATGCCAATGTGTTGAAATCGGCATTGTTCGGAGGTAAGTCGACATGCAGCGTGTCCGGAGTTTTGATTTCTTCTTCCGACGGGATTTCGTGAGTCTCAAAATTTGTGTCGTGGTCGTAAAAGTGATCCCTCAGCATCCGGTAAAATTGCTCACGATTATCGACGCCAAAGTTATGGTTGCCTGGTGTGACATTCACATGGGATCTCAGGTTGGCTTGTCGACCGTACAATTTGAAAATTGGTAACGCGGCTTCCATCAGTGGTGGCAGAGCGTGTTCAGCTCTGAAACAGCAATGGTCGATCAGACAATAAGTCAACAGGGTGGGACGAGGAGCCAGCATCGCTGTCAACGGCAGGTAGTCGGCGGTAATTGCCAGGTCTACCGGAGCTTGTTCCGGGTCTCCCAGGTCTTCGGGATGCCGGGCACGCGTTCGAAAACCGGAGTATCCCGCCACGGGATTTGCCAGAGTGACTCGCGTGTCGAGCGCGCCGATGAAGATTGTTTGCCAGCCACCGCCTGAGAGTCCTGCCACGGCGACCCGCTGCGGGTCTGCATGTTCCAGTGAAAGCAGCAGGTCCAGACCACGCACCATCGAAAGATAAAAAGGCGCTACCCCGCTGGTGCCACAAAGATCAAGCTGGTTCATCCGGTAGTGAAAATATCCTTTGGAGTACAGTTGTCCCATGCCAAACCACTCGACATTCAGAGCAAGCATGCCGCGTTTTGCCAAATTGATGCAGCGAAGTTGTTTAAATGGCGTGGCCTTTCCCAACTGGCGGTCATGACCGTTCACGTTCATGACCACCGGCACTTTACCTGACAGATGGGCCGGTTCGTACAACAGCGCCGGTATCCAGAGTCCCGGAAGGGCCTCGAACCGCAATTTTTTGATGCGGTATCCGGGACCACCGTCGATGGTCGTCAGCCATTCGACTTTGGTAGTCGCGTCGCGCCATTGGCTCGCTTCGCCCCGAAAAACGATCCTTTCGAGCGTGTCTCTTCGCAGCCGCGTTGCAATTTGCTCCCACTCTGCGACCGAGTTCGCCTGTGGCATCGGCGGGACACGTACGAAAGTGAAGTCCTGGACGTCTGACAGCGTCTGGGTGGGATTGATGATCGGTTGGCCCAGTACCGCGGCGAGATCGATTTGTTCAGCGGTCTGTTGTTTATTGGCCGGCGCCAGTGGAGGTGGGCCTTTGTCGGACCGTGCAGCGGCTGGCCGGATTCCATCAGCCTCTTGTTTACCCGCCTCGGAAACCAGTGTGCACGTGCAAAAAAACAAAGTGGCCGCGAGTGGAGCGCAGCAGTTGACGAAAGACTGGACAGCAACCAGGCGATGGTTTTCCAGAAAACGAATGAAAGAATGCCCCCGCATTGGTAATTCTCCATGTTGGAACAAAATGACTGATCAGGAAAAATTGTGGTCGTGGGTGTGAAATCAACCCAAACCAGATGCGGCGCGCCCCTCTCGTGGTTTGACAAGGTGATTCCCCTGGCCACCCGCCACGCAGCATTCAATATATACCAAACAAAGTCCGGGTGTTGTTCCGGAGGACGTTCTCGGCCCGCAACCGGGAGGCCAGAATTCGGAGCTGGCCAACGCGGGTGAACGCAACACTTGGATCGGGTCACAGGACCCGGGAGCACATTTTCATACATTGCCTGCCAGGCCGGTTACCTGAGTAGCGGACGAGGAATGAACCGAGCTGAGCCAACGCACCGGCTTGAATTCCAGGGCCCTCGGCTTCCGGAAACTCTCATGTTCTCAACGATTACCTCAGGTGTGCTGCGCGTCGTTCGATGTCGTGAATGAGCCGCTTCTCACCACGTTGGTCAAATCCTTGATCACTGGCACGCCGACAGGCTATACTCTCTGAACCCGGCGCGGATCACAAGTCTGGCTGCGGCGCACGTCGGCCGGAGGCTGGGTTGAGACCTTCAATTTTTGCAACGTCCAAAGACATCACTTTTACGAAACGGCAACTATCCCACGATGATATCCCCTTTCTTTTCCCGGCTGCGATCCGGTTTTCTTCTTTGTTTTCTGTCCTTTGCCTGTAACCCGCCGAGTTTTGCTCAGACAAATGATATTCAGCAATGGATTGCCATTTTGCGTGAAGTGGGTCCGGGCGGACAGGGAAATGTTGAGGCCGGTCGTGCGTGGCAGTTGTTGGCAAATTCCGATGCGGAAGAATTGCCCGCGATTCTTGCCGGCTTGAATGGCTGCAGCCCTTTGGCGGCCAACTGGCTGGGGAGTGCCGTGGATGCTATTGCCGAAAGAGAAGTGACTCGAACGGGTACCTTGCCTGTCCAACGCCTGGAACAATTTGTGTTGAATACCCGGCACGACTCACGTGCACGGCGTCGGGCATTTGAGTGGTTGATGCAGGTTGACCAGACGGTAGCCGATCGAGTCATTCCTCAGATGTTGAATGATCCTGGTGTGGAGTTTCGTCGTGACGCAGTGGGGCGGCTGATGACAGAAGCTGACGTGCTCTTTAGAGACGGCTCTCGACGAAACGAATCGACTGCACTTTATCGGAAGGCCTTGGGCGGAGCTCGCCACGAAGACCAGATCAAGACCATTGCAGAACGGTTGCGAGAACTTGGTCAAGAAGTCGATCTGCCGAGGCATTTTGGTTTCTTGATGACGTGGAAATTGATTGCGCCATTTGACAATTCAAATGGCCAGGGATTTTTTGTCGCCTATCCTCCGGAAAAGAAAATTCAACTGGATGCTTCCTACGAAGGAAAAGCAGGAAAGGTTCAATGGGTCGATTACAGCAGCGAAGATGATTACGGAATGATTGACTTAAATCAGCCCTTTGGAAAACTCAAGGGAGTGGTGGGTTATGCGTGTGCCGAATTCACGAGCGAAATACAGCAGCAGGTGCAACTGCGTCTGGGATGCAAAAATGCCTGGAAACTTTGGCTCAATGGCAAGTTGCTCTTTGAACGAGCTGAATACCATCAAGGGACACAGATCGACCAATACACTCTACCGGCCGTGATACAGCCCGGGCGAAACATCATTCTGGTCAAGTTGTGCCAAAATGAAGATAGCGTTAGCTGGACGGTCCATTGGCAGTTCCAGTTACGCGTGTGTGATGCCACTGGTACAGCGATTTTGTCGACCAGCCGTGCGCATTTGCAAGCGGCAGTCCGAAGTTCACCACAGACAAACAGCGTCGAGACAGGGAGCAACTGATGCGGAACCAGGTACGGATTGCTTTGTTCTTCCTTTCCTTCGCTTGCTTGCCCGGCGCGGATTGGATCCGGTTTCGTGGTCCTGACGGGAGGGGAGTCGCCGCAGAGGAAGAGGTGCTCCTGGAGTGGAATGAAGGAACGAATATTGCCTGGAAGGCTGAATTACCAGGTCAGGGAATCTCCGGACCTATTGTGATTGGTGATCAGGTCGTCGTGACCAGTTGCAGCGGATACCGACAGGGCCGATTGCATGTGAGCTGCTTCGATGCGGAAACAGGCCAGAAGCGGTGGGAGCGGCAGTTTTGGGCCACGGGCCGCACCATGGCGCATCCGAAGACAACGACGGCTGCGGCGACGCCCAGCAGTGATGGCCAACGCATATTTGCGCATTTTTCCACGAACGACATGGTCTGCCTGGACCTGGAGGGAAATCTGCTATGGCTGCGGGGTTTTTTGTTGGAATATCCGAATGCCAGTGGCAGCCTGGGTTTGGCATCCTCTCCGATTGTTGTAGGCCAAACGCTTGTGACACAGATTGAAACCGATAGCCAGTCTGTGGGACTTGGTCTGGATGTGAATACGGGTCAAACGCGCTGGGCGGTCGACCGGCCTCAAAAGAACAACTGGACTTCACCCGTTGTGTTGCGCGGTGGTGCGGAGCATTCTGACCTGGTTGTCATGCAGTCCTCTGATGGCTTGAAAGCTTACCGGGCGATGACCGGCGAAGAAGTGTGGAATTTTTCGGAAGCGTGTAAGAACATCCCTTCCAGTACAGTTTCTGGAAACACGATCTATGTGCCTTGCAAGGGATTAACAGCGTTACGCTACGAACCGGGCAGCGATTTCCCGGAGTTACTCTGGCAGGAAGAACACCTGGGCCCCTCCACGCCAACTCCTCTCAGTTATGATGACAAGGTTTACTCACTGAACGGATCGATCCTGAAATGTGCGGATGCAAACACGGGCCAACTCGACTGGCGGGTGCGACTGAAGGGAAATTTCACCAGTTCGCCTGTTATGGCAGGTGGTCATCTATATTGTTTTAATGAACAAGGTGTAGGGCAGGTGATTGAATTGGGAGACAAGGGCCGCGTCGTTGCGACGAACACGCTGGGTGAAGAAATCATGTGCTCCCCGGCTATCGCCAACGACGCCCTTTACATTCGTAGTTTCAGCCATTTGTGGAAGATCGCGCAAAAGTAACACGTGACGTAAATCATTGAAGTCGCAACTGCTACAGGTTCAGTCATACACACCGGTTAGACCCAAGAATGGGAAGTCGTCATCCCCGGATCCTTCAAGCGACCGGTTGCCGGCTCTCTGGTTTGGCCCTTGTCCATCGCCGGATCTCGGAGTGTGCTACCCTTGTAGAGTCTGCTGTAACAAGCTCGCTGAGCAGTATCCATGATCATCACGTTCATCGGCGCCGGTTCCATTGGTTTCACGCGACGATTGATTGCCGACCTGCTTTCGGTGCCCGAGTTCCGTCACGTCACTTTGCGTTTACAAGACATTTCCCAGCGGAACCTCGGCATGGTTGCCCAACTGGTCCACAAGGACCTGGCTGCCAACCAGCATCCCGCCAGGCTGGAGACTACCACTGACCAGGCAGCGGCGCTACGTGGCACATCTTATGTGTTCAATACTGCGCGCGTCGGTGGATTGGATGGTTTTCAGCATGATGTAAATATTCCGCTGACCTATGGCGTCGACCAGTGTGTCGGTGACACCATTTGCGCCGGGGGTATCATGTACGCCCAGCGAGGCATACCGATGATCCTCAAACTTTGTGAAGACATTCATGAGCACGCCGCACGGGACTGCCAACTGCTTAATTACGCCAATCCGATGGCGATGATGACCTGGGCAGCCAACACGACCGGAGGAGTCGACACGATCGGGCTTTGCCATGGAGTACAGGATGGACGTCGACTGATTGCCAAAGTGTTCCAAGTTCCTCACGAAGAAGTTGACGTTGTCTGCGCTGGCATCAACCATCAGACCTGGTATGTCGATATCCGACACCGTGGCGAAGATCTCGCCGGTCAATTGCTGGCCGCTCTCGAGGCACACCCGTTCTTCCGTCACCAGGAGAAAGTGCGCATCGACATCCTACGTCGTTTCGGCCACTTCTCGACCGAGTCCAACGGACATCTGTCGGAGTACCTCGCCTGGTATCGCAAGCGGCCGGACGAAGTGAGGCAATGGATGGGCGATCATTCCTGGATTAACGGCGAGACGGCCGGGTACCTGCGAAATTGCATTGAAGGACGCAACTGGTTCGAAACGGTTTTTCCGAATTGGTTACAGGGTCCAGCCCGTTCCTTTGAGTCGGAAAGACGCAGCGAAGAACACGGCAGTTACATCATTGAAAGCATGGAAACAGGACGCACCTATCACGGCCATTTTAATCGTGTCAATGGTGACACGATCAGCAACCTTCCCGCGGACGCAGTTGTCGAAGCTCCGGGTCACGTCGATGGGAACGGCTTGCACATGACCACGGGCATCACTCTGCCTCTTGGATGCGCAGCCATCTGTAAACAGTCCGTTGAGGTTCAACGCCTGGCGGTAGCCGCCGCAGTTGCCGGCGACGACCAGTTGCTGAGGCAGGCCATGTTACTCGACCCGTTGGTTGGGGCCGTGTGCACACCACCTGAAGTCTGGCAAATGGTTGACGAAATGCTTGTCGCTCAGGCCCGTTGGCTGCCCCAGTACAAAAAGGCGACCGCGGAAGCCGAAAAGCGGCTGAAAACCGGCAAGACGATTCCGACACGGGACTATCGTGGCGCTGTCCGCAAACCGATTGCGAGCCTGGCCAGCATGCAAAGGCGGGCCGAGGATTTAGGGCGGAACACTCCAGCAACCGACGAGAGTCGACCAGATAACGATACCTGATGAGGATGCAGCGGATTGTTGCACGCCCAACGTGCCTGCCACGTTCAAATTGCTAACAGCGGGCCAGGACCTTCGGCCGTTTCACGGAACACGTTCAACGAATTGCCCCAGGTAAGCGGCGCTGCCGGGGGCCTTGTGCAGAGCTCTTTACTGTTTGAGGGTTGCCCGCAGAATTTTCGGAAGCACTGGTTGGAGCTTTCGCTGCAGAACTTTCACTTTCCGGACTCTTGTAGAATTTGTTTCAGCCGCAAAGCTACAATTTTCTCCTCGCCAGGCTGGAGCATAAACACGGAGATTAGAAATCCGTCGTCCCCGGTACCATACACGCGGACCGTTGCGATCGATGGTTTTCCGTCGGCGAGGCGCTGTTTCATTTGCTGACGGGTCACACCGAGTTGCTGCTCGTCCCAGGTGAGCAATGCGTGGGGAACCCGGTTAGCGATCGGTGGGACGATCTGTTTGATTCTTACCGTCGGAATTTCGTGCAGGGTATCCCCGATGACATTGATCCGCCGCTCCCACTCGTGCCATTCTGCAGCATGGTCCAGTTGCACAAATCGCTCGACTGTAGCCCACATAGCAACCATGTTTTCCTTGCTGACTTTCATCCCCCGGCCAATATTGTTGGAGAACGGAGTCGTGTTGCGTTTGGCAGATTCGATCAACTCACGTCGCCCGAGCAGCAAGCCAGTATCTTGCGGACCCCGCATCGCTTTCCCGCCACTGAAAGTGACCAGGTCGTAACCCATCTGGTTGTATTTCCAGAGCGAGTCCACTGGCGGAGCGTCGGCGGCTGCGTCCAGCAACGTGGGAATGTTGTGTTTCCGGGCGACCTCGACCCACTCTTCACGTGTGATCTGGCCGTCATCCTGATAAAGATTGTAGGAGAACATCATCGCCGTCCGCGTGTTGATGGCTTGCTCCAGTTCCGTTCGCGTCTCGACGTCAATCAAAGTCACCCCGCACGCTTTGACAAGATTGTCGTAGGCTGCATGGTGCGATTTTTGGCGAATCACTTCGAGCCCAGACTTGGGAGGAAGCGGTAGTTGGTCGACCAGTTGCGGGTCGCGACGCGTCAGCACCGCCGCTGTGCCCACCAGAATTCCGCCTGCCGCACCCGTGGTGACCATGGCTGCGTCGACACCCAGTAACTTAGCAATTCGCTCGCCGATCTTGTCCTGGAGTTCCAGCAATGGTACGTAGTTTTGCGACGCCGCATTCCAGGCTGCAAGCACTTCCGGGGGCATGATGGATCCACCGTAAATGGTAATCGTGCCCGCGGCGTTGATGATCGGTTCGATGCCGAGAGCCTGATAAACATCGGGCAGGGGTCCGGATTCCTGGATTCCATTTGCGGTTTCAGACATCAGCATTCCTCCCACCGCGCCGCCGGCTCCGGTTTTGAGTACGGTTCGGCGTGACAAGTTAGTATTGAATTTACAATTCATCAGGAGTTTTCCTTCGCTACGGACCCCTTGAGCGGGTGGCACGTTCAGATCCCCGTGTCGGCGTGGTGAATTTCAACGGAAGCCAACCCTGTCCGGCCAGGAGTCGAAGTCTGCCACCCCCATGTCAATGCAGGTTGTGAACCGGAACTGTTGCTGCCTGGAAGCGATTCGTCACCAGTTGCTGACAGCGACGATGACCTTGCTATGACGGGCATCGTCTGCAAGGTATTACAATTTTCGAGATCAGCGTTACTTGCTTGAGGTGATCATAGTATAACGTAGTTGCACCGTGCCAGTTGGCGTGGAAAGAAGTGCTCTGAATCCAGAGTTCAGCATGAACAGGTGAACGATGTTTGTCGCTGAACCGGAGAATCACCCGGAGTTCACAATTTCCACCGCCTCACCCGACGGCTGCTGAGGTTTGAGTCCTCGCAGTGACTAGCATTTTTGCACTTAGATCATGCTGACGAATAACGAGGAGCTAAATCTCGAAGATTTCGAGCCGGCTCCGGCCAAACCATCCGGTCCGTTGGAGCGTTGGCCCGGGCGACGTGCACTGTTGCTGCCCGTTTTGCTGGCCCTGTTGTTCGCAGTTGTCAGCATTTCCTGTTGGCAATTACCGCCCGGCAAACGAATGTTCGTGAGTGGAGAAAGGGTCTTTGAACTTGGAGAGCATTGGCGGTTGGTCGGCGCGTTGTTCATGCACGCAGACTGGGTCCACCTGCTTTCCAATGTACCCTTGTTTCTATTCTTCGGTTGGCTGCTCCGAGCGTACTTCGGCTACCTGGCTTTTCCATTTCTTGCATTTGTCATTGGAGCAGGAGCCAATCTGATAACGATCTATTTTTATCATGCCACTTCCAGACTCATGGGTGCCTCGGGCATGGTCTACGGCATGATTGCTCTCTGGTTAGTGCTCTACGTGAGTCATGATGAGGATGACAGCCTGGGAAAGAAGTTGCTGCGTGCGTCTGCTTTTGCGTCACTCATGCTGTTACCGAGGACCTATGAACAGAGTACGAGTTACCTGGCACACGGAAGCGGATTCATGCTGGGATTGATTTGCGGATTTTGTTGTCTTCCGTTCTTGAAGGTGATCGAAGAGTGACCGGTTTCTCGTAACCAGGCGCAGTTGATTCGGGTTCATCTGCCGTGCCGGAGACTTCCATGGCGGACTGAAAGCCCGGGTGCCCGGTGAACACAGAGCCTGGGAACGCATCTGAGCTAACAGTGGAAACTTCACGGACGGTTTTCCCGGGGAATCTTCCACGTCTTGGCACAGCCGCACGCGTTTCGATTGAAGCAGATTTCTCCCCGGCTCCCCCACTGGTGGACGCCATCTTGAAACTTCACCACGATTTCATCTTCCGTTACGGTCATTTCCCAAGCCAACAATTCCAGCAGAATACTTTTTGATCTTTGGAAGGTGAAGGCTGCCGAATCTCGTGTTTTCCAATTCTCGTGGCAAATAAACCGGCTTAGCCCCTCTGCAAGCGACCAGACTTGTTTAGAATGGCTCTTGATAGGAAACCTTCAGGAGGTTCGAGGACTCGTGATACCCAGCCATGACATGCGCACCCGCCCGACGCCCTGGCATCAACGCAGTTTTTCGATTGTCTGCTTGCTGGGTGTTGGACTGTTTGCAGCGGGCGTAAGTCCCCCGGGATTCGCGCAGACGGCACCTCGTGAATCTCCGGATTCGGGCCAGTTAAACGCAGCAGTTGGAAAGGATTTTCCGGTCCGAGCGCGGCGCGTCCCCTGGACGACATCCAGGATCCTCGGCAGTCCGGATCCACCGTTGCCCTACGAAGCTGAACTCGCCTTTCCAGGGTTGAAGTTTGTGGAGCCGGTGACCATCACCAACGCACCGGGTACGACGCGGCTATTCGTTGTGCAACGCAACGGCAAGCTCTTTTCGTTTCCTAACTCTCCGGATTGCGAAGCGGCAGACCTGTTTGCCAATTTAAAGTCAGTTGTGCCGGGTTTGACCGACACCTATGGCATGACTTTCCATCCGCAATTTCCGGATTGTCCCTTCGTCTACGTCTGCTACATTCTGGAAAACGACACGGAAGACGGAAGTGTGATTGCCCGTTTCGACGTGCAACCGACCGAGCCACCGCAAGTCGACCTGGAGAGCCAGCAAATTATCTTTCGCTGGAAGTCCGGAGGCCACAACGGTTGTTCAATAAAATTCGGCCCGGACGGATTGTTGTATTTTTCGACAGGCGATGGGAAAGGTCCTAATCCGCCTGACACCTTGCGGGCTGGACAGGATGTAAGCAACGTCCTTTCCTGCATTCTGCGAATTGACGTTGAAAATGGTTGTGCGGACCGTCCGTATTCCATTCCGGAGGATAATCCATTCATCGATTTGGAAGGTGTACGGCCTGAAATCTGGTCCTACGGATTTCGCAACCCGTGGAAGATGAGTTTTGACAGCGTGACGGGTGATTTATGGGTGGGAGATGTCGGCTGGCAGACGTGGGAACTGGTTTATCGTGTGCAACGAGGAGGCAACTACGGATGGAGTATCACGGAGGGGAGCCAGTCGATCCACCCGAATGATGAAAGAGGTCCGACGCCGATTCTGCCGCCCGTGATGCAACACGACCACTCCGAAGCACGGTCGATCACGGGTGGCTTCGTCTATCACGGCCAACGTTTGACCGAACTGCAGGACGCGTATGTCTACGGTGACTATACCACCGGTAAGATTTGGGCACTCTGGTACGATGGCGTGCAAGTCACCAAGCATCTGGAACTGGCTGATACGTCGTATCAAATTGTGGCCTGGGGAGAAACCAACGACGGCGAATTATTTTTTATGGATCATGCACGCACAAACCAAATCTACCGACTGGTGCCCAACCGGACTCCGAATCGAAGCGAACAGTTTCCAACCAGGCTCAGCGAGACAGGTTTGTTTTCGTCGGTTCGCGAACATCTACCGGCACCCGGTGTCGTGCCATACAGCGTGCAGGCGGGCTATTGGGCCGATGGTACGCAAGCGATCCGCTGGATGGCTTTGCCTTGTGCAGCGCGGATCCAAGGTGATTTGGAAGGTGACTGGGTGTTTCCTGACGGAACGGTTTTTCTGCGAACAGTTTTGATGCCAACCGATGCCGGGTCGGCCGGCCCGTTGCGGCGGCTGGAAACTCAAATTCTGCACCGTGAAAATGACAGCTGGCGCCCTTACGCCTACCATTGGAATGACGTCCAGGATGACGCCGATCTCGTGCCAGCCGAAGGTCTTGTGATGGAGTGGAACTCGCGTCGCTCATCGGGATCTCCGCCGGATCTGGGCATTCACGAAGCATCGGAGCAGCGTTTTGCCACGTGGCGGATCGCCAGTCGGAGTGAGTGTACGGGATGTCATACCGCAAATGTGGGCGCCGTACTGGGAGTGAATTTTCGGCAGACAAATGTTCGTGCCGGCGCGGACTCACCGCCGTACTCGCAACTGGCAGACTGGTATCGACAGGGCCTTTTGGAGCAGCGCCCGTCCGACGATTTGTTGGCCAAGGATCACCTGACGAATCCTTACGACGAATCGGCCGACATCAATCATCGTGCCCGCTCTTATTTGCATGCCAATTGCGCACACTGCCACCGTTCCGGTGGTGGGGGAAATGCACTGATTCAGTTGGATTTTTCCTTACCGCTTGCGCAAACGAAGACTTTGAATCAGCGGCCTACGCAAGGGACGTTTGATCTTCCAAATGCCGCCATCATTTCCCCTGGCGATCCGTTTCGTTCTGTTCTCTTCTACCGTCTGGCTAAATTTGGACCAGGACGCATGCCGCACCTCGGTTCTTTGTCTGTCGACAACGATGGGTTGCGACTGATTCATGACTGGATTCACCAAATCACCGATGAGGTTGCAGTCGACACGGAGGACGCGGATTCGCAACCTGTTCGGGCGCAGCCACTGGTAAGGCAACGAGAAAATCCCGGACGGGCGGAAGAAATGCTGGCGGCAACCGATCAGGCACTGCAACTGGCCTGGCATCTGCGCTCGGGAAAATTGTCTCCAGAGACGCGCAAGGACGTCCTGCAATTGGCAGCCAAGACAACACGGCCCCAGGTCCGCGATCTTTTTGAAGCGTTCCTGCCCGAAGGTGATCGCAAGCAGCGACTCGGTGTCAACTTTGATCCAGGCCGGGTTCTCAGTCTCCAGGGGGATGTTCTGCGAGGACGCAACGTTTATTGGAACACCGACGGCATGCAGTGCAAAACCTGTCATCGTGTGTACAATCAGGGTGGTGACCTGGGACCGGATCTGAGTGTTATTGGAAAAAAATATGAACCCCTGGCGCTGTTGGACACTTTAAGGAGACCATCTGCTAAAATTGAACCGCTTTATCAAGCTTACAATCTGATCACGAAGACGGGTCAAGTCCACGCCGGGCGCCTGTTGCAGAAAAGTGACCATCTGTTGTTCAAGACATCAGAAAATCAACTACTACGTATCCCGGCAACGGATGTTGAGGAATTGGCTCCTAGTCCCCGGTCCCTGATGCCTGAACGACTGCTTCAAGGGCTTTCGCCTCAAGAGGCTGCGGATTTGCTCACCTACCTGTTATCGTTGCGAGCGGACTTGCCGGATCAGGAGTAGCCGGGCGTGCACGGGAGGAACGTCGTTCCAACGTTGTTTTCCCATCCTGGATCTTTTTGTTTCAGGCCGTCCGTACCATTTGCCAAGTCAGCCACACCAGGAGATTGTCCATGTATCGTTTCGCGAGTGTTGCCACTTCAAGATCAGTAGAATCCGCCAAGTCCTTTTCAGGCGCGATCCTTCTACTGGGTGTGCTGGTTTGTCTGTTCACCGCTGCTGACTTGATCCGGGCCCATGAAGGCTCTGCTCATGACCATGATCGCACGCGGCAGCTGGCGCTGGCAAAGGCGACAGCACTGGCCGAAGATCCGACGCAAGTCGACCTGGAACGCGCCACGTGCCAAATGACGATTCATCTGCTGGATGCCGGAACGGGGCAACCGCTGGCTGGACTGGTTCGAATCACCAATCTTGAGACGGGCAAGGCGATCAGTTTGACCGACGAAATCCATCGGGAGTTGAATTGGTACGCACTGGCGGATCAAACTACGGTCAACGTTCCCCAGACGAAACTCAAAATCGAAGTGTTCCATGGCATCGAAACCAGGTTGCAGGTGCACGAGGAGGATGTGACAGGTGTTCCACGAGTGACAGTCAAACTGACGCTTCAGCGTATTTATGATCCGAGGGCCAAGGGGCTTGTCAGCGGCAACACACATCTGCACCTCATGAAACTGACCTACGCCGAGGCCCACCGCTATCTGAGGCTGGTACCTCAGGCGGATGGGTTAGATCTGGTTTTCCTTTCGCACTTACGACGTTTGCCTGACGAGAAAGACTACATTTCCAACCGGATCGTGGAAACCAGCCTGGCGGGTGGGGGCGGAGAACTGAGGCGGCTGTCGCAGCACGGTACGCTGTTTGCCAACGGAGAAGAGCATCGGCACAACTTCTCCGCCTATGGTGAAGGTTATGGACATGTGATGTTGCTGGATCTTCTGCAGCTGATTCGTCCCGTGAGTATTGGTCCAGGCATCATGACCGGCGAAGGCACTGACGGAATACCGCTGCAGCGTGGTATCCGCACGGCCCGCAACGACGGGGCGACCGTGATCTGGTGCCACAATACCTACGGCTTTGAGGATACTCCGAACTTGATGGCTGGTTTGCTTCACGCCCTTAACATATTTGATGGAAGTGTGGAAACGACTTACGAAGAATCTTTTTACAAGTATTTGAACCTGGGATTGCATCTGCCATTTTCCACCGGTACGGATTGGTTCATCTACGATTTTTCCCGGGTCTACGTTCCCCTGGAAGGTGAACTGTCGGCAAAGAAATGGCTGGCACAACTCCAATCAGGAAAATCGTACATTACCAACGGCACGTTCCTCGAATTTACGGTCAGTGGCCACTCGATGGGTGATACGATTGGACTAACAGCAGCAAGTGAGTTAAAGGTGCAGGGCCTGGCACTGGGAAGAAATGACTTTAACAGCATTGAATTGGTCAGCAACGGCGAAGTGATCCACACTACCGAGAGCGAATCGGCAAATGGACATTTCAGGGCGCAAATGGAATTCACCCTGAAAGTTGACCAGCCCGGTTGGTTGGCTCTTCGTATCCCCACGGATGCTGGAAAGAACGAATTTGGCAAGGGACTGTTTGCTCATACCAGCCCGATTTATGTCGAGATGTCAGGAAAACGCATTTTTCGTTCCGAAGTTGCCAAGCAACTCGCGACAGAAATCCAGGCCAACGTTAAGGTGATTAACGAAAAAGGAACTTTTGCCAACGAAGATGAGCGCGAAGCGGTGCTACGGGTGCATCGCCTGGGAATTGATGCGTTGCACGCTCGAATCAGCGGGGAAGACGGATAAGCGAATGGCAACTGACCACGAGCGGTCGTGTGCCATCGATCCCGAAAACACGTGCTGTTCTTCAACAACTGATACCGGCGCGGCAACCGGGAATTCAACCGGGGAATACCAATGACGTTCGTACCAACCGATGCGACGGCGTTCGATTGCGAATTTTTTGAGCGGGAGCTGAAGTCGTTTCTACCGGAACGCATCTACGACACTCACACGCATCTCTGGCCCAAAGAATGTGTGCCGTCGCCGGGAAACGGGGAGGCAGAGGATTTTGGTTACGGACAGTACATCGACCGGATCTCACAGATTCACGGGGGGCACACCACCAAATCGTTATTCATCCCGTTCTTTCCAGGCGACAAGGCGAACATGATAGGAAGGGCCAATGAATGGGTGGCACAGCAGGTTGCCGAAGATTCCCAATGCCGCGGGATTTTTTTCATCCGGCCGGAGGACGACCCGGAATGGGTGAGAGACGAAGTAAACCGGCTCGGTTTGCATGGCTTGAAGTGTTACCACACACTCTCAGCCAACAAGCCGACTTGGGAATCCCCGATCGAGGAATTCTTACCGGAACCGCATGTTCAGGTTGCACACGAAGAAGAGTGGGTGATCACACTCCACATGGTGAAATCCCGGGCCGTCGCCGATCCGGGCAACATTGCCTGCATTCGGCGCTACTGTGAGCGTTATCCCAACATGAGGCTCATCCTGGCCCATTCGGCGCGCGGGTTTCAGCCTGCCCACAACCTGGAAGGGCTTCCGCAGTTGACCGGGCTCGACAACTTATATTTCGATACGAGCGCCAATTGCGAACCGATGGCCC
>PBTE01000148.1 GCA_002726515.1 Planctomycetaceae bacterium | reverse complement strand
TAACCATTGCCGACCACCAGGTCTTCCCAACTGTCGTTGTTCAGATCGACGAAGTTGGAACTCCAGGACCAACGCCCCATTGCGACGCCGGCAGTATCACTGACATCAACAAATCCATCTTTTCCCATATTCTGATAGAGCGAGTTTCCGCTGGCACGACCCTGGAACAGTTGCCGTTCCTGGTCGGGCCCCGTCTTTTGAAATCCCTCCTGAAAAGCGATACGGTTTCCGGCAGCGGAAAACATGTTGCCGATGTACAAATCCATCCATCCGTCGTGGTTAAAATCCCCCCACGATACTGACATCCCTGCTCGAAAATCGGAGGTCCCCGTTTCGGGAGCCACGTCGAGAAATTGGCCATCTTCGTTACGGTAAAGATTGTTCGGGCCGAAGTCATTTGCCACATACAGGTCAGGGTCGCCGTCGTTGTCGTAGTCTTCCCACGTGGCGGCAAAGCTCCAGCGATTGTTGTTGTGGTCCAGGCCCACCAGTTCCGTCACGTCGGTGAATCGCCAATCGGAGGAGGGTGAAGACGATTTTTTCTGATCAAGAATATCGTTGCGAAACAGTGCATTCGGCGCACCATTGGTGGCATGATTCAGTGAGGGGAGCGGAATGTCTGCAGTGGTGCCGTAGGGGCAAACGTAAATATCGAGGTCACCGTCCCGGTCGTAATCGGCGGCAGCCATTGAAAAGCCACCAGCCCCGCCTGCCCCCCTTCCCCGCCTGGAAAAACCACCGTCCCCGCTGGCCCCCCCGGCCCGCAGCGCGGCTTTTGAAGATTGGTCACCAGCCAGCATGCCGCCAAAACTGGTTTTCTGTTGAAATTTTCCCTGACCATCGTTGGCCATGGCCAAGACACCCAGAGGTGTCGCGATGACCAGATCCTGATCACCGTCGTTGTCCAAATCAATCAGCAATGCAGATGCGGAAGGATCGAGCCAGTCGACCCCTGACGAGGCCGAAACATCGATCGCGGTCCCATCCGGTTGTTGGACGTAAAGCCTGTTGGGCAGCGCACCTGACTGGCATAGGTAGATATCTTCCAGTCCGTCCCCGTTCACGTCACCGACCGCCAGGCCACGGTGGCCTGTCGGATCGAGTCCGTGTAGATCGTACGGCAGGCGATCCAGCCAATAGTCGACACCCCGGAGAAGTTGTTCGTTGAAGTTGGGATTGCCCGAAAGGACTGCCTCGGTACAGTCGGCAAGAATTGTCTTGCCGGGGTGTATTAAAGCAGCCTCTTCGTAGTCCCGCGAATGGACCGATAACAGGCGCAACGGTCGTTCACCGCCACCCTCCCAAACGCAGTTCCAGGTGAAATGCATTTCGACCGAGCCATCGGGCCTTTCTCCGCTCACCTCAATCAAGTGCGTCGTTGATTTTTGATCGCCGTCCGCTTGAACGCCAACGGTCTTTATCTTTGTGCGCACGGCCGACGCGCCCTGAAGGGGTTCTGCAAGTTGACCGATGGCTTCGATCAGTCCTGACACGCCGTTGAAATGTGTCTCCGACGACTCCTTCTCCATCGCTGAATGCCGAACCACCAGCGGCCCCTCTTCAAACACCCGTTGACGTTCACGGGGTCGAAGCAAACCGCAGGAAAAGTTGTCCGCGATCAACGGGGTGAGTTGTTCAAGTGGAAAATCCACTGTATGGGCCAGGTATTTCACCAGTCCCTTCAACTGCTCCTGGGCCTCGGCACTGAGCGCTTCGGTGTCCCAACCGTCCGTTCGTGGATCCACCAGCGTCGCGGAATCCTGCTCGGCCACGCTCGTCGAAATACTGCCCAGCTTGCCGGACTCCAGCGTGTCGACCGTGGAAATCGTTGAGTCGTGCCGGGAGCATGCCGGCAGGGCAAGACTGACCAGTACCAACAACAAGCTTGATAGCGGGCAAATCAACTTCCAGCGGAATGAATCGCCCTCGCGCGAGAAGGCTAGATGATTCTGGCTGAACTGACATCCCATGGTGATTTCCGCGATTGATCCGGAGCAACGATGTCGAACGACCACGAAAAACCAAAGGAGCCGTTTGGACTTTACGAGGAGCGGCGACTGATGATTCAAGATGAAGAGATTTGCTGGCAAGGACCCCTTCCCTAATATACCTGATAATTTTGTAATTGACGGTGATTTCAATCCCCGTCACCCGGGAACGCAGGCCGTCATGACGGGAGCATCCGGCACCACCGTCATTCAAACGGACACGCTGAATAAGCAGGCGACTTTTAGTGCATTTTGGGCCTGAAGGGCCCCGTGTCACCACAAGGTCAAACCCGGTAGCCCGCCCGGTCTGTCCTCACATGAGACGCAATCCGCGCTGACCACCGAAATGTCGCGGTGGCGGAAAACCGCCCGGTCATGCTTTCCAGCCGTTTCGCCTGGCCAGGCATGCTCGAAAGGTCGCGCTGTTCACGGGGATCCTCGGCGATGTCAAACAATTGCCGCACGTTGCCCACGGGATAGTAAATCAACTTGTAGCGTCCATCGTGGAACATCCGTGCCGCACTGTGCCATCTGTTCCCGTGTCGGCGTCATCACGACAGGATGTCCTGCCGGGCGCATCAGCAACCCGTTCCACTGATCAGTACAAATCAGCAGGACGTTCGGTTTTCCAGTCTGATCGTTCATGACCGGGGCATCTTTCCACCTTCAAGAAACAACCCGACAACAGAACCTAATTGATGATGGGGGCCAATGATCTTGCGCTGCATCGTCTTGCGTCACCTTTTCAAACTCGCACAACCTGCAACGCGTAGAGTGACGTGTCCAGCATGCGGAAGCGGATGCGCAACGGAAAGAGCCCGCCGATGTCCTGCCTGCCCCTCCAACTGAACGTATGCCGGAGGCTGTCACCTCGAAAGACGTCACACTCTTCATGGCCAAAACCGGGGTAGACTCGGCCGTCGGGGTCCAGCAGTTCGGCTGTCACGTAATCCCGCGAGTCAACGTTGGCGACCAGGCGGTTGCCGGTGGACCACAGCGGTTTGGTCAACAGCATCGCCTCCGGTGGCGGCCCGTTGGGGTTGGCCGAACCTGTCATCCCGACACGCGTGTTGAGGACCGGGTCGGGAGCGTCCAGTGACACGAAACCGTCCAACCGCAAAGTCGCCAGTCCGATCTGCTGCGGCAGAAGGGGATCCTGGTTGCCGTGGGCGCAGTAGTAGACATGGATTTTGTCGTCACGCACCACGAAATTAAATGCCTGCGTATTGATGTCGTCCCAACTGCCCGGCGGCCCCGGATCCATGAAGTCCTTCCGTTCGCTCATGCGTTGCCAGTTCAGACCATTGTGGCTGAATACCAATTGACTGTGCGATGCATCGACATAGGGGCCCGTGCGGCGATTGATACCAAGTACCGCCAGGTACATCCCCTCGTAACAAAACGGGCTGATATACTCGAACTCCGTGTCCAACGAATCGTCTCGGTCGGGCGCCAGAATCAGTTGAGGATGCGACCAGTGGAGCATGTCTTTCGAGAATGCCACCTGCAAGGTTCGGTGGGTACGCAACTGCCCGAACACGCTGCGCCTGCTCGGAACCTGGCCGTCGTAGGACGGACGACGGTAGAGATTGCGGGTAAACATCACGTACACGCTGTTCTGGCGGTCGTAGAGGATATTCATCCACTCGTCACCCAGCCGCCGAAATTTGCCAACCGTCTCCCAGTGCAACCCGTCCTGTGAAACTGCAACGCTCTGCTCAGGCTTGGTCTTAAACATGGTCTTGTACCGCCAGGTTCCGGGCTTGGCATCGTGCGGGTCCTTGATCACCAGGGGATACAACCAGTGCGTGTGCGGGTGCCGTCCCCCGGGCATGTAGAGCAGATTGTTTTTCGTGCTGCCCTCAAACGGAACAATTCCCAATTCCGGTTTCTCCCAGTTCACTCCGTCCCGGGACGTGGCGTACAGGGTCGTGATTCCAACATCGGCCAACGCGGGCCTTGTCTTGACGCCGCGGCCGATCAGTGCACCCCCGGAGGAGTACCACATTTTCCAGATACCGGCCTCCTCATCGTAGAGGACGGCGGGACGGTGAATCCGCACGTATTCTTCCGAAACCCCCTCCCAGGGCCGGTCTTTCGTGACGACCGGGTTTGCCGGATGCCGCACGGGCTCGTGCTGCGTGCGGTACACATGATGGGTTCCCATCAATACGTGTCCGGGCACACCTGCCGAAACATCGCTGCCGTTGGCAGCCTCGGCGTCGTAGAGAGCCTCGATCTCAGCAGGAGTCTCGACCAGAAGGGCCGCACTTTTGTTCGCCCGCGGTGTGATCCAGCGCTGAGTTTCAATGATCTGGTCATCGAAAAACAACTGCTTGCGCGTGCCGATGTTCTTGATGTCTTCACTACCGGGAACTTCCGTCCAGCGGTAAGTTCCTTTTCCAGGAGCACCAAAGGCGTTACAGGATCCCACCGCTTCCAGTAACGGTGGTGACACGGCCATGCCCATTGCGCAGCGTAGTATCCGGCGTCGAGAAATATTTTTGTGAGACATGTTTGCGGTAATCACCTTGTACTGATGGACTTGTCACCGGGGCATCAGGCTGCTTCGCCTCATGAAAAGCGGCCTGTGGTGTAAATTGCCTCCATCCGTAGCGACGGTACTCGACCTTTCCCCCAGCGTGGAACCGGCATTGTATGAGTCATGTTACGCCAGCTCGCACCGATTGACAATTTACCCGCGCCGGCAGTCAGACCGGGCTCCAGTGGCACCCCGTGCGAACTTGCAGAAACGTTCCAGACCTTTTACAATGCCGCACCAACCAGACACCTTAAGAAGTACGAGGAGGTCCCCTCGAAGAAACAAAACGTCCAGACTCAGCTGGGTGACTGGTTCCTGGCAATTTCGGCTCTTTACAACAACGACAAGAGTATGAGGAGGTCCCCTTGAATAAACAAGAAGTCCAGGCAAGTGTGGGTGGCTGCTTCCTGGCAATTCCAGCCATTTACAACGACGATCTGAGTATGAACCTCGCGGGAATGCGGCAACACGTGCATTTCCTCATCGAACACGGGTTAAACATCGAAAACTCGGTCGTATTGGTTAACGGCGCATCAGGTGAGTTCCCGGTCCTCACAATCGAGGAACGTAAGCAAACCCTGGAGACCGTTGTGGAAGCTGCCGAAGGGAAGCTTGCAATCATTGCAGGAGCACAAACATCCAGCACCCGCGACGCGGTGGAGATTGCACAACATGCCCAAGCGTGCGGCGTTTCGGCCACCCAGGTTTCTCCGCCCTTCTACTATCCCCCGACCGACGACGATGTGTTTGAACACTTCGCCGCCATCGCCAATGCAGCGCCGAAGCTGGGGATTGTGGTCTACAACACCCATTGGCTGGGTTACGACATCAACGCGGAGATGATCGGACGACTGGCTACGATTGACCAGGTTGCCGCCGTCAAGTGGTGTTCAGCCAACGTGGTCGACTACCTGCTGGTCTTTGAACGGTTCGCGAAAGACCTGGGGATCATTGACAACCAGCTGCTCTCGGTCACGAACATGATGATGGGCGGGATCGGTGCCAATCTGCATCCTGCGATGTTCTGGCCCGAGTGGGGCATCAAGGTGTGGACACTGCTCGAGAAAAAAAAATGGGAGGAAGCGCAAAGGGAAGTCTATCGAGTCCTCATCCCATTTTATGAACTCGGTCAAGAAGCAGCCCGCTACAGTGGCGGCGAAGGACACATCGACAAGGTGGCCATGAAAATGGCCGGTTTGCCCAGCAGTTCAAACCGGCCCCCGACACGTCCGCTACCCGCCTGTTTTGAATCCAAGGTGGAAAGCTTTTTCGCCAAGGTTGGTTTCCCGCGCTGAGGCGTCCGGGACATAGGCCGGCCCGCGGTTCAGCGGACCGTGGCGTCGCAGCACCCCCTCGGAGCAAAACAAGAAACGATGGGGAAAGCCCTTGAACGTCGCCTATCAAAGCCAAACAGCCAGCCAACTCATGTCGGCCCAGCGGCCTCTAACCCCTGGTAGCTAGCGGGAGCTGCCTCGTTTTTCACGAGACCGGCCAACGCGAACCCTGCCTGCCGTTGAAAAAAATGCGGGAAAGCAGATTGATCGGCGGCCCGCTAGACGATAAAATAAGGGTGAATTGGACTGAGCCCTGGAAACGTGTTAAAATCGTGTAGGTTTTCAGGTTGAATAGAATGCCATGCTAACCATTCTGGGCAAATCGTCGAATCGCTGGTGTGACCGGCGTCTGCGCCGTGATTTTTTGAAGATCGGCGGTCTGGCGCTCGGCGGGTTGTCGTTGCCCGAATTACTGCGCGCAGGGGATCAAGCGGGTAGCCGCCACTCGCACAAGGCCGTGATCATGGTATACCTGGCCGGTGGTCCGTCGCACCTGGACACGGTCGACCTGAAACCCGAAGCGCCGGTCGAGATTCGCGGCGAGTTTCAGCCAATCTCAACCAAGGTTCCGGGCATGCAATTCTGTGAGCATCTTCCGCGCCTGGCAGGGGTCGCCGACCGGCTGGCGGTGGTGCGGTCACTGGAGGGTTGTGTCGACCTGCATGAGTCCCACATGTGTTACAGCGGCTATCCGAGCGTCAGCCCGGTTTCCGGCGGGCGCCCATCATTTGGATCGTACTCTTCAAAATTACAGGGACCTGTCCACGCATCGGTTCCGCCTTTTGTCAGTCTGACCCACAAGGTCGCTCATCCGCCTTGGGGAAATCCCGGAGAGCCGGGGTTTGTCGGCCATGCCCACAAACCGTTCAATCCGCACGGCAACAAATTGTCGAATTTAAAATTGACCGATTTCACGCTGGACCGATTAGATGACCGACGCGCCATGTTGCAGTCGTTCGACCGGTTCCGTCGCCAGGCTGACAAAGTGGGTGCCATGGCCCGCCTGAACACCTACCAGCAGCAGGCTTTTGAAATGTTGACATCGACTCGCATGTGGCATGCGTTGGACGTGGACCGGGAGGATCCCAAAGTACGCGATCGCTACGGACGCGGCTCCCTGGAACATGTTTACGACGGGCCGCCGATGTATAACGAAGATTTTTTGGTCGCGCGGCGACTGGTCGAAGCCGGCGTTCGCTGTGTCTCGTTGTCCTTCGGCCGCTGGGACACTCACTCTTTGCCACATCAGGACAACAGGAGCAACTGCGCCTCGCTGCGGATGTATCTGCCACCGCTGGACCAGGCATTCTCCGCGTTGATCGAAGACCTGTACGACCGCGGCCTGGACAAAGACGTGCTGGTCCTGGTGTGGGGCGAATTCGGACGCACACCGAAGATCAACCCGCGCGGCGGTCGTGATCATTGGGCGGCCGCCAACTGTGCCATGCTGACCGGTGGCGGGATCCGGACCGGCCAGATGATCGGTTCGACCAATTCCCTGGGTGAATTTCCGCTGGACCGCCCTGTTCATATGCAGCAGATGCTGGCCACGTTGTATCACCACCTGGGCATCGACCTGGAATTGACCATGGACGATTTGGCCGGCAGTCCCCAGCACCTGCTTGAACATCGGAAACTGCTTCCCGAACTGATTTAAGTTCCTGGAAATG
>PBTE01000147.1 GCA_002726515.1 Planctomycetaceae bacterium | reverse complement strand
GTCAGCTTCAAGTTGTTCCAGCAGGTCCAACTCGGTATCTTTTTCGTCAGCTTCAAGTTGTTCCAGCAGGTCCGACTCGTCATCACTGAATTTTTGAGCAAGTCGATTGCTATTGTGTAACGTGTTGGCACCAGTGGGACCGGTAAAGCGAGTGGTAGTTGAATGTTCGGCTGGGACGACAGCTTTTGCCTTGCGGTGCGAGGGAGTCACCCAGGTGTAGCTACCCCGTTCGGTTCCCTGCTGTTGTTGCTCAGCGGCGATGTTGCGGTCTTTTGTTTGAAATGGATCGGTACGCCCAGGGCTTTTCCATTTCAAGCGTTTGGTAGCTTGCCGACGGGATGAAGCAATCGAGCGGTGATTGTTTGTATCGGGATCACTGATAGTGAGGGGGGAACGGTCACGACGCTGCCACTGTTGAGATTCAGTGAATCGGTTGTTTTGACTTGTTTGAGCAAGCGACGCCGAACAAAAAAATATCTCCCACAACCCGGCCAGGATGACTACCACCAATACGAGGTGTAGAACTCTAGTTGCCTTTCCTCCCGTCTGGGTGCTCGGGGCTGTAATTCGGCGCTTCCTGCGTAATCGAAATGTCATGAGGGTGACTTTCTCTGACACTGGCTGGAGATACTTGTACGAATTGTGCTTCCGTTCTCAACTCTTCAATCGTTTTGGTGCCGCAGTAGCCCATGCCTGCCTTCAAACCGCCCACCAGTTGATAGACGAAAGGACTGAGTTCGCCTTTGAAGGGGACACGACCCTCGACTCCTTCTGGCACCAGTTTGCCCGCTTGGTTTTCGATTCCTCCTTGCCGATACCGCTCGCTGGATCCTTGTACCATCGCTCCCAGGGAGCCCATGCCTCGATAAATTTTAAACGTTCGACCTTGATACAGGATCTGCTCACCGGGACTCTCGGAAAGCCCGGCGAATAGTCCGCCGAGCATGACCACGTGAGCACCGGCTGCAATCGCTTTGGTGACGTCGCCCGAAAAGCGAATGCCTCCGTCGGCAATTACTTGAACCTGGCTGTCTTTTGCGGCCCGCGCGACCTCGTAAATGGCGGTGATCTGCGGGACGCCGACCCCGGAAATCACGCGCGTGGTGCAAATCGAACCCGGTCCGATTCCCACCTTGACCGCGTCGACACCGACTGCGACCAGGTCCCGGCAACCATCTCCCGTCGCCACGTTGCCGGCAATGACATCAATGTCCCATCTTGATTTAATTTCCTTTACTGTCTGAATCACGTTGGCCGAATGTCCGTGGGCGCTGTCGACGACCAGCACATCCACGTCCTGACTGATCAGGCTGTCGATTCGTTCATAATCCAACACACCGACGGCCGCACCAACACGCAATCTTCCTTGCCTATCTTTACAGGCGTGCGGAAACCGTTTGAGCATGTCGATGTCTTTGATCGTAATCAAGCCAGTCAGTCTGTATGATTCGTCAACCAGTAAAAGTTTCTCCACCTTTTTATTCGTTAAAATTTTCTCAGCTTGCTCAAGCGTTAAAGTCCCCTCTGCTGTCACCAGGTTTTCTTTGGTCATCACCTCGGATACTGGCTGGTTGCTGGATTCCAGAAAACGCAAATCCCGACGAGTCAGGATACCGGCCAGCTTTTTATCGCTGTGAGTAATGGGAATTCCCGAGACATTGTGCTGGTCCATGACAGCGCGAGCTTGGGCGACGGTAGCTTGGGGGGGTAGTGTGACGGGGTCTACGATGATCCCGTTGGCACTTCGTTTCACCTTGTCGACCTCTTTGGTTTGACGCTCAATCGACATGTTTTTGTGGATCACACCCAAGCCCCCTTCCTGGCCCAGGGCGATAGCCATAGCGGCTTCTGTGACCGTGTCCATTGGAGAACTGATGAGCGGGATGTTGAGTTTGATGCGTCCGGTTAAATGTGTGGAGACATCAACTTCAGAAGGCACAAAATCACTGTAGCGTGGCGTCAAAAGGACATCGTCGAAGGTGATGGCCGGGCGGGTGATTTTTGCGTCCATCGATTGCTCCGCTGAATCATGAATCGCTAGAAATGCGGGGAATCCAACATTATGACGGGCAAGGGCAGCCTTGCACAGGGTGTGTCGCGAAGCAGGCCGGGGTTGGACGTGTTTCGGGGAGTTGGGAGTGAGTCCAAGCCAGGCGCACTCGACGGTCTGCAAAATTACACCGCAACAACCGGATGGCAGGGCGACAGGAAAGCGGCCGGAAGCCGGGTGTGATGGTAATTTGTGATACCAGCATGACTGCGAGGTTTGGCCTCGTGTTTTTCAGAGACAGCACCTTCTCGTCGGCGCCGGTCACCCCCCCCTCACGCCTGGTTACACTCGCTCTCCGTCTCTGGGGCAGTCAGGGATTCAACTCCTTGAATGATTTGTACATCCTGTGTTGGAAACACCGTGCGGAGATCCAAGAGCAGGCGATCCTGTTGGACTCGACCGAAAATCGCGGGGTTTCCTGTTCGCAGCGAGCGCGCCAGGTCGTCGACCTTCCTGCCTTTGGGCTGAAGGCTCACGCACCAAGTGGACACCCGCTGAGTCGGTAGCGAACCACCTCCCAGGAACGTTTCGTCTTCGACGACCTCTGCAGATGTTACTGAGTCCAACGCTTCCAATTGCGCCGCCATGTTATTAGCACGCAAATGGAGATTTTCGAGAGATGTACTCAGCAGGGAGAGCAGCGGGACAGATTCCTCGGCGAGTTCCGGGTCCCGGTAAAGCTTCAAGGTGGCGGCCAGGGCTCCGAGTGTCAGTTTGTCAACTCGCAGGGCACGACTCAAAGGGTGTTTTTTGATCGTTTCTACAATGGAGCGGCGACCCACAATGATGCCACACTGAGGACCACCGAGGAGCTTGTCACCACTGAAGAGTACTACGTCAGCGCCGGCTTGAATGCTGGCGCGTGCGACCGGTTCTCCATTGAGACCAAAACGCGAATAGTCGATTAAGGCGCCTGAACCGATGTCATCGATGACAAGGCAACGATGTTTCGCCGCCAGGCGTACCAAATCTGTCACCTTGGTTTGTTCCGTGAAGCCAACAATTGCGTAATTGCTTGTATGTACTTTCAGCAAAGCTGCTGTAGATTCACCGATGGCGTCCGCATAGTCAGGGAGCCTGGTTTTGTTAGTCGTACCGACTTCGCGCAGGGAGGCACCACTGGTGGCCATCACATCAGGTAAGCGATAGCTGCCTCCGATTTCGACGAGTTCGCCACGTGACACGATGACTTCCTTGCCGGAAGCTAAGGCGGCGAGCGTGAGAAGGGTGGCACCGGCGTTGTTGTTGACAACCAACGCTGCTTCCGCACCGGTGAGTTCCTGGAGAAGTTGCCCGACGGCGACGTGTCTCTGTGAACGTTCTCCCGTTTCTAAATCAATCTCCAGGCTGCAGTAGCCGGAGGCCAGGGCGTGCATTTCGGTGATCGCTTCGGTGGCCATCGGTGCGCGTCCCAGTCCAGTGTGGAGCAGAATACCTGTGGCATTGATGACCGGTCGTAAAGGTGATTGTTCGGATGTCACGATCCAACTTGCGATACGTTCTGCTAACTCGGATGGTAGCGGTAAGTCAGAGGTTGTCTGTTTGGCTTCTTCTCGAAGGTTGTCCAAAAAATCTCGGATTCGAGTGACCACCACGCTCCGGGTGACTTGCGTTGTCAACGTCTTCAATGGTTGACTTTCCAGCAATTCGTTTACCGACGGTATGTTTCTCAGTATTTCTGGTGCCATTACGGACTCTTGGGGGGATAGGGGGTGTTCACTAGGACTCGGACATCGCCTTCACGTCGGGTGAACCCGGTACGATCGAGGTATTCGACGAGGGGCACGGCGTACTTGCGTGTTGTATTTAGGATTTCTCGAATTTCACTGACCGTCAATCCCTGGCCATTCTCCAATGAGTTTTTCATCTGCTCATGAAGTTGCTGTTCCGTCTCCGTGTGTACGAAAAGGTCTTTGCCGATCGCCACGAGATCTCCATCGGTGACCGCCAGTTCGAGTAGCGCCGGGACGACTCGTTCCAGTCTGTCTGCCGCTTGCTGACACTCCTTTACCGACGGCGGCTTGAATCCGGCCTGTTTGAAGCGTTCAATCAACTGCCCTAAGAGTTTCTGTTCATTTGCAGAAAGTTGGGGACCGCATCCAGCCAAAGAAACTCCATGTTCGGTGACTTGTACGCGTTTGTCGATTCTCATCTGTTCGACCGCGGAGACGACTAAGGCGTTGTTTTGCAGGTAAGCGAAGTGACTCAGCAGTTTGGCGCGTTCGATCTTCGACCTCAGGGGAGACTGGGCATGCATTTTTCGCAAGGTACTTTCAATGCGTTGCTGGAAACCCTCGAAAACGAGCCGATGAATACGAAACAGTTTTCCCGGGGACATGTCAATTTCTATTACCTCTTGCTGTTCAACAAGCTGTGAATAGACGGAGCCCACGTCGTGCACTCCGGCGGCAAAAGACAGGGTTTCGGGGTGGCAGTTTCGCAGACCCGAGAAATAGTACGCTGCCGCCGCCCGGACAAGTACGTTGCTTGAACCCAATTCGTCAATCTTTTCCAACTGCTGAGGACTCGGTCGTCGAATCAGTTCGGCATTTGGATCGAGAATCTGCCCTCCTCCGATCGTCACGACCGGCGATTCACTTCGCAGGACATATGGCTGAGCCCAGCAGGTAGCACACGGCTCTCTCAGCAATAACTGCACTTTGGCTGTTTCACCTGGCTGCAGAAGGTCGCAATTCAGGAGTCGCACCGTTGCCAACAACTCAGCTGTACCCAGGTGTACACGGATCTTGGATCGATTTTTCAATGCCCGTGGTGCCGATTGCAACATTTTCAAGCTGGCCGTCACTCGGCGACTCGGCTTCAGGTAACCGGGGGCCGCTAATTCGTGACCGCGCGTGACGGCCGTGTGATGGACTCCTGCCAGATTGATTGCCGCCCGCTGTCCACGGCTCACCTGTTCGACAGACTGGTCATGGTTCTGTAAGCCCCGGACACGGACTGGAATGTTACCCGGTTCGATGGTCAAATCGTCTCCTACCGATGTTTGCCCGCTCGAAATGCTGCCCGTCACCACTGTGCCGTGACCGGAGATAGTGAAGGTCCGATCGATCGCCATGCGGAAGGGGCCCTGCATGGACCGTACTTGTTCGGACTCGGCCGCCCGTCCAGCCGCCTGGCACAGCGCCGCTTTGAGTTGATCTAATCCATCCCCCGTTTCGGTGCTGGTGTGAACCAGGGGGGCTTCTTCCAGAAATGTACCTTGTACGAGTTCTCGCACTTCCTGCTCCACCAGTTCAATCCAATCGTCTTCTGCCAAATCGCATTTTGTCAGAGCGATGACACCCGCTTCTATTTCCAGCAACCGTAGAATTTCCAAATGCTCGCGAGTTTGAGGCTTGACCGAGTCATCTGCTGCCACGACTAACAAAGCGAGGTCGGTGCCAGTGGCCCCCGCCAGCATGTTGCGAATGAACCGTTCGTGGCCCGGTACGTCGACAATTCCCAGGCGGTAGTCGTCCACGTCCAGCTCTGCGAACCCGAGATCGATCGTAATCCCGCGACGCTGCTCGTCAGGAAGCCGATCTGCATCAACCCCGGTCAAAGCCCGGATGAGAGAAGTCTTTCCATGGTCGATGTGGCCAGCGGTGGCCAGAATTAAATGCGTAGTCATACGGATTCATTGTAGACTTCGCGGCTAGGTGGTACAGAGGGCGGCAAGGTGTGGGACAAGGATCAAATCTGCTGTTCGGGAGAAGATATATGAGCGACTGTTAAAAGAGGGGGCATCCGAGGTGTGGCTAAATTTCTCTGGCAGTATTGTCTGCGGGAATCTGTCGGCAGACGCATACAGACATTTGAGGCCCAGGCACTGACCGGGAAAACAGGTCCTGGCGACAGGCGGGTGTCAGAGAACGAACAGCCGGGCGGAACATTACCCTTCGTTCTTCATGTTGGCAGCACTCGCGGCGTGAAATTCACAAATCTGCTTAAAACCCCGGTGCCTGGCGGGCGATAAAATCGTGAGCCGTTATTGGAGCTGGCTTGGTTTCCTGCCTGCGAAACCATGCAAGAGGATTCCACCGATCGGACTTTTTTCGTGAGGTGCGCACGCCTGCTGCGGATCGTAGTCGCGAGTCCGCGAAGGAAGTTTTATTCCAGGGTGTCATCAAGTCCTTGGTTTTGGTCAGGAGGCGTCTGGGACCTTTCACCAACCGGTTCGCGTTTGGCGGCTTGGAGAATGATCGGGGGAGGCGTGGAAGGCTGAATTTCCCGGAAGAATCTGCCGTTGCCTTCGTTGTTGCAGAATTCCATTTGAAAGGATTCAGTTTTGGTAATTTCCAGGAAGATTCCTGTCCCGAGGAATTTTCAGCAGTTAAGGCCAGGGCCATCCCTGTCATTAATGTGAGTGCGAACTGAAATTTCATGCTCACGTCTCCGTCTGTTGCGAGGACGACTGGTTGGTAGGAGTAGGAACGGACGCCCTGATAGGACGTTAGATTTCGAAGTCAAAAACGACAGACGGCGCGAACTGTCGCAGAATATCAGGCCTGCGTCCAGTTCAGTCTGGCCGGTTCCTCCAGACAAAAATCGGCGACGCCTTGTTGCGCGACGCCTTGTTGGGTGACCGGTGACGCGACGAATAGTGATATCAATACCGGACAAGAGCCGTATGTGCAGCAGGCACGCCTGGGATTTACTGCCCTTGCCACCATCGTTCTTGCCAGCTGCCATCCCTGACTTCGTTGAATGCTTGCATCCAGTCAAAGCGACAAGCTGCCCTCATGAAGTGCATGCTGGTGGGACGATAAATTCGAGACAACGCCAATTTAGAAAAGCCCCGGAGGTTGACCTGAAGTGGAGGGAGGGGTTGTCTGTCCAGGATGCCTTCTGTTTCAGGTGCAAGTTTCGGTTGCGGCTTGGGCGAATTTAAAAAGTCAAAGAGGGGGGGCCTCAACGATGGGATTAACGCGCAGAGAAATCCGCGACGCTACACTGGCGGGACGGGTTGTGGAGTCGATGGCGCTGGCAGAACAGCTATCGGGCTGCTTAACGCGCAGGGAAGCGAAATTGCTGGCTGTGCTTCCGTATCTGGACGTCCGGGGAGAGATACTGGAAATAGGTGCCTTTCAGGGAAAGTGTTCCATTATTCTCGCAAAGTCTGCACTGGCCGCCGGGGTTGACCGCACCTACGCCTGCGACCCGTTGCTTCCCCTGTCGTCGACACTGCCTGTTGAGGCCCGGGTCAGTGAAGTCAATTTGCCGCAGGTATTGCATCAAAACCTGGCGGCTCACGGCGTCGCGGATGTCGTCGAATTTTATCGCATGAAGTCAAGCGAACTTGCTCGTTCGTGGAACCGACCACTCAAGTGCCTGTGGATCGACGGGGACCACCGTCATTCCGGGATTTCAGCTGATGTGCAGATTTTTTCTCGGTTTCTCGTTCCAGGCGCCGTGATTTGCGTGCAGGGTGTCTTACGCAAGTGCGGAGGACCGACGCGGGTTTTTGCGGAACAAATAGTGATGTCGGAATCTTACGGTGATTGTGGTGTGTGTGGGTCGGTCGGATGGGCCCAGTACATCGGTGATGACGTCGTGGTACAGCAACAGTGGGAGCAAAAGGTTGCCTTGTACCGGAGGTTGTGTCGTCTGGTACCGCATTTGGTTCTTTCAGAAAAAAAAATAAGGGAGAATAAAGTTGCCTTGAAACTGTTGGGAAGTCTTGTGCCTCGCAGCGAAATCAATCCAGTGACATGGCTGAATGAGAGAAACGCGGCTTACAGACCTACGATTGACGGCAGGATTCTTCCGGTCCGACCGGTCCTCAGCGGGGAGAGTCGTTGCGCGGTTTAGTCAATCCCGCAGTGGCGGCTCGGGGCGGAGATTTTTCTGAGCATGAGAGCCGGCCAGCAGGATTGGCACATGCCCACAGGTTATTCGTTTCAATGCCACGAAGGACTCGTTGCCGTGATCGTCCTGTTGCCGTAGCATGTTGACATGAAAGATCAAAGCGTTGGTTTTGTTGGCGCCGGACGGATGGCTTCCGCGTTGGCGCGGGGATTTGTCAAAACGGGCCTCGTGACGGAAGCAGCGATTTGCGCTTCGGACCCTTCTGACGAGGCTCGCCGAAACTTCTCGGGAAATTTGCCGGAGGCCACGGTAATGGAAGACAATGGGCTGCTGCTGCAGCAGTCATCCATTGTTTTTCTAGCGGTGAAACCACAGAGCCTGCCACACGTCATGGCCGGTATGCAGGCGGAAATCGACGACGACACGTTGTTCGTGTCGATCGTTGCAGGGGTCAAATTGTCGACGTTGTCCGCAGGGTTGGGGACGGACCGGATCGTTCGTGTGATGCCTAACACGCCTTGCCTGGTCGGCTTGAGTGCGTCCGGGTACTGTACGGGCTCAGGCGCCACCGAGGACGATCGGCAGCGAGTCGCTCAGTTGCTGGAATCCGTTGGGATCGCCATTCCATTGCAGGAGGGGCTGTTAGATGCGGTCACGGGCCTTTCCGGTTCAGGACCCGCCTTTGTGTACATCATGATCGAAGCACTCAGCGACGGGGGGGTTCGCATGGGACTGCCTCGCGATGCGGCAACCCGTTTGGCAGCCCAGACCGTCAAGGGGGCCGCCGAGATGGTGTTGAAAACTGGCGAACACCCCGCAGCCCTCAAGGACCAGGTGACGAGTCCCGGGGGAACGACGGTGGCGGGAGTGAGGGCACTCGAGCAGGCCGGTTTGCGAGCGGCTTTGATGGCGGCCGTCGAAGCTGCGACCCACAGGTCACTTGAATTGGGTGGGTCCTAGGTTCAAAATGGTTACCTCCGGGGCTTTCCTGTCCCGTATGTGCAGAACGGAAAGGTTTGTCGTGTCCGGTTTTTTCTGTAAAGTGGATGATAAGCATGTTCCGCTTTATCGTGTGGTGTGGATTTCAGACGTGCCCCACTTCTGCGGTCGTGAAGATTGTTTGTTTGAGGGTTGCTATGAAATTCGTTTGGAGCAAAGCGAATCGGTGTGGGGAAGTCGTGAAGATCGCGACAAAATGTTGGCCGTCCTAGAACAATGGCAAGGTGGGATTCCTCCGGAGGAAGACCGGGAGTGGGAAGGATAATGTCGCTTTTTGAAAATGATGAATATCGGTGGCGTGAAACCTACTTCGTATTGATTGAAGAAGGAAAGAGGCCCAGCGGAAAAGCCGTCCAGGACGCTCTTGCGGAACTCGGTGGCCGCTATCAAGTGGGAGAACCGGCAGTTAACGAGGAGGGGCTTGTTGAGTCACTGACAGTCTATTCGCCGGATGATAATTCCGCGATGGACGTCACTTATCTCGACGGTGAGGAGGTCATCGAGCAGAAAACCGAACTGGCGGATGAATTGAAGCAGTCCGCGACCAGTGATGAAGAACGAAAGGTGCTGGCCAGGCTTCCTTCTTGTAATGCGAGGTTGGATGTTTATCATTTCGAACAGGTGAACTACTTTGGGGATGAAGACGAGGAAGAAGAGTTTCTTGATCCGGGTTCACTTCTAATCGTTCTCGAAAGACTTGCCGAACTGTGTGGCGGGATTGCTATCGATCCCCAGACCGGCTCGCCACTCCCCTAGGGTGAATTACGGACAACGACGCTCCATTCCCGGAGTGGTTCGGTGGTGGACCAGCCTCGCCGGGCGGCGCTCCTGGATGCTCTTCCGGTCGGCAAGTTTCCTGTGAAGACGCTACAGAGGTGGAAGCCATGCAAGCAAAAGAAATCAAGCCCGGAGCAGTGGTCAACCTGGAGGGGGCTCCTGTGCTGGTACAAAACGTCAGCGTTCAAACTCCTTCCGCACGGGGCGCAGCAACGCTCTACAAATTCCGGGGAAGAAATCTTGTCTCCAAACAAAAGACTGATTTCACGCTCAAAGGCGGGGAATCACTGGACGAAGCTGACTTCGAGCGTCGCTCCGTGAACCTGATGTACTCCGACGCGACCCATGTTCACCTGTTGGACCAGAGTGATTTCGAACAGTATTCTCTGACCCTGGATGAGGTCAAGGAGGAATTGCGGTTCATCACGGAAAAGTTAGAAGGGATTTTAGCGCTAATCTATAACGGTCAGTGCGTGGGTATTCAATTGCCTACTTCCGTTGAGTTAACCGTCACACAATGTGATCCGGGTGTGAAAGGAGATTCGGCAACCTCCCGTAGCAAGCCGGCAACCCTGGAAACCGGGTTGGTGGTTCAAGTGCCGGAGTACCTGGCGCAAGGTGAACGCGTTAAGGTCGATACCCGAACGGGACAGTACCTGTCCCGTGCATGAAAGAAGATGACCTGTGCCACGTGTCCTGGACGCCGGTTCCTGCCACCCGGGGAGTGTCTCGCATCCGGGTCGCAACGCGCAGTCTTGGGTCAACCCTCGGGTAGGGCTGCATCCGTGGCGGGACTTCCGGGCGATGGTTAGCGAAAAGGCTGAGGTTTACAACCGCTCTCCCACGAGAGATACGATCTGTGCTTCGTCAGGGAACTCGCCGGTCTTCAACTTGGAGTACACCAGGTCACCATCGAGCGATATTTCGAAGCACCCACCCGAGTCTGGAACAAGTTCCAGTCCCGTAATCTTCTGACGGTACGTGTCGAGTAGATTTGTTGTCAGGCTCACGGCCTGAGGCGTGTAATTTCAGGCAGAGCAGTAGACTAATTTGATGTTCACAGTTTTCGAACCCCGTCTTTTGGTTGAATGTTCCCGTTGCATTACCCGAGCCGGACCGCATTACTTCTTGGATCTTGACTTCCCGGATCGCGATTTCTTTTTCGGAGTTGCTTTCTTGGCCTTGCTTCTGGTTTTCTTTTTCCCGAAAGCACTTTCCCAGTTTTCAGAATAGTCCTTGCTTGCCCCGCTACGCAGAATCGTCACTTTACAGGCTCCCTCAATTGAACGGTGAAATAGTCACATACACCCACTAACCTGTTGATAGGCAAAAGAGACCTTTTGGTCAAGGTGCTCAATGAGTGGAAGTGCCGCCAATTCTGGGGTGAAGGTTCCCGCCACGGGGTCCGTGGATCTCGGTAGCCCTGCTGGAAACTCGATGAACGTGATTCCGAGGCCTTCCAACTCAAGTCATGCCCGTGGTTTGCACGGCACCAGGGCACATTTTCACAATCAACCCCCGGTTTGCCCCCTGTCGGCACGGGCCGGTACGGAATTCTAGTTCGATTTCCCGTTTGTGCCGGAGGCCTGACGCCCCGGATCTGGCGATCCGGACGGTGCACTCAGGTTCGTCTTAGGGGCTTGTACTTGAATCGCCTTGGTTCATCCGAATTGATGCCCAATCGCTCTCGTCGCTGCGTTTGGTAGGTCTGATAATTTCCTTCGCACCAGTGGACGATCGCATCTCCTTCGAAGGCCAGGATGTGTGTGGCCAGCCGGTCAAGGAACCAGCGGTCGTGGCTGATGACCATCACGCAGCCCGCATAGTTGAGAAGGGCTTCCTCCAGAGCCCGCAACGTGTCCACGTCAAGGTCATTGGTAGGTTCGTCCAGCAACAGGACGTTCGAACCTCTCCGCAGGAGTTTGGCCAGATGAACCCGGTTGCGTTCACCTCCAGAAAGATCGCCCACTTTCTTTTCCTGATCAGGTCCTCTGAAGTTGAAGCGGGATACGTAGGCACGTGCGTTGATGTTGCGGCCTCCCATTTCAAGAGTTTCATGCCCGCCGGAGATCTCTTCGTAAATGGAATGGTCGGCCACCAGCGCGTCACGATTCTGGTCGACGTAACCGAGTTCAACTGTTTTCCCGATCCTTAGTTGACCGGAGTCCGTCGGTTCCTCCCCTGTGAACATCCGGAACAGCGTCGTTTTGCCGGCGCCCTTGGCGCCGATGATGCCGACAATTCCTCCAGGTGGCAGGCGGAAATTCAAGCCTTCCATCAGTAGGTGTTCGCCGAATCCCTTACTCACGTCCTGGGATTCAATCACCAAGTCGCCCAGGTGTTGGCCAGGGGGGATCTGGATTTCAAATTCATCAGGTCGTTGTTCGAAATCTGCCGAGGACATGTTTTCGTAGGCCTTGATGCGGGCCTTGCTCTTGGCTTGCCGGGCACGGGGTGCCATTCGAATCCATTCCAGTTCTCTCTCTAGAGTCTTGCGACGGGCTGTCGCGGATTTTTCCTCTTGTGCTAAACGTGTTTGTTTTTGAGAAAGCCAGGAGGAGTAATTTCCTTCCCAGGGAATTCCCTCGCCCCGATCGAGTTCCAGAATCCATCCGGCCACATTGTCCAGAAAGTAGCGGTCGTGGGTCACTGCGATGACTGTACCGGGATATTGGTCCAGGTGTTTTTCCAACCAGGCCACCGAGTCCGCGTCCAGATGGTTTGTCGGTTCGTCGAGCAATAGCAGGTCGGGACGTTGTAGCAGTAGGCGACAGAGTGCTACACGTCGCCTCTCGCCTCCGGATAGCCGCGACACATCTGCGTCGCCGGGAGGCAGGTTCATGGCGTCCATCGCAATCTCGATTTCGCGATCCAACTCCCAGGTGTTGGTCGCCTCAATCTGATCCTGCACACAGGCCAGCTCGTTGCAGAGTTTTTCCATGCGGTCATCCGCCAGGGGTTCGGCAAGCTCCTCGTTGATCGCGTTGAAGCGTTCGAGCAACTGGCGTCGCCCCGCAACACCTTCTTCGACATTCTCGTGTACGTTTTTTTCGGGGTTCAGAACGGGTTCCTGAGAGAGGTATCCACGGGTGTAGCCGTCGCTCAAGCGCGCCTCCCCCTCAAACTCCCGCTCGACTCCCGCCATGATGCGTAGCAAAGTGCTCTTGCCGGCACCGTTAGGCCCCAATACCCCAATCTTGGCGCCGGGGTAAAAACTCAGCCAGATCTCGTTCAGGACGACTCGCTGGCCATGTTTTTTTGTGAGATTTTGAATGCTGTAGATGTACTGCTTGCCCATTGCTGTCACCGGCGGAAAGCGTCTTTTTTTAGTGGAGTTGTGGGTCCTGTTGCGGAAGCGACGGAATTATATCAGTTGGGACCTGATTTCGTCAGCTTGGGAAAAAGAGACGCTTGTCCCCCGCAGCAACGGCACCCAGCGAGCCTGACATTTCCCTGTAGGGCCGGGATTTCCGGCGGAAACCGGCAGGAGGTGTCAGTGAGATTTCATTCCTGGAAAAAGTCCCCTTGCAATTGTTGAATCAGTCTGCGCTGCCACGCCCCGGTATTGAAAGCAGACCATGCCTGGTGAGCTGGGTAGGTCAGGATAGCTTTGCGGATTTAACGGGTCGTATCAGCCATTTGGAAAGTTCTGTTTTTTTCTGTTCTATGGGACCGATGGATTTGATCGACGGTATCAAACTTAGTGGTTTTGCCGAACCGGTCTCGTTAGTCCTGGAAATGACGAAAGTTGGAGATTGCCGTGAAACTTAACGTTGTACTCGGTTTCCTCTCGTGCTCCTGCCTGGCCGCCTGGTACTGCCAACCTCTGGCGGGTCAAGAGTTCAATTTGTCTGCGGGGCCAGCTCATGCTCCCCGTTTTCACCGTGTGGCTCATTTCCAGACGCAACGGCCCCAGGGGCCTTTCGTGGCCGGTGAGAATGACGTTGTTCGGGCCGACCACGTGACGGACGCTTCACGTCCGCCGAACCAGGCACCCATTGTGCGTCCCGCTCACATGTTTCAAGAAGGCCCTGCTAGCGAGGTTGTTGCAACGTCTTATGGCGGGTGGATCCCCTCGCAGGATGGTTGCTCATGTGCCGGCGCCGGGTTTGAATTTGGTGATTATCCGGCCGACTTTGGCGGGGGCTGGCTCGGCGGCCAACGTAGCGGTGCAGCCAGTTCCGGTGATGGATGTTGCACGCCCCGTTGGTTTGATGTGTACGTCGGCTCGGTACATCTATCAAGAGACAATGAAATTCGCAAACCGGTTGGCATTGCCTCGGAAAATCCACTGGGTTTGATTGTTCTCGAGTCCGACGATGCGGACCAGAACTCGACTGAAGATGGTTTGCAGTTGACGTTTCAATGCGTGATCGGTCCCGGAACCAACATCGAAATCGACTATTTCGGTTTGTTGGAGTGGGCGGACACGCGCGCCGTCACCGATGCCGACACCGCCCAGCCCGACAACCTCTATTCGGTGTTCAGCGAATTCGGTGAGTTGGGAGCATTCGGGTTTCCCGACACGGACCAATCGAACCTGCAAAGCATCACCTACCTCACCAAGTTGAATAATGCCGAGATCAACAAACGCCAGCGTTGGATCAGCCCCAATTGTCGCTGGCAGGGATCTCACCTGTGCGGAATCCGTTACTTACGGATCGAAGAGGATTTCGTGTATATCACCGAAGCTGCAGAGCACGGTGACCCGTTTGACGGTGACGCGTTGCGGGGTCCGGGACGGTTTGCCTACGGCATTGAAACAGCCAACGATCTTGTTGGTCCTCAGGTTGGAGGTGACTTGACCTTGTGCTTGTCGCCGCGCGTGCGAGTGGGCGCGGAAGCCAAAGCCGGTATTTTCCTGCTGCGTGCTGAGCAGAAGTCGCACCTGCAGAGCCATTCGGGCAGCGAACTCTACGAAAGGGTTGCCAAAGAGGACTTGGCGGGCGTGCAAGAG
>PBTE01000146.1 GCA_002726515.1 Planctomycetaceae bacterium | reverse complement strand
CGGACCCTTCGCGTTGGTCCCGACTTCAGACGTCGCAATGCCCGATCTGCACTTCTCAGGGGATTCAATCAGTTCACCCCCACAGGACGGACATTTGCTTTGCTAGCGACGAGGCAAGCGGCAGGAACCGACAAACTTTGGCACGGTTCTCCCTTACAACGCCGAGGCGACGTTGATCTTGGTGCTTGACTCACAGATCGCTATCTTAGCCACACTTTTCTAGTCGCTTGAAACAAACCGAACCATTTTAGTATGTCTGTCACGCTCGAGGCACCAAACACGACCATGTCCGTAGGAATCGGGCGGACTGCAATTCGACGTGCGCACTTACTTTCGCTGGTCCTGGCTCTACTGGGATTCGTTTTCCTCGCTGTCGACGTCCCCATTGCGCAGTTCATCTTCGAAGTGAAGCTCCCTGTTGTCGAAAATGATTTCTACAGCGGGTTTTTCAGGTTATTTAACCTGACGGAAGTCTATGCTCATGGCACGGGAGTCGCACTCATTTTGCTCGGTCTGGTTGCTTTCCAACCCGCACGCTGGGCGGCCCTACCTCGTATCGCCCTCAGTGCCTACAGCGCAGGAATACTGGCCGTCGCCTGTAAGATGCTCGTGGTACGAATGCGACCCGCTGATTTCGTTCCAGCCTTCATGAGTGGTGAAGCCACTACCTCGTTCGACGGTTGGTTTCCATTCATTTCCCAGGTCTCTATAGGATGGTCGGGACAATCTTTTCCCTCAGCACACGCGGCGACCGCGACAGGACTGACAGTGGCGCTTTGCTGGTATTGCCCGCGTGCAAGCTGGTATATCATCTTGTTAGGGTGCATGGCCAGCGTGCAACGGGTACTGGCTGGCAGCCACTATCCGAGTGACATACTTTTCGGAGCCGCAATCGGAACTGCTATTGGCTTGATTGCCACCGGTCCTGGATACGTCGGACGATTCCACGACCGGCTGGAACGGCTCTGCGGGCAGTAGAACCTCCTGGCAGACAAACGTCACTGCATGAAGTCTGACAGGTCAAAGGGGAAGCGGTAGAAATAGTTCTCCCGTGAACGTCGGACCACAGATGCGGCGACTCTGGCCAAATCCTGAAAATGACGGCTTTCTCAAAAACCGTCAGCCGCATATCACCCAGGGGAACCACCCGTCGCCTCTTTAAAAGATCGCCGGGGGGTGAGGCCTCGATCTTTTCTAGCGCCGCAGCTGAGCGTCCCGGTCAGGTCGCCCCGTCCTGTGTACCACCGGGCGGAACCTCCATTGAACCCTCTTTGGCCCGCTGACCCCTGATTCCAGACGGCCCGGGCTTGTGGGCTGCATGGACCACGAGGTATTCAACCCGCTCATTTTCCTGGCTATCCTCTGCCGGTCCCGTCAACTCTTTCTCCGTGGCATAAGACTCGGGGATCTTCCCGACAGGCTCCAAAGATTCTGCATGCCAGGTCACATTGCTTTCCCACATTTCGCAGGGTGAATTCTGGATTTCCTCCTCCACTGAAAGGGGCGGAAACTCTTCGTTGGTCGGATTAACCTCGGCGTTTTCAACAGTGACAGTTTCAGCGGATTCTAACTGTTTCTCCTCCAAGCGTTCGACGGACTCACCATGATCGCGGGTCTTGCGCCGTTTTCGCCGTGATTGAACCACCTCACCCTGGGCCAATTCCCGGTAATCCGGGAGGGTGCGCACATCCACACGAAGCGCACGAAACATTTTCATAATGTGCTCATGACAGGTAAACAAAATGATCTGGTGACCTTCTTTGGCAAAATCTCGCAGAACACGGGCCGCTGCCCTACTGCGCTGCACATCAAAATTAACCAACACATCATCTAATACCATGGGCAAGTCCATACCTCGACGAGAAAACAAGGCCGTCAGCGCCAGGCGCAGGCTCAAGAACACCTGTTCCCTCGCTCCACTGCTGAGTGTTTCGGCACTCAGTGACTGTCCCTGGTGATCCTGGACAAGTAACACATCCTCTGTCAAAGGTGTCCAAATACGAACGTACTTACCCTCGGTTAACTGTTCCAAATGCTGTGACGCATCCTGCAACGTTTCGGGTTGTCGTTGTGCCTCATAATTTTCACAGACCACATCCAGGATTCGCGACGCGACAGCAAGCATTTTCCAGCGATGGAAAGCAACCCGTAACTGTTCGTTCACGCACCCCAAATCCACAAGTTCCGCTGCAATGCGTCGATCCAAGCGAGATTGTTCCACCGACGCTTTTAGTTGTCCTCGTTTTTCGTGAAGCGTATTCAATTCCTGCTCGTACTCTTGCTGACGGTCCCAAAGCTGCTCAAGTCGCTGCTCCACATCGGCTTGACCGCCGATTCCAAGAAGTTCTGTGATTGTTTCCTCGCTGACCTGCGAACCAAGGGAATGACCAATTTGTTGAGTCAACTCGTCTCTCTGCCGCCGAAGATTGTATGACCGTTTCGCTTCACCGGCAGCAGCGCGAAACTCACGCTCGCCTGAGACGCCTGCGTCAGAGAAGAAGCCCCGGAGACGCCGGCGCAGATCCTCGATATTCCGACTGCATTTAAGATAACGGTGCTTCAGTTTTTGATCTTGACGCTTGAGGTCGTTGCGGCGTTCGACCCGTTTAACCTGATCAGCCAACGCCGTGTTTAAAGCTTCGAATTGTTCAAGTGCATCTCCTCCCCCCCCGGCGACCCCCGTTTCTGCTAACAAATGGTTGATGCGCTCGGCTACCGTGGAAATCTCATGCCTTCGCTGTTCAAGCTCCTTTGACTTTTCACCTATTTGCCGCTGCAGTTCACGAATTCTGCGTGATTGTCTGGCGACAACATCCAAATCCGCCGGTTTCAACGCAGCCGATAGGCCATTTGACACGAGTAAACGACGCCACCGTCCCCTGGCGTCCTTAAATCCTTCCTGGGTTCCGGCAATGCGCTGCTGATCAGCATCTAAAGTACTTGAAGCCGTTTGCCGTTCTGCATCGAATGGCAGTAACTTCTGAAGCTTTTCTAGGTCCGCTTCCGCATTCTTCATTCGAACAACAAGTGGTCCACCCCCGACGGGCAATTGTTCGTCCAGTTCCTTACGTTCGGATTCGGACTCCGCAACCTGAGACGTCACCGAGCGACTCTGTTGCTGGCAATCCTTCCAACGCGATTGGGCGGCCTGTTCAAACGCCGACTTGGAAACCGCTGCTCCCACGAGGCAACCCAGCCCCAAAAAAGCCAAAACCCAACGGGTCCCCGCCAACAAACCGAGCACAGGCATCCAGCCAAACAAGGAAGTGAGTAACAACACGAATCCGAGGGAAAACACGGCTCCCACCAGACCGATCTGGTGGTTCGTCAGAACCTTTCGTCTCAGCTGGTCTCGCGAGGCTTCTTCCAAGTCCCGCTCATGCCGCTTGAGCTGTTGTAACCGCTCATCCAGTTCAATACGGCGTCTGAGTAATTCAACCAGCCTACCGGCCGTCTCCACTGCTGCCAACAAATCCCTTTCGCCCCGTGCCTTCAACAAACTCTCCAGCTGTTCTGCATCCCTTTCACGCAGATTTTCGCCCCGCTCGAGGTACTGCTTCGCAGCGGACAGGCGTCGTTTACCTTCACGGACTGCATCAGCAGCCTTTCGCAATTTCATCACGGCCTGTCTGGAAACCAGTGGCGGGCTATCTGCATCTTGTGTGGCGTCACCCAACCTTTGTTTTTCTAACTCGACCTTATGTTGCAGTTCCTTAATTTCACCTTCGATTCGCGTGATCTGTGACTGAACCGTGGTCGCCCAGGCCTGCTGTTCATCGAGTGATTCAATGCGAGATCGCTGCTTCAAAAGGCTCCTGTTGAGAGTGATTTGTTTTCGTCGTCGACGCAATTGTTTCATCTGCACCTTCAGGGCACTTTGACGACGCGAAAATCTTCGAACGCTTTTTTTTAACTCTCCGAGCCGGTCCACCGCGTCATAGGCAATCTGCCCCACAGGTGAAATCTTGGACAAGCGGTCGTCCAAAGCTGCCCGCTGCTGCCATTTTTCCTGTACCGACATGGCTGCCTCGTGCGTACCCACCTCCTCCCGAACCTGCGCCAGGTCTTCCTTCGTGGCTGCAATCTGGCTTGTCAGGTCATCTTCACCAGTTCGCCTCTGGGCCCAAGAACGCGTCTCCTCCTGGTAGTGTCGAATTTTAGTTTCATGTTCGCGCCGGCGCTGAAGTAGCTTGCGAATCAGGCACTGTGGCTTTTCCTCATGAAACAGTCGATCACGCGAAACAATCAACTCGCGGCGTACTTCGATCAACGATACACGGTCAACTCCGCCAGCAACGGCGTAAAGATGCTGGGCTGCGTCAGAGTCATTCAGGGCGCCCAACTCCTGCAACTCTCGCAAACCAATGGCAAAAACGTTCGTAAAAATAGCCTCATCAATTCCAGAGAGCAGTTTCTCCAGGAAGTTGTCCGGCTGAACACGACCTTCGCTATCGGTCACTCCGATCTCTTCTCGATCAATCCCAGATCCCTTATGTGAAAGGTATCGTTGTAACCGAAACTCACCCAACCGATGCTTCAATCGCAAGGCTCCGCCCGGGCGACCGCCATAAACGGGCGGCAGATAACGAGCACGCCTCTGCTCTTGAAGTCCGTACAGAGCCGATCGTACGAATTGCATCAACGTTGTTTTGCCCGCTTCGTTGCAGCCATAGATGATGGTCAGCTTGCCAGATAGATCGTTGAGATTCAGACCTTTCCAGACGCCAAATCCCCCAATTTCAAGATCGGTGATCTTCACCTATCCGCTCCTTCCACCACTCAAGAGGTCTGAAGCGAGAAGCGAAACTTCTCGAAACAGCCTTTCCGTTTCTTCCCCGTCGTCAGCAACATCCACTGCAGCTTTTACACCCAAAGACTCCAGGTTGCCCTCCTCCAGTTCGGGAACAAAGGATTGCAAACTGTGGTCCGATCCCGACAAGTCCCGTGCATGGCGCAGGAATTCACCGCGCAACGTTTCTTCCTCGTACCATGAGGCTGGCAGGTCGCACCCAGATTCCCAGTTCAAAGTCAGTGACCAGACACTGGTCTCCTCATAACCGAAGTTTTTGCGTAACCGTTCAAGTAAGTTACCCGCCAGCACACCTCGTCTCATCTGCCAACCCACAGAGTCTCCGCCAACGATCGTCCAGGTGACTAACTGAGTTCTACCCACTCCTTCATTGGCCAGCTCGCTGGCACGGACGTTCAGCAGTTCTTCCAGATCTTCCTCTGCCGTTGAATCGTCTATCTCAACACGCTCCTGAACCCAGGTGGCTACGTCCGTCGCCATTGGTTCCAACGTCGTCGAGCCATCGTCCTCCACGTGGATTAAGGTTACTCCGTGTGATCCTTCTTCGCCTGGACACCTACCCTGCGGCGATCCGGCATCATGTGCAATGGTCGAGTTTCCGGGCCTGTCTGAGACAGTACACCGCTGATGTCTGCCACCCAGGGCCCAGTACGAAAAGCCACCATGCAAAATCATTTCTTCAGAAGGCGCCTCACAAGAGAGGGCGATCCTGTACAGATCTGCCCCATCCTGACCATGCTCGTGGCCACGCAGATTGCTCAGGTCCCCGGCCACCACGGAGGCCAACGGCACTCCTTCTCTCTGATGAACCAGGGGTTCCGTTCGAGTCTGGTCGCAGAAATGAACTTGTCGGGGCAACTCTAAAGCAACGGGCCAATTTTCAAAATGCTCGACTGACCCGGCACTCCAATAAACAGAAATTTCCCGTTCTGCAAGGCGTTGAAACTGTTCCACCAGAAAAGTGCAAGCGGCGGGTCCCGCTTGGAACGGATGCAAAACATCGCCCACCAGCAAAACGAATTCCACCTCCTGGTCAACCGCCAAATCAAACAATCTCTTCGCGGCGCGGAGCGGAGCTTCGATAAACAGTTCTCGGAGATGGTCCGGAATCTCCTCCACGCCGTAGAGCGGTTGCTCCAGATGCAGGTCGGAAGCCTGTAAGAAACGAAAAGGCGAACCCGACACCGTTACCTCCCTGCAAACAATTGTTCGGGCCAAAATCGCAACACGCACTGAATTCCCGTTGACAGCAAGCGCGCAGTTCAGACGGGTAGTCTAACGTGCGCGGGAAGTTCCACCTATGGCGATTTGTTGACCGGATCAAGAGCGCTGCGTGAACATCGCGAGACAACATGTCATCAGCGCAAAATCTGAAACGTACCGAACGTTACGTTTCCCGTTCACTTCCTACAGACATTCGCCGCTAGCATCTCCAGCAGCCTGCTAGCGTAAACTCTTGCGTTTTGCTCTACGACGCGTGTCCGGAGCGGCCATTTGGTTGGTCGAAGTAGCTTTGTCCGGCGTGTGGGCTCCTTCAGCCTGGCCGGTCAACTCATAAAGAAATCGACTGGGCTGCGTCGGACGTGGTTTGCCCCACTTCCTACGAGTCTGAGCCATCGAAAAAGTCAGGCGGTCCTGGGCACGCGTGACCCCCACATAACACAACCGACGCTCCTCATCCACGTCCTCTTCGTTGTCCTTTAGACTACGGTGGTGCGGCAAGATGCCCTCTTCCATGCCGACCATGTAAACATGCGGAAACTCCAAACCCTTTGCCGCATGGAGAGTCATGAGAGTGATCGCATCCTGATCCAGTTTTTTTTCTTTGTCCGATTCCCGTTCCTGCGCATCGAGAGTCAGGTCATCCAGAAATCCCTCCAGGGCAGTTCCAGTTTTGAAACGTTCGTCAAAAATAGCGGCCGCGTTGGTCAACTCCTCAACAGCAGCCCAGCGAGACTGGATTTCCTGGGGGTCGGAATAAATTCTTTCCATTTCTTCCCGATAACCAATCCTCTCCACGGTGTTGCGCACGATCTCGACGACCGTTCGTTTTTCAATATTCCTGCGCAAACTTTTAATCAAAGACCGGAAGGCGTCAAGCGACTGCAGGGCGACCGGCGAAATTTCAGACAATTCACCGGGGCGTTCTATCAGTTCCCACACCGAAACACCGTTGGAAACTGCCACATCCAGAATCCTGCTGACCGTCTTCATACCAATTCCCCGCGGAGGAAGATTGATAATCCGGAGCAACGAGACCTCGTCGCGCGGAGAAGAAAGAACCCTGAGATAGGCCAACAGGTCTCGCACTTCCTTGCGGTCAAAAAACGAGCTCCCTCCTACTAGCGTGTAGGGCAAATGTGCTCGTCTCAGCTCCGACTCGAAAGCGCGGGGCTGCTCATTGGTGCGAAATAGAATGGCGATGTCAGATGGTGGGATTCCACGATTTTCGACCCAACGGTAGATGTCAGCTACAATCGCCTCGGCCTCCTTGGTTTCATCACGGAATTGCAGGACTTGCGGCCGCTCACCGCCAATCCGAGTTGAATGCAGCTGTTTATCAAATCGTTTCTTGTTGAATTCGATCAGACGATTGGCAACCTGAAGGATTTCCATCGACGAACGATAATTTTCCTGTAAGCGGACGACTTTCGCGTCGGGCCAGTCTTTCTTGAAACGCAAAATATGTTCCACCTCCGCCCCACGCCAGCCGTAAATCGACTGGTCATCGTCACCTACAACACACAGATTTCGATGGCCGACGGCCAAAGCCTTGATGATGCGATACTGGCTGGAACTCGTGTCCTGGTATTCGTCAATCAAGATTTGATCAAAACGTGACGCTTCTTCACGCCGTGAACCGGAATGCTGGCTGAACAGGTCGTCGGTGAGCAGCAAGAGATCGTCAAAATCGACGGCTCCCATGGATCGAAGTGCCTGCTGATAGCGACGATACCCCACTGCTGCCACGTGTTGGCGGTCAGTCTCAGCCAGGCGTTCTGCTTCAGCAGCTCGAATCGAATTGCTCTTCCAGCTTCCGATGATCGCCAACAAATCATCCGGACGGAGAACATTTGCAGCCACTCGTATTTCTCGTAAGACATTGCGCGCGATGCTAAGCTGATCACGCCGGTCATAAATAGCGAACCGGCTCGGATAATTAAGATGCTGGATGTGTCTTCGCAAAATCCGTACACAGTGCGAATGAAACGTCGAAATTTCGGGCAACTCTTTTTGTTTTCCCAGGATTTCACGAATCCGCTGCCGCATCTCTCCGGCGGCTTTGTTCGTAAAAGTCACACCGAGTATCCGGCCGGCCGGGGTGCCCCGACGTATCAGCTCCGCAATGCGATAAGTCACTACGCGTGTCTTTCCTGTTCCTGCTCCGGCCAACACCAGGAGAGGTCCGGCAGCGGTCTGAACCGCTTCAAGTTGAGCAGAATTCAGTTGGTCTGGCATGACAAATAGGGGGCTGACTCAATTCTACGAGTTTCAGGAATCGACGATGGTACACGCCAAAACGTCGCGCAGCCAGTGGTGACGCGAGACGGACCGCGAAGTCACGCCGTCCCTGCTGCTCGAGATAAGAACGCGTTCGAACCGGAGAACCCCATGCGACTGATCGTTCGCACTTGACGCTAAGCGGAGCCCGTTCATATACTTGCGGTTCTATGTCGGTGGTCTTACAAAGCCATCGGTACCGACCCCAGTCACAGGGTAACGAAACATGAAGACGGAACGCAGGCACGAACTTCGCAACAATGAACTTGCCTTTTGGATGACCAGTTACATCGAAACTGTAAAACCATATGCGCGTCCTGCCGTGGGTGTGCTGGGAGTCGGACTCCTCGCTTTCATCGCTTACATCTATTTGTCCAATCGCAGCGATGCTTCTAGGAGTGAAGGTTGGCAGGAATACTATGAAGCAGTCAATTCGGGTAACGAAGACCAACTGATTGATGTCGCCCAACGACACGCAAGCAGTGACGTGGGATTATGGGCGTTACGTGCGGTTGCCGACGGGAAACTCGCGATGGGGAGTCGAATGCAGTTTGACGACCGCAATCGCGCCAACAACTTGTTGGCCGAGGCGCAGCGGGGCTATGAAGACGTTCTCAACAAAGCCGCGGAACCTCTGCTCCAAAGACAAGCACTCTTCGGGCTGGCCCGTTCCTATGAAGCTCTCAATGATCTACTCAATGCTGAAAAGAATTTTGCAGCGTTGCAGGAAAAATGGCCTTCGAACGTGCTGGGGCAACAGGCAGGAGTAGCACTGAAAAGGGTGCGTCGACAGAAAAATTTTTATGCCTGGTTGTTTGATCAGAAACCCAAGCCTTCAACAACACTGATGGGCCAACGACAAATCGAATTTGGCGAGCAACCGGCATCTCCCGACGACACCGACCTCGATTTCCTTGGCGAAGAGGAGGACCTGCTGTTTTCCGAAGAAGAAGCCGTTGACCCCGGTTCGGAATCCGGTGAAGGCCCCGGTCTGAATCCGGAGGAAGCGAACATCGATCTAGAAGCAGGTAACACTTCCCCCACGACCAGCCCTTAGCCTTTTGTCCACAGGCATGGCTTCCAGCGATCCGCCCCCGCAAACTGTTGATCGAGTGGTCTCACCTGATGAAGCAGGTCAACGTCTCGATGTCTTCCTGGCACGAGTCTTTCCGTCGCATAGCCGATCCCACATGCGTCGTGTAATCAACGCGGCAGAAATTCTGGTCGACGGACGGCGAGTCAAGGCGGCATTTCAACTGCGAACGGGGCAGCGGGTTTCTGGGTGCCTCCCCGAACTTCCCCGGGACGGACCGGCAGCCGAAGAGATTCCGTTAAGCATCCTTTACGAGGACGACTGCCTGGTGGCAATTGACAAACCATCCGGCATGGTAGTCCATCCTGCCAAGGGACACTGGAAAGGAACACTCGCCAGCGCCCTAGCATTTCACTTCGATCAGTTGAGCACGCTGGGCGGGCCAACTCGGCCGGGAATCGTACATCGTCTGGACCGTGAGACGAGTGGTGTGGTGGTGGTTGCCAAAACGGATTCGGCGCATCGGGAACTGGCACGGCAATTCGAACAACGCACAATGCACAAAGAGTATTTTTCCGTTTTACAAGGTGTGCCGGATCGAGATCGTGACGTGATCGACCAGCCCCTGGGAATGCACCCTTATCAGCGTGAAAAAATGGCGATTCGCGCGGGGCACACAACCAGCCGTGCGGCCACAACCTTTTACGAGGTTGCGCAAAGGTTCGCCGGATTTGCTGCTGTCAACATCTTTCCTAAAACGGGACGCACGCATCAAATACGCGTACACATGAGGCACGTGGGCCATCCTGTGCTGTGTGACCGGTTGTACGGAGGTCGATCCCGTATCACCAACGTGGAACTTGGCGTCACCGGCCAGGAGGAACAAGTCGTTTTGGAACGGCTTGCATTGCACGCCCACCTCCTACGGTTCCAGCATCCTCAGAACAAAAAGACGATCGAAATCGTCGCACCACTACCTGAGGACCTGCAAACGGTCCTCTCCTTGCTAAGGTCGGCTTGAACTGTCAGAAGTAGACGGTTGACCGGGAATTCGAAGTTGGAAAAAACTTCCGTCGATGTTCCGTGACCCAAGATTTTGTGTCGTGTTTTTTGTCATCCTGTACAACTTTACAGCTTCAGACAACATAGCTTCGTTGCAGGGAAGAACTTCCCCTGGTAACCTCAACTAAATCGTTTCCTAACAGTCAATTCAAGCCTTCCAGCATTTCCTATTTCAACATGGCAACCCTCTTGGTCACCGGCGGCGCAGGTTTTATTGGCAGTTGTTTCCTGAGGCAATGGATCGAGCATGAATCCGATGCTGTGGTCAACCTCGATAAACTCACCTATGCGGGGAATCTGGACTCCTTGGTCTCGATTCAGCACCACGCGCGATACACGTTCTGCCAGGGCGATATTGGAAATCCGGAAGTCATCCGTGAATTGCTGGAAACACACCAACCTCGAGCGATAGTCAACTTCGCGGCCGAATCTCACGTCGACAGGTCGATTGACGGTCCGATGGACTTTGTAATGACCAACGTGGTGGGCACCGTGCGTTTGCTCGACGTCGCCCGGGAATACTGGGCCGGATTGAATGACGATGGAAAGGAAAATTTTCGATTTCTACATGTCTCCACGGACGAGGTTTACGGCTCACTCGATTCAACAGGAAAGTTCAGCGAACAGTCCCCATATGCACCCAATTCTCCTTACTCGGCATCGAAAGCCGCCTCCGATCACTTTGTGAGGGCTTACCATCACACCTTCGGCCTGCCCACACTGATCACCAACTGCAGTAACAATTATGGTCCGTTTCAATTCCCGGAAAAATTGATTCCGTTAGTTATTCTCAATGCCTTGGAAAGCAAGCGGTTGCCCGTCTACGGCGATGGGAAGCAGGTGCGTGACTGGCTGTTTGTCGAAGATCACTGCCGTGCAATCGGCAGCGTGCTCGATCGAGGCAAGCCCGGTGAAACCTACAACATCGGTGGAAATTGTGAGCGTACCAACCTGGAAGTTGTTGAGCACATTTGCGATCTCATCGACCAACTGCGCCCGGATTTACCAGATGGATCCAGGCGTCAATTGATCCAGTTTGTCAGCGACCGACCAGGGCACGACCGAAGGTACGCCATTGATGCATCCAAAATGAGTCACGAACTCGGTTGGCAGCCGGAACTTCAATTCGAGCAAGGTCTGGAGTTGACAGTTCGCTGGTATCTGGAAAACCGGGAATGGATCGAGGGTGTCACGACCGGAAATTATCAGCGGCAACGACTGGGCTTGGGCTAGGCGCGACCCGACTTCACCTGATAGTTCTGAAACCAATCCAGCACGACCCGGCACTGATTTGGCCCTACCGGTCCCCATCGCATTTGGGCAACACCCGTTGTTTTATGGCATCTTGTGAAAACAACGCCGCGGCAATTCACCGCCCCAAAAAAACCCTGCGGGCAAGGTTTTGGCCCTCCAGACTGCTTGATCGTTAAGACTTGCCGCTCCTTTGGGTGTTGGCACTCGTTTTGCGGAACACAAACAAGTACTGTGAAAGTTCGCCGGCCTGGAAGGCAAACCACCCGGTAAGCGATTGCTTCCACGGAAGGGCAGACTGGCGTCCTGAGAGGTGATTCAGGACTGATATCTGCACGAGTAAGTCGAGGGGACCACAGCTTCGAGTGGCCTTCCCCAGAAGTCCGGATCCTGCGGCAGTCAGATGGTTCACTTCCTCCTGAAAAACAATTCGAACTTATAATTAGAAATCAGCAGACTTGATAAGAACATGCCCAATTTGTCATGCGAACCAGAGGTCAACGTTCACATTCGAAATAGGCCGCTCGTCCGCACCGAACGGACCGTCATCCATCGACCGAATGAAAATCGTCTGTCGCTGCCCGTTGAATTTCAACACCAGGCGGTCCCGCTCTTCCTGAACGACATCAAGCTGGAACCGCTCCAGTGAGAGAGGCCACAATTTGTAAACGGTCGTATCGGTTGGCAATATGAAGACCGGTCGTGGCGAGCCATTCGAGACGCCGATCCTTTAATTTCGTTTCCATCTGTGAATCCACTGCGATTAGGTTTCAATGTTCTTCGTTACCTGGGACCTCGCATCGTCTGGTTGCGAGCGGGTGTGTACTTGCGCCAAGCCCTGGGATCAACTCGCAACACTTTCCCTTCTCGCTCCTGGGAAACGATCGAGTTATCCGACATCTGCAAGCCGGGAACTCCGTGTTCCCCGGCCGGCTACCGGGACTTTAAACAAACACAGAAATCAACGTTTCTGTTTCCACTGGGAAAGGCACCTGTCATCCCTGCAACCATCTGCCGTGCAAACTCTGACCGGTACCCATCGCTGCCTGAAAGGATCAATCTGTTACGAAACGATCGGTGTGTCTACTTTTTCCACAAACCCTCTCCCGTTTCCATCGATTGGTATCGCAACCCGATCGACCGAGTGGAAAGTGACCCCGCCTTACATTTTTCTGAAATCCCCGATTACCTGCCCCAGCAGGGTGACATGCGAATGCTGTGGGAACCTTCCCGGGCGGCGTGGGCTTTGGACTGTGCCCGGGCGCATGCCCGCGGAGAATTCGAGGATCTGGGTCAGCTCTACTGGCACTGGGTCGACTCGTGGATGAATGCCTGCCCCCCATTTGACGGCTTTCAATGGAAATGTGGTCAGGAAAGTTCTGTGCGGTTAATGGCAATCCTGACAGGATTTTGGGTACTCGCGAACGACGCCACAACGACGGCCAGTCGTTACCGGCAGATCGCGCGGCTTGTGTGGGCAACCGGCTTCCGCATCTACCACCACATCAACTACGCCATCTCTCAAAAAAACAATCACGCCATCTCCGAAGCTTGCGGCCTCTTGTTGGCAAGCTATCTTTTCCCCGAACTTCGAGAAGCAGACCAGTGGCGGGCGAGAGGGCGCAACGTCATGTACAGGGAAGTCGCCCGTCAGAACTATGAGGACGGAAGTTACGTGCAACACTCGTTGAATTACCAACGGGTCATGCTGCAGGCGACCCTCTTGGGTATGCGTTTGGCAGAGTTGGCCGGTGAACCTTTCTGCCAAGAGATGTATGAAACGGTCAACCGCTCTGGTGAATTCTTGTTCCAAATGATGGACCCGGAAACAGGTCGTACACCCTTATACGGTGCCAACGACGGTGCCCACATCTTACCACTCAACGAGTGCGACTTTCTTGATTTTCGACCGGTGGTTCAGGCCAGCCATTTTCTGACCCAGCGGAAAAAGAGACTGGCAGCGGGTCCGTGGGATGAAGATCTGGCGTGGTTGTTCGGCGCTGACGCCGTTGACCAGGAGTGTTCCGATCAAACGGCTCAAACCTCAAAGGCATTCCGCTCAGGGGGTTATTACACCCTGCGACAACCCACCAGTTGGTGCCTGCTCCGCTGCCATACGTACCGGGACCGCCCGGGACAATGCGATCAACTTCACCTGGATTTGTGGTGGCGCGGTCATAATGTGTTACGCGACAGCGGGTCGTATCGCTACTACGTTCCAGGACGTCCTGACCTGGAACACTATTTCAAGTCGGTTCGGGCTCACAACACGGTCGAAGTTGGCGGGCGAGATCCGTTGGAACTCGCGTCGCGATTCCTCTGGTTCCCGTGGCCGCACGGGCACCATCGCCATCATCGGAGCGTGGTAGGAGGCATTCACTACCTCGAAGCGGAACATTACGATTACGACCGGTCACCATGGCGAGTGCTCCATCGACGGTCCGTTATGAGTCCGGGAGGCGAGTTGTGGGTAATCGTGGATGACCTGCTGCAAACAGGAAATCACCCGCTCCGAACGTTTTGGCATTTGTGCGACTGGCCGCTGGAGTTGGATGCAGCTTCGCACATGGTTCGATTGGACGGCCCGGAAGGCCCGCTCAGCCTTTGTGTCTCAGGAAATCCGGTAACCCCTGCTCAATTCAAGGTCATCCGGGGGTGTGACGAAGTGGACCACGTCCAGGGATTCGCATCGCCCTACTACGGTGAACGACTACCGGTTCCAACGCTCGAGATTGACTGGGACGCGACTGGCCCGCAGAGAATCGTCACGGCTCTCGGTCCGGGACCGAAGGTCTCCGTCCAACTCACCCGCGAAGACCGAGAAATGCAACATTGGACCATTACCAACGGTGATCAACATTACGACTTGACACTGAATGGGCCAAAGCGATCTGTTGAGAGAGTTTTCGAGGATCTCCTGGCCCCTCAAAATACGGAGGCAACTTGAAAGTTTCAGTTTTTGGTACCGGCTATGTGGGTGTCGTTTCGCTGGCTTGCCTGCTTCGAGACGGGCATGACGTCGTGGGAGTTGACCCGGTATCCAGCAAAATTGACGATCTGTCTCAAGGCAAGACCCCCATTCAGGAACCTCAGGTAGCCGAACTGATCTCAGCAGGGCACGCAGCAGGTCGCCTGAGGGCCACCACCGATCCGGCAGTGGGAATTGGCGGGGCGGAAATGCTCTGGTTATGTGTGGGCACACCTTCCCGACAGGATGGCGGGATTGACCTGGATTCGCTTACCGGGGCAATACAAGAGATTGGCAGGTCCCTGCGTGGGTTGAAAACAAGGCCCCTGGTTATCGTCCGCAGCACGGTCCTGCCCGGCACCACAGAAAACAAGCTGGTCCCGGTTTTGGAAAGTGCCAGTGGCCTGTCGGTCGGGCGTGACATCCAGATTGTCTACCACCCGGAATTTCTACGTGAGGGCTCCGCTGTCAACGACTTTGATGACCCGCCGAAAATCGTTGTCGGTGAACTCATCCCGGGTGCTGCCGATCGACTGCTGGACCTCTACCAGAACTACCAGGCTCCTCGATTTCGGCTGAAACTGGCGGAAGCAGAACTGATCAAGTACTGTGACAACCTGTTCCACGCCGTGAAGATAACTTTCGCCAATGAAATTGGCGCTTTGGCAAAAGAGCTGGGCATTGACGCCCGAATCGTGGCGGACGTTTTTTGTGCCGACCGCAAGCTCAACATCAGCCCTCGTTACCTGCGTCCCGGATTTGCTTTCGGGGGGTCCTGTCTTCCCAAGGATTTGCGAGCCATTCTCCGCCGATCAGCCGAAATCTCTGTCGAGATGCCTATGCTGCACTCCGTACTGAACAGTAATCGTTCGCAAATAGAACGACTTGTCGATCGTATCGTCACACTGGGTCCGCAGCAGGTCGGACTGGTCGGACTGGCATTTAAAAGCATGACAGACGACATGCGTGAAAGCCCTTATGTCACCGTCGCCAAACGGCTCATCGGAGAGGGAATGTCGCTAAAGATTTACGACCAGGGCATTCAACCGGAAAGACTGATCGGGAGCAACAAGATCAGTGTACAAAACGCACTGGGCCACCTGGAAACCTGGCTGGTGTCAACGCTCGACGAACTCACTTCATGTGAATTGATTCTGGTGAATCATCCCTCGGTTACAGCCGATCAGATACATACGTGGCTGGATGGAAATATTACCGTGGTCGATCTGGTGGGAATTACCGATGTGGATCGTGACCGGGGAACATACGAAGGAATTGCCTGGTAATGCGAATCCTCTATCTCTATCAATACTTCATGACTCGCAGTGGTTTCACTGGAACACGTTCTTACGAGTTCGCGCGGTATTTAGTAAGCCGGGGTCACGAAGTCACCATGCTCTGCTCGGGCCTGCATAATGAGCAACGTTTGACCGTACCTTCCGGAAAACAATTTTTTGAAACTGAAGTCGACGGGATCCGCTGTGTTCCCATTGCGGCCGCCTGCGCAAATCCCTTGAAGATCAATCACATGAGCGGCTATCGCCGCTGGTTGCTGTTCATGCAATTTGCAAAGCTCGCGGAGCGGGTGGGGAAACAACTTCCGCCACATGACGTGGTCTTCGCAACGCACGTTCCCCTTACCATCGGACTGCCGGCCATAAGCATCAGCCGGTACCACGATGTGCCTTTCGTATTTGAAGTGCGTGATTTATGGCCGCAAGCATTGATCAATTTCGGCGCCCTGAAAAATCCGCTCGCGATCTGGTGGATGCGCCGCATGGAGCGTAAGATCTACCGGGCAGCCAATCATATTGTGGCCCTGTCCCCCGGCATGAAAGAGGGTATTGTGGCCACTGGCGAACCGGACGATAAGGTGACGGTTATTACAAACGCTTCAGACCTGGATCTTTTTCGCCCGGACCTGGATCGCCGTCCGGGGCGTGACCGGCTAAATTTGGGAGACCGTTTTGCTGCGGTCTATTTTGGCGCTCTCGGTTTCGCAAATGGCCTTGAGCTGGTCATCGAAGCAGCGCGCATCCTTCAAGAGCGAGGAAGAGACGATATCGTGATCGTTTTGCACGGAGATGGCGGTCGTCGAACCATGCTCCAGCAACTAGCGAACAGCTACCAACTGCGAAACGTCGTCTTTTCTGATCCAGTTCCCGACAAGGCGGTCGTCGCTGAACTCGTTGCCGCCTGCGACGTATGCCTGACTATTTATAAGGCCAGCAAGGAACACACCTGGTCTCCCAACAAGATGTTTGACGCCCTGGCAGCCGGCAAACCGGTCGTCATTAATGTACCGGGGTGGTTGACTGACACCATCGAATCCAATGGCTGTGGCCAAGGAATCGACCCACAGGACCCACAGCAACTGGCGGGGACGTTGGAAACGTTCGAAGCGGATCGCGACCGATGCGCCCAGATGGGAAACAATGCCCGTGCACTGGCCGAACGCGAGTTTGCCCGGGAAACATTGGCCGGCCGCCTTGAAAAAGTCCTGGAAACGACCTGCGCAAATCACCAGAAACACTAACCATGACAGGACTTGGAAATTCATACCCGTATCAAAACGGCCACCGAAACCACCAGCCAGATTGCGCGTCGTGATTCTGCCCGATCGAGGGTCCCCACTCGCATGTTAGGACGGAAGTTGAATCAACGTTGTTTTTACCGCCGCTACGGAAAGAGAACCTTTGATCTGGTGACCAGCGTGACAGGACTCGTCCTTTTGGGACCGGTGATTGCCCTCACCGCCGTTCTGGTGCTCTGGAAACTGGGAAAACCTGTCTTTTTCTGGCAAGCACGGGCGGGCCTTGGCGGAAGTGGTTTTCAGATATTGAAGTTTCGTTCCATGACCGATGAGCGAGATCAGAACGGGTGTCTGCTACCTGACGACGAACGTCTAACGAAACTGGGCAAACTGCTCCGCAGGCTTCGCTTGGACGAAGTCCTACAACTATGGAATGT
>PBTE01000145.1 GCA_002726515.1 Planctomycetaceae bacterium | reverse complement strand
CGGGTGGAGATCTCGCCGCCGATCCCCCACTCAAGGGTGGTCATGATCGTAAGGATGACAAGCGAGGTCAGCTTTGTTTTAGACTGCATCTCTATGATCCCTTCAAATTCATTTTACTACGGGCAAAACTGGGAATTTTCATCGCTTTTTCCCAATCTTGAATCGCCCGACAAAACTGTCTGGCTCATGGCCGTTAACACTTGCGGGATGCTGTGCGAACTTCCAAGCGTCTTGAAAAGTCTATCACATTGCCAACGCCTCGGGGTCTATTTTCTGAAACGGTTGGTTCAACGACGTTTCTCCGGTTCCACCCTCCACGCACCGCCACTTGTGGTAGTCGCACGTTAGACTGGAGTTTAAGATGATTCCAAACTGGATCCGTTCCGGGACTTCCTCCAGCCGCAAGCTCCCGGGTCTTACAACCGGTCCTTTCAAGCCTCTCATTCGCAGTCCAACAACTCCCGGGTGGGGCGGAGAACGCAGAGCTCGATGTTTCAGGGAAGAGGCGTTTTTATATCGGTGTAGGCTAAATCCAGCTCGAGTTTCTCCCTGGACCATGCTCTGCCATTGACCTCGACATAGGGATGTACGAAGTAGTTCAGTGGATCACCATCCTGACGGGGTATCAGATCGATGTCGCGACCGGTCGTGAAACCAACCCGGTCCTCCGTGAGATTACCAAAGAAATAGTCCTTCAATTGCGGGTGCTTGTCCGCCTCGGAAATATCCACCGGCACCCAACCTTTTTCAGCACTGTAGAACAGGGCCCAGCAGTGATAGCCGCCGATGTTGCCTGCGCCACGTTGCGGAGGCAGGGGAAAACCGATTTCAAACCGTGTCGGCAAACCTTTTGCTCGGGCCCAGGAGATGAACAGGCTATGAAAATCAGTACAGTTTCCAAAGCGGCTGTCGCAGACCCACAACACATCACCATGGCCGTAACCAGGGCGTGACTTGTCATACCGGACATGATCGTCCACGCGGTCATAAAGTGTGCGGGCCAGTGTCAACGGATCGCTGGAAAACGTCACACCATTGAGCAAATCAAACGGCTTTCCTGTCAGGGGCACTCTTTTCTGGGCTGCAAGGAACAGATTCCGTTGTTCATCAGTAAGTTTTGTCTGACCAGTTTCACCTTTCAGGGCCCGGATCTCATGGCGATGGACCAGGTAGGAGACCTTAAATGCCAGGCGGCCAGAGGGAGGATCAGCCGTCTCAAAATAGAGGATCTTGTTCCCATAGGTCGGCTCGATGGCGGTCTGGCCCGCGGTAGGGAGCTGGGTCTTCACCACAGTGATCTTCTGGTGGTCATTCGACTGGGGCACCGGTAACCAGACACGAACACGGGCATTCGGTGGCAGTTCGCTCAGGCTGGCGCCATAGTCCAGGCGAAACGTCCGTGACTTGGGTGCCCCGGTCGACCGACCTTGCCGTTGCCCGGCGAAAATCGTTGACCCCAGAGCCAGACAGAACCCCAGAGAAACAACAAAGCTCGTGGTCGCGGCAAATTTCATCAGACTTCTTTTCGACAACGGGTCCGGCACGACGGGAGGGTGTCCTGATGGGAACCGAGTCGTTCCCCCCACCTATTAGAAATACTTATCAGATATTGCGATCGATATTAGCCAATCTTTTGCAAAAAAACGAGTCCAAATCGAACCGGTGATTATCATCTGACGGTCTTCGTGGTATAAGTCGGCGTTATGGAACTGCGTCTCTTAACGACGTTCGCTGCTGCTGCTGAGCAACATAGTTTCACCCGCGCCGCCAAGCAGTTGGAACTGACTCAAGCCGCCGTCAGCCAGCAAATCGCTGCGCTGGAGAAGGAACTGGGTGGAGTGTTGTTCGACCGGCAAAGTCGGGGCGTACAACTTACCGAACGAGGACAACGTTTGTACGGTTACACCCGGCAAATTCTCGATTTGGTCGACGAAGCTTCGGTTCAAGTTGGACAGGTCGAACAGCGCTTGTCCGGAAACTTACGGATCGCGACGAGTACCGTACCATCCGAGTGGCTGCTACCGGAGCTGCTAGCCGAATTTCGAACCCAATGGCCGCTCGTCCGTGAATCGGTGGCCGTGACAGGCAGTCGTTTGGCGGCCGCCGCCGTAGAAGCAGGGGAGGCCGACGTCGGCTTTGTCGGAGAGTTGCCCCGTTCTTCCGCACTGGATGCCAGGGCGATCGGCGAAGACGAATTGGTGCTGGTTGTCGCGGCCGATCACCCGCTGGCTGTCAAAGGCAGCACCACGCTCAAACGGCTGTGCCGTGAAGCGCTGATCGTCCGCGAGCCCGGTTCTGGCAGCCGTCGCTGTGTGGAGCGAGCGCTGGAAGAGCATAAGATCTCTCCTGCCGAACTTACAATAGCGATGGAAGTCAACAGCAACGATGCGATTCGTGCGGCAGTCGAACGGGGCGTGGGCGTGGCCTTTCTGTCCCTTCGGGGACACCGTCTGGAGGGTGGTCTTGTGCACGTCAAAGTTCGGGGGTTCCGCCCCCGGCGTCAGCTCTACGTCATCAGTCATCCCCGCCAAATTCCGGCCACACCCGCTCGACAGTTCCTGGCGTTTGTCGAGCAGTGGCGGTCACGACACAGAACACTGAATCGTTGACCTCGCCCGACAATCTGTTGACTCGGGAACGAGTCAACGAATACCATAAGGGCAACAATGCCTGAGCCGCTCGATTCTGGAACATCGGTTGAAATGAACTAATCATGCAACTTCCGCGACCTTATTTGTTCGTCCTGCTTCTGGTTTTTACCGTTTCGGTCGCCCATGCTGCTGAACGCCCCAACATTCTTTTGATCTTTTCGGACGATCAGGGTTGGGGTGATGTGTCTTGTTATCACAGCCAGGATATCCACACTCCCAACATCGATTCGCTGGCACGCGATGGAGTAAAATTCACCAGTTGGTATGTCGCTTCATCCATTTGTACTCCGTCAAGATTCGGGCTGCTGACCGGACATACTCCAAGCCGCTCGCAGGACCGATTGCTGGATGCCTTGATGTCCCTGGGAGAAGAAGACCAATCTCGTGGAATACAGAAAGACGAAACGACCGTTGCCCAGATATTAACCGATCAAGGCTACGATACGGCACTGATCGGCAAATGGCACCTTGGGCACGGTGATCCCGCGTTTTTTCCAACCCGCCATGGTTTCCAATCGTTTTACGGACACACGGCCGGCTGCATCGATTTTTTCACCATGCGTTACGGCATCAAACCCGATTGGTATCGTAACGAACAGCCAATTGACGAAACTGGCTACGCCACGGATCTGATCACCGAACAGGCGATACAGTTTCTCCAGCAACCCAGGAAAGACAAGCCCTTCTTTCTTTATCTGGCCTATAACGCACCACACTTCGGCAAAGGTTACGATCCGGGCAAACGGCAGGTGATCAACATTATGCAAGCCAAGCCCGAAGACTTGGCTCGCGTCGGTCACGTCGCGGATCCAACCCGACGGGTGTTCGCAGCGATGGCATTGTCACTCGATGACGGAATCGGTCGCGTCCTGGCCACCTTGCGCTCACAATCACTGGACGACAATACCTTGGTCATCTTCATGACCGATCACGGCGCCGATCCCGACTACGGTGGCAGCAACGGCCCGCTGCGTGGTGAGAAATCGACTTTGTTCGAGGGAGGAATTCGTGTGCCCTGCTTGATGCGCTGGCCAAACAAGCTCCCAGCAGGAACTACCATCGATGCCGTCTGCTCATCACTCGACCTGTTTCCCACGTTTTGCGGCCTGGCAGGTGCAAGCTCCGAAAGCTTCCAACTGGACGGTCTCGACCTTTCTCCGTTGATCTTGAAAAACCAGCCGGGTCCACCACGCGAACTGTTCTGGGAACTGGAAAAAGAAGCCGCATTACGAGACGGTGCGTGGAAGTACCTCCGCACGGCCGATGCCCAAGAGTATCTGTTTCATCTTGGCAGCGATCGGGAGGAAACTCGTGACCTGGCAGAATCTCATGCCGTGCGCTTCGCTCGCATGAAAAACCGCTGGGAAACACTTGCGCAGCAACACGCGGCCACGCCCAATTAATCTCACAGTGCATGCGAGAAGATCATCCACGTTCCGGCCGGAACAAACGGCAGAGCCCGGGACAACTTTCTTGTCCAGCCTAATCCGCCGACCGGTTTCCCGTCGGCACTGCGCGCTATTTCAGTTCCTGCCACAGATCCCGGCGATTCCCATGCTCAGCCTCGGCCTCATGCGAAAATCCCCGTGGCAACCTCGCCGTGCACATCGGTTAAACGAAAATCACGACCACCAAACCGGAAGGTGAGTCGCTTGTGATCCAGCCCAAGCAGGTGCAGGATCGTGGCGTGCAAATCGTGAAGATGCATTTGGTTTTCGACAGCAAAATATCCGAACTCGTCGGTCGCCCCGTAGACAGACCCGGCTTTCACACCTCCTCCGGCCATCCACATTGTAAACCCGTCTGGATTGTGGTCGCGACCATTTGCTCGCGGGCTGTCCTTTTCCTCCACCGTTGGTGTTCGTCCGAACTCGCCCCCCCACAAAACCAACGTGTCATCCAGCAACCCGCGTTGCTTCAGATCTTTAAGTAGAGCCGCAATCGGTTGGTCGACCTCACGTGCGTTTTGAGGGTGACGAGCTAATAAATCCCCATGTTGGTCCCAATGACTGGATCCACTCTGGTGAGTCACTTGTACCAACCGGACTCCCTGTTCAATCAGGCGCCGGGCCAAGAGACACTGGTAGCCGAAATCCTGGGTCGTTGGCTGATCCAGGCCGTAGGCTTGCTGCGTCTGCTGACTCTCCGATTGAACGTTCTGCAATTCGGGTAGCGAGGACTGCATCCTGAAAGCCAGCTCCAAGGTGCGAATCCGAGCTTCGAGGTCAGTGTCCGCCGGATCACGTTGATGATGCTGTTGATTCAGCTGACGAACCAGTTCCAGTTGCATGTGTTGTTGGGAGGGGCTCGCAGCTGGTGTAATGTGCGCGATCTGAGCCTGGTGGACGGGAAAACCGGCTCGTCCAATTGGCGTGCCCTGGTAGATAGCGGGCAAAAAGGCCGAGCCGTAATTGTTGACTCCGCCATGAAACGATGTGGGCGAAATTGTGACAAAAGCCGGCAGCTCGTTGTTCTCGCTGCCCAAGCCATAGCTGATCCAACTTCCCATGCTCGGGCGAATGAGCGTGCCACTGCCCGTATGCAATTTGAGCGTTGCGCCACCGTGGGCCGGATTGCTGCCGTGTAGTGACCGGATGACACACAGGTCGTCAACGCACGTTGCGATATGCGGAAACAGTTCACTGACCGGAATCCCACTTTCTCCGTATTGGCGGAACTTCCAGGGTGAAGCCAGCAACTTCGTGTTTTGCTCGCCGACCGAGTGAAACAAAAGACGTGGGCGGTCGATCGGCAGCTTTTTCCCATGGTCTTGCGTCAATCGAGGCTTGGGATCAAAGGTGTCCACCTGGGATGGTCCGCCCTTCATGAAAAGAAAAATCATTCGTTTGGCGCGCGGCGCGTGATGGACACTTGTCGCGGCCACTTCCCTGCCCAAAACGGTGGCCAGTGCCAAGCCGCCAAAGCCGATGTTGGCCTGACGCAGGATGTCGCGGCGGGAAACCAGATTTTGGTGGTTAGTCCACATACAAGAACTCATTTAACATCAAGACGGCTTGAGCAAGACTATTCCAGGCAGCTTGTCGACGCTGTCGCTTTGTTCCCGTTGCAACACGGCTTGCGTACCGATCCAGGTAGGCCAGTAGGGCAACTCTTTCCAGGTCGTCGGGTGAACGGCCCAGCACGGTCAGGTACATATCGTTGAGCCGCTCGGACATTGCACGATTCGGCAATTGGGTCACCTGTTCTGCCAGCTTCTCGGCACAACCGATGACGAGTGAGCTGTTCATCATCAAAAGAACTTGCGGACTCACCGTGGTACTACTGCGACGGCCGTTTACCATGCTGGGGTTCGGAAAGTCGAATGTCTGAAATAAGTTGTAGACTTTGTTTCGTATCACGGGCTGGTAGACACCGCGTCGCAAATTGTCATAGCTGACCAAGTGGCGTCCCGTTTCGGCATCATCCACGTAATCCCTAGCCTTGAGCGAAAGTAGCGACCCGTACATGGCATGATCCAGTGTACCGGCGACAGCCAGCAGGCTGTCGCGGACCTCTTCGGCCTCCAGTCGGCGGCGGCGGAATCGCCACAGCAACTCGTTCTCTGCATCGACTTTGGCGGACCGCGGTTCGTACCGGTTGCCCCTCCGGTAGGTCGCTGAGCAGAGCAACAGGCGGTGTAGCCGCTTGGTGGACCAGCCACCGGCACGGAATTCGTCTGCCAACCAATCCAGCAGACGGGGATGCGTCAGCGGACCGCTCAAGGAACCAAAATTGTCGGGTGTTTCCACCAACCCGCGACCGAAGTGCCACTGCCAGATGCGGTTTACAAAAACACGGCTGGTGAGCGGATTCTCCGCAGAAGTGAGCCACTGAGCCAATTCAAGTCGACCACTGTGTCCCGCTCCCATTTTCGTCGTTTGGGAAGACAATGCCCGCGGAAAGCGACGGGGAACATGGTCACCTTGGTTAAGATGGCTGCCGCGCAGCATCACTCGCAAATCGACAATCTTTCCGTCAGTCACCACCATCGCTCGGCCCATCGCCGGTTTTTTCGGAGACGTGACCCGCAGTTTTTGCAGTTGGTCAAGCGTGTGACCCTGCTTCGAATCCGCTTGGGCGAAATCCGTGAGCACCTGCTTTTGCTGGTTCGTTCGATCCTGCTCAGCGATGTTGGCCGCTTCCAACACGGCCGGTGGCAGGCCAGCGGTAAGCTTCCGGACCTGTGTGGCGTGTTTGTAATGCTCGGTTTCCCATTCGGTCGTGGCTGACAGATCGAGAGGCACGTCCACCTCCAGCCAGAATCCGTCTCCTTTGCCGCGCTCGTTGAAGATGCGTTCCATCGTGCGGGTGCTCTTGAAAATACCGGCCAAGGCATAATAGTCCTCGGTGGAGATGGGATCGAACTTGTGATCATGGCACCGTGCGCACTCCAGTGTCAAAGCCAGGAAGGCATTACCGACGGTTGCCACTTGGTCATCAATGATATCCAGTTCCATTTTGCTACCATCGACCTCGCGTAAGCCTTTGGGTCCCAGAACCAGAAAACCGGTGGCGATGTGGCGGCGGGTCTTCGCGGCCAGACGCTGGATTCGGTCTTGCTGGTCTGCGGTTTCCGACAACTGGACCAACGGGAGGAGGTCGCCGGCGATTTGCTCGTGGACAAACTGGTCGAAAGGCATATCGTCGTTAAAAGCATTGATTACATAATCCCGATAGCGAAAAGCCTGAATGTAGGCCCTGTTTTCGTCGAGCCCATTTGAATCGGCATATCGCACAACATCCAGCCAATGTCGCGCCCAGCGTTCGCCATAGGCCGGACTGGCGAGCAACCGATCAATCACGCGTTCCCAGGCTCCCGGACGAGTGTCGGCAAGAAACGCTTCGATCTCGGCAGGCGTCGGCGGCAACCCCGTCAGATCGAAAGTCACTCGGCGGATCAGCGTCCATCGATCGCCGGATGGCACTGGCACCATCCCTCTCGCGTCCAGCCGAGCCTGGATAAAAACGTCGAGAGGCGAAAGCAGGTGGGCCGTTGGTAAGACCACCGGTAGGGGCTCCCGGACGATCGGCTGAAAGGCCCAGTGTTGGCCTGCGTCGTCCGCTGCTGGCGCCAATGCGGGTATCGGAATCAACAGCCCTGCAAGTATCAGATGGCCAAAGTGCATGATCAACATCGAACAAAGGGTCGAGTCCCTCCGCTCCGCCAGGAGCGGTCAGCCGAACTTCGTCATGCGGCTGCGTGCACTATTGTACTAGATGCGGTGAAAAAAAACCTTGGATTCCCTCGTGATCCGAGCATTTATCCAGCGCTCGGCTCTCCCGTCACCATTTTACAATGGGTTCCCGGTGAGAGGCCCGCTACCAAACAGCGCGCGGAGCCGGCATGAGCCAGTGCTCGCCGCTAGGCAAGCTACCCGGGTGCCAATCTTTCGTCGTTGACTGTCGCATTCTTTGTTTTTTGTCCCATTATCTTCCGGGGCGTCAGGTGGCGGGCGCGGAAAGTGGCGGTGACTCGTCCGCCTGTTCGACCAACAGCACTTCAGTACCAGCGGCAGTGCTGATACGCTCACCAGCTTTCCGCCCGAAGTGCCAGAACAGGGCCGGTCGAACAAAAAACTCCAGAGCCGTGCTGCTCAGCAGACCTCCAATGATCACCGTGGCCACGGGATACAAGATCTCTTTGCCCGGCTCACCGGCAGACAGTGCCAGCGGCACCAGTCCAATACCAGACGTGAGTGCCGTCATCAGAACGGGGGCCAGTCTCTCCTGGCCGGCACGGATGATCATCTGTTTTGACCAGGTCTCTCCTTCGTGGCGAACCAGGTGTAAATAATGATTGAGCAACAAAATGCCATTCCGCGAGGCGATGCCGGCCAGCGAAATAAATCCGATCATTGCGGCGATCGTGAGTGTCTGGCCCGTTAAGAAAAGCACCGCCACCGAGCCGATCAACGCCATCGGCAAAGCTGCCATTACCTGCAATGCAAAATTGGCCGATCGAAATAACGTGAACAGCACAAAGAACACGCCCAGCAGTACTACAACAAACAAGAGACTGATCATGCGGCTGGCCGATTGTTGGCTTTCAAACTGGCCGCCATATTCAACAAAGTACCCCGTTGGTAAGGCGGCAATGATCGGCTGTTGGGTCCGCTGAATCTCTTCGACCACGTCTACCAGTCCGCGACCGGCGACGTTGCATTGGACAACGATTCGTCTGCGCACCTTTTCACGATTGATCGTATTGGGGCCGCTGTACTTGTAAATCTTGGCCAACGACACCAGCGGAGCGGTACCTCCCGATGGCAGTTCGATAGAGAGCCGTTTGAGAGCCTGCAGGTCCTCTCGATATTTCTCTTCCATTCGGACCAGAAGATCAAACGTGCGCTGTCCGATCCGTACTTCCGAGACGACTTCGCCTTTCATTGCTGTTTCGACATACTCGTTGACATTGACAGGTGTCAATCCGTACTGCTCCAGTTTGTCGCGATCCAGTTCGATACGGAGCTGAGGAATTTCAACCTGTGGTTCCACCATCAGGTCCTTGACTCCCTCAACCGACCGCATCGCTGCTGCCATTTCTTGCGCTTTTTTACGAAGTACATTCAGATCATCGCCAAAAATTTTGATACCAACCTGCGCTTTAACACCGGAAAGCATGTGCGAGATTAAATGAGCCAGCGGTTGTTCAACCGAGATTACAACACCCGGTATGTCTGCCATCACGTGTCGGATTTCCTCCAGGACCTGTTCGCGGCTGCGGTCCATGTCGGGATTGAAACGAATGATCATTTCCGTGATGTTGACTCCCATCACATGTTCATCCAGCTCCGCGCGGCCCGTGCGGCGGGAAAAGGCCTGGACGCCCTCGATCTCCTTGAGCCGATTCATCGCCGTTTCACTGATCTGGTTGGATTTGCTCAGCGACGTCCCGGGAGGTAGTACGAGGTTGAGCTGCGCTACGCCTTCATTGAAGGGCGGCAAAAAATCTCTTTCCAAACGCATCAAGTAGAGCAGGGCCACAGCCACCGCGGCGCACCCCAGCAACAGGATGGCGCCCGAGTATCGCAAGCTGAAGCTGATCACACCGCCGGCGATCCATTTCAGACAGCCTACCAGTGCACCATCTTTTTCGTGCGACACCAACCTGGCACTGGACAGCAACCAATAAGAGAGCACCGGCGTCAGGGTCAGCGAGACCAGCAGGGAACAGAGAATCGAAACGATGTAGGCAACACCGAGCGGGGCGAACAAGCGACCCTCCATGCCTGACAGAGCAAACAGTGGCACGAACACCAACACCACGATCATCGTCCCGAAAACGATCGATTTGCGAATTTCACAGCTCGCCTGAAACACGACCAATAGTGGATGCTTCGGGCTCTGCGAGTGACGGTTTTCTTTCAGTCGCCGGAAGATGTTTTCCACATCGACAATCGCATCGTCCACCAGTTCCCCAATCGCCACTGCCAGACCGCCAAGTGTCATGGTGTTGATGGACAATCCGAAGGCCTCGAAGACAATCGCCGTGATCCCGATCGACAACGGTATGGCAGTCAGCGTAATGAACGTCGTGCGGAAATTCATCAGAAACAGGAACAGGATGATCACCACCAGCAAACCACCATCACGCAGTGCTTCGAACACGTTCTCAATGGCGCGGTCGATGAACGCCTTTTGTGAATAGAGATCCGGCCGGATGCGAATATCTGCTGGCAAGGATGGCTGAAGTTCCGCAAGAGACTTGAGAACCTGGTCGGTCACCTTGCGCGTGTCAGCGTTCGGTTGTTTGTTGACCGTCAGTACAACCGCGGGACCACCTTCAAAATCCTGGCTTGCGTTTTTCACAAACGCTGAACTGTCACCGCGCTTGACCTGCGGACCCTCGATCACACGAGCGACCTGCGAGAGCAGCACCGCTCGTTCGTCGCGAATGGTGATGACAACTTGTTGCAGGTCCTCTATCGTCTGGACACGTCCCAACGACCGGACCAGGAATTCGTTGGGTCCCTGCTCGTCCAGATAGCCACCGGTAGCATTCTGGTTGCTTTGTGAACAGGCTCTTTTGACCTCTTGAAGTGTGACGCCGTAGCGCAACAGTTCGTCCGGGCTGACCAGAACCTGAAACTGCTTCCGACCACCGCCCATGGTGAAAACTTGCGAAATACCGGGGATGGTGAGCAGTCGTTGCCGAATCACCCAATCGGCCAGCGTCCGCACTTCCAGGGGCGGGGTGACACCCCCTTCGCTCCACATGCCGATCATGATGATCTGTCCCATGATCGATGAAACGGGGGCCAATTGCGGCTTGACACCCGCCGGCATCCTGTCCTGAACCAGTTGCAACCGCTCGGTGACAATCTGGCGATCGTCGTAAATGTCGGTGCCCCAGTCGAATTCCACGTAGATCACGGAGATGCCGACACCGGAGGAACTGCGCACCACTTCCACCCCGCTGGCGCCGTTGATGGCCGTCTCCAGTGGAAACGTAATTAACGCCTCCACTTCTTCGGGCGCCATACCGTGCGCTTCGGTCATCACGACCACACGCGGTCGATTAAGATTGGGAATGACATCGATATCCATGTTCACCGCGGTCCACGTCCCGTAACCGATCAAGAACAGGGACGCAGCGACAACCAACAACCGCTGCTGCAGTGAAAATCGAATCATCGCTTTCAGCATGGCATCGTCCTGTGTCCTGTTTTTTGCTCTTGCCGGTTAATGGCTGTGCCCCGCGTGTGGATCGACGCCACCAGCCGTCTTATTCTTCAGAGCCATTTGCAACTGGTACGCGCCGCTGGTGGCAACGACATCACCCGGAAATACCGAGCCGTCGTTGGCAATCACCGTCCAGAGTTGATCTCTAAACTCCACCTGCACCGGAATCCGGTTAAAGTGCCGCCCGTTCTGTAGAAATACGTAATTCTCCGCTCCCTCCTTCACGACGCCATCGACCGGCAACACAATTCGTTCCGGGTATTCTTCAACGGGAATGCGAACTTGCATCCGCTGCCCCGGTTTATACTGCCACGTCACAAAACGATGTTGATCAGGAGTTTTACTTTCATGAATGATGGTGTTGGGTAAACCGATATAAAAATGGAGTGCTCTCGATTCCGGGTCCACTTCACTGTCAACGTAAACGATCTTGAGCCCCCGGATGCTTTCGGATCGTTCGCCATAATCGGTGCGTATGGCTGTGATGTCCCATTTTTCACGGGCGGCCTGCAGTAACTGGTCCGCGTCCTGTTCAAACGCCCGGCCCTCGATATACAGGTCTCCGTAATCCATGAGCAGGCAAAGTGGTTTTCCCGCATCCACGTATTGACCTTTCTTGACATCGAGCCTCTTCAAAGTAAATGGATGAAGCGGCGCCTGATCAGGGCCACTCTCGACACGTTTGGGAGTGACGACGTTGATCTCCTGAACAAGTTCCCGGGTCTCCAGAATTTGCTTTACCTGTTCCAGCGTGAGTCCATGCAACAGCAAACTCTGCTGTTGAGCATTCATTCCTGCCTTGATTTTTTGCTGTTCATATTCACGCTCTAACTTGCGTTTGCCGGGAATGGCACCGGGCAGCGCAATGGATTCCAGTCGGCTGATCTCCCGATCGACAACGTCCAGTTCCTCGGCGGAACGAAGAAAATCGCCCTGCGCATCCACCAAATCTTCGTGTGTAAGACGTAAGTTGAACAACGGTTGACCAGGTTCCACAGCATCACCCTCGATGGGATAGATGCGCGTCACACGTCCTCCCAGGGGCGCTGTGACCTCGACAGCGGACCGTCCTGGTCGGCCGACCACCAGCGCCGGCATCGACACCGTACGGACAAAGGTTTGAAGTTGGACGGGGGCTGTCGACAAACCAATGTTTTTCCGCGCCTGGGGGCTGAGCTCCAGCGAGTTAGCCTCCTGATGGTCCTCATGACCATGCCCAGCGTGAGGATCGTCATGGATAGCCGCTGGCGTTGCCGGAACCTGACGGGATGGCCCATTTGTCTGTATCAACGGTAGCCAGCCGTCACGAAAGACAATCACCAATGTGGCAGTCGCCACCGCAGTGGCGATCACGATTGCCGATGAAAAGGATGACTGACCGCTGGAACGTGCTTCGGGTTTTGTCGCATTGCTATTCATGGAATTTGTTCTTGTCGAGGGTAACGGAAAAACTCACAAGCACCATTTCATGCCGTAAAGACTCGAACACCGCGGGATGACGGATTTGGCGCTCTGTACCTATTTGTCTTCCGGATGCCACCCATACGCCACGGTATCCTTCGTGCAGTAGTGGTCCGGTATTTTTACGCCGGAGTCCATGCTTTAGAGTAGCAGAACCCCGAGAAACAGGTAGCCATGCGTGGAAGCGGGCGGCCCCTTTCCGTCTGGCGCAGGGATAGACCGCGAGGGAAGGATTGTCTGACCTCGTTGAAAAATTGTTTCCACAGCAACGCAATCGACGAATCTACAAGAGAGTACAACCGGTTCACTCGGCAAAACTTCTGTGCGAGCCAAAATGTGCATCTCGCCGCCACAACCCTCCTCCTGCGACAAGGGGCACTCGTCTGCGGGAGTCGCGAATTCGTGGTGTTGGTGTGCGTGGTGAGAAGTTGAAATGCCGAAGGCTGCGCGGCAGTCGCCACGCGGTTGATGGCAATTGGTCTGCGCCGAATGCACGTGGTGCGCGCAACACCCGAAGGTGGTGTGCGTCAACACCATGACAGAAAGAATCAGTTTGAACAATTGGGACATGGGTAATGCTCGTTCGATTCGTCGGCGACTCCTACCGGGACCCCATGCAGTGGTGGTTGCCGAAGTTCCATTTATCACGAGCCCGCATCGGCCCACTGGCTCTTCGGGACAACGCGCACCATTTGCACAAGCGTAGCACGTTTCACCTACAACAGCACTTCCTGTGCCGGGAATCCAGCCACGTGAAAAGTTGCTAGAAACGGCGATCTGACTTATCTGTTCAATTCTACCAGGAGTTCACGCTCTCACAAATTGTAGACAGGCGCCGTCAATTCGAGCACAAAGTGGCAGGGGTCCAGTGCGGGGACGCCTGGCACTTCGTCTGGTGTACCTCGTGCCCTGCAGACGAGTACTATTCGGACAAGCTTCCGCTCGAAAGCAAACCTCGAATCTCCATCGTCGACGTTGACATTTGTTGCAGCGAGTTCAGATAATCCAGGTTGGTCTGAACGTAGTTGCGTTGGGCAGTCAGAAGGTCCAGAACGCCAAATTCCTCTGCCTGATAACCGGCTTTAAGCACGTCCAGTGTTCGTCGCGAATTACTGATAATTCCGTCGGATTTGGAATACCGTTGGACCTGATTTTCTGCGCTCTGATACCGCTGATAGGCGGCCGCCAACCGGACCTGAAGATCGAGTGCGAGGCGGTCGAGCGCGCGCTCAGCGGCCACGACTTCGGCGCGCGCTTTCCGAATTCCGCCTTGGTTACGGTTCAGCAGTGGAAGCGGAAAGGTAACCTGTAAGTTGCTATTACTACTCCCTGTTGCACGATCGTCTTGAACGACGGCCTCGACGTCGACATTGGGGACAACTTCGGCACAGGCGCGCCGCATGCCCCATCGGACAGCTTCCACCTCGGCCTGTGCGACGGCAATTTCCGGATTGTCGGTCAACATGCGCTGCAACACGTCCTGCCAGGAACCCTTGAGAGCCTGCGGGGTCAGCTCCCCTTCGAGCTGCTGCACCGTCATGTCAGGCCTGCCAACGGCAGCCGCGAGCTGCCGCCAGGACTCCAGGTACTGGTTGATCGTATTCTGCAGTAAGATCTCCGTCTTGTCCGCCTCAAGAAGTGCTCGCAAGGGGTCGGCCTCACTGACTTCCCCGCCCTGAAACAGCGCCTCAGCCAAATGAACACCGTGTTCACTGACACGAACGAGGTCCACGATCAATTCCCGTCTCCGCTGGGCGATCAATACATCATAGTAGGCAACCCGCACATCGGTGAGTACTCGCATTCGGAGTGCTTGCAATTTCCGTTCGGCACGTTGAATTTTCCAGGCGGCGATCTGGCGGTCCAGGCGGCGTTTTCCCCCCGTCACAAACTCCTGTCCCACGAACACGCCCTGTTGTTCTGCCAACCCCGCACTTCCCAACTGTTGACCCGAATAGCCCACCACGGGATTGGGGGGCAGTCCAACTTGTAGCCAGTTGCCCCGCGCCCCGTCCAACTGGGCCCGCCCCTGGGCAAGTGTCGGATGGTTCTCCAGGGTCAGTTGTTCCAGTGTGGCAAGTGTCAGTTGAGAATCGGTGAGCAGCGGAAGTTCCGCCGGGTTCGATTCCGCGGGTTGCGAGTATGCCACCCGTTGGATCTCGTTTCGCCCCTTCACAAAAGGCAGTCGCATGGGAGAAGCGGGGCAGGTAGTCCAATGGGTGGATGCAGTCAACTCGGCTGATCCGTCTACACAGATTCTCTCCGTGCAACGGCCCGTGGCATCCAAATGGACCAGGGTACCCGAGGGGGTTTGGCATGCGCCAAGGATACAAAGCAAACCGGCCGTCCAGATTCGCGTCAGCCACAACATTTTCGACCCTTCGTTTGCGCTCACCGACAAATTCGCGTCAACGCATCATGACAACTCCGTTCGCCAGACTCCTCGGCCTTGTCAACAACCGGCAGCAATCGAGATACGGAGCCGTCCAGCGAACGACTGATCCTTGGTGACTTGCGATAGCAAGACGGGTCTGACGGTTTGCCAAACCAACAGCTGGCTACTCGGTGGCGAGTGTTCCTAGCAGTGACAGCAGTCGACCTGAAACGCGAGCAGACGTGTTCTTGCTTCGTCAGACCCCGGCGCCCCACATCACTCGAATTACCCGCGCGTTCGGAAATAGTCCCCTTTTTTACGAACCGCTTCTGGCAGTCGCGCCACGGACGGGTGACCAGATCGACCCATCAGCTTGTCAGGCATACCGCTCCCAAATGTTTGCTGGATTCAAGCGAACCGTTTGGTTCCCGACAATTTCCTGTATGGATTGCCCGTCACCCCGTGGTCAACATGTCACTCCGTGGTCAAGTTGAGGCCGCCTCAAAACTGATACCCGATGTGGCACCTTGACCGGCTTGTCGGTTTACCTTTTAACGTCGTCGGCTTCATGTTTCTGCTATTTTCGCTGACAACCAACTGCCCACGTTGACTCCTGGAAGAACGCTGTTTGCCGTGCACGTCCGCAGAAATTCGCTGCCTGACGTGCTTCGAACGACGACGGGGATGGTGGGGCTTGACGGGTGCGTTATCATACAGATCCTACCTTCGGACAGAACCGCCCTCCTTTATCGAGGTCAAGAACCTTTCCAGTACGAGTAACCAGCATGACAGACAAGACCATTCGTTCGACCGCTTCTGAAGTGAATATTTCCCGTCGTGGTGTGCTGGCGGGCGTCCCAGCAGCAGTCGCTTTGGGATTTGCGGGAGGTGCCACAAGCAGGGGCGATCGTCAACTCAAGAGGCGACCTCGGATCGCCGCCCTGGTGACCGAGTACCGCAAATATTCGCACGGACAAAATATTGTCGATCGGTTTCTGGGTGGGTACGGCTGGGAAAGCGGTTGGCATTATCCGCAGGCGGATGTCGTCTCACTTTATGTGGATCAGTTCCCGGAGAGCGACCTCAGTCGCGAGCGCGTAGCTCGCTATCCTGATCTGAATTTGTATCCCACCGTCACCGAAGCATTAACACTGGGTGGTAGCCAACTGGACGTCGATGGAGTGCTTCTGATCGCGGAACACGGGAAATATCCAAAGAATGAGAAAGGGCAAACCCGGTATCCACGATACGAATTCTTTCAAGAGACCGTCGACGTCTTTCGCAGCAGCGGCCGGAGCGTGCCGGTTTTCTGCGACAAGCATCTCTCCTGGAATTGGGACTGGGCTCAAGAGATGGTCAAAACAAGCCACGAGCTGGGATTTCCCATGTTCGCGGGTTCCTCGCTGCCCGTCTGCAGGCGGATTCCCTCCATCGACATGCCCTGGGGGGCCGAAGTCGAGGAGATCGTCAGCGTCGGAGTCGGTGGTGTCGACAGCTATGACATTCATTCGCTGGAAGGGATGCAATGCCTGGCCGAACGCCGTCGAGGGGGTGAAACAGGAGTCGTTTGGATTCATGCGCTGCGTGGAGACCGTGTCTGGGAGGCGATGGATGCAGGCTCATGGGAAGAGGGAGGCTGGGATCCGGCGCTCTTCGAAGCCTGTCTCTGTCGTAGCCAAAGCCTGATACCGGCGGACAAAAATTCCCGTCACACCTATCCGGGTCGGGACGATTTAGCACGGCTGACTTCCACGGGCAACCCGCTGGTAGCATATCGATTCGAGTACGCAGACGGCCTGCGCGCGACGATGTTATTAACCGAGGGACTGGTCAGCGATATCACGGTTGCTGCACGCTTGAAAAACCAACCCGAGCCCTTTTCACTTCTGTTCTACATTGGTTCGGGCCACCACATGCAACCCAACTTTTTTAACCCGCTCAGTCGCCACATGGAAAACTTGATCCTCACCGGCCAGCCACCTTATCCGGTTGAGCGGACGCTCCTGACGACTGGATTGACGGCGGCCGGAGTTGAATCGCTCTGGTTGGGCCAACAACGGCTGGAAACACCACACCTGGCAATCCAGTACCAGCCGAACAAAGAATCAACCTTTCGGAGAACATGATGTCTGAGCCGCAGCGAAAAAAAATGGCCATCATTACCACGTTCTGGGATTGGCGGAGTCATGCAAATCACATGGGCGAGAGGTTTTTAAATGGGTATCCGCACGACGGCAAATGGCATCGCCCGGAGATCGACGTGGTGAGCGCCTACGTCGACCAGCGACCCGAGAGCGATTTGAGTGGAAACAAAGCGGACCTGCACGGTTTCACCATTTATCCCACGATCGCCGAGGCACTGCGGCGGGGGAGCGATAAACTGGCGGTCGACGCCGTGCTGTTGATCGGCGAGCACGGCGACTATCCCGATAACGAAAAAGGGCAGAAGCTTTACCCCCGTTACGAGTTTTTCGAACAGATCGTAGACGTTTTCAGAAAAGACGGCCGCGCGCTGCCGGTTTTCAACGACAAGCATCTTTCCTACAGCTTCACGAAAGCCAAACGGATGGTCGAAGCTTCCAGGGAATTAAAGTTTCCTTTTCTTGCCGGATCATCGCTGCCGGTCACCTTTCGGATACCACCGGTCGAGCTCCCCTTAAACTGCCAGATCGAAGATGCGCTCATGGTCGGAATCGGGGGATCGGACGCCATGGATTTCCACGCCTTGGAAGCCATGCAATGCATGGTCGAGCGACGCCGGGGGGGTGAAACGGGTGTGAAAGCGGTACAGCTGATTGAGGGTGACCAGGTGTGGCAAGCCGGCAGGGATGGTCGCTGGTCAAGGCGCCTGCTGGAAGGCGCACTGGCTCGCTCCGATTCGCGAAGTGGTATCGGGTTGACCGATGGTCGACCACAGGACCTGGCGCACAGTGGTGAACTCGAAGAACTCGTCGAGAATCCTGCGGCCTATTTTATCGAGTATAACGACGGATTTCGCGCCACACTGCTGATGCTCAACGGCG
>PBTE01000144.1 GCA_002726515.1 Planctomycetaceae bacterium | reverse complement strand
CTGGAAAAAGGCTATATTGCTTTTTCCAAAGATCGACCGAGACATTTCTCCGGAAAAGCCTGGTTCTCCGCTTCCTCTTGGTGATACTCCAAGGGTACCCCCTGGAAAAGTTGCAGAAAAATTCAACATCTCGCCTGTCGTTACAGCGCGCAGTGAAATTCACCGTAGCCAACGGCGTTCGACACGTTCAACGACGATTGTTATCATTTTACTGTTGATCATCCTAGCTCTCGTACCCGTATTGAGCCTGGTAACGTTGCAGCTATTCGACAGCGACCCTCAAGTGAAACAGGTACAATGATGTGGACAAGTCCTATCAGTCGTGGATTTTTTTTGCTCCTTCTCCTGGGGACAGTTGTCAATGTCACCACTTACACGTCAGGAGCCGCCAACGAAGAACAGGTCGTCGTCGCCCTGGCTGAAGACCGTATTCAAATGAAAGTGCCTGTCAGTTGGGTTCGCAAACAGCCACGGGTTAAAATTATCGAATTAGAATTTTCAATTCCCAAAGTTGAGGATGACCAACGCGATGGGCGTCTGACCATGATGGCAGCTGGCGGCAGTCTTCAACAAAACGTCAATCGTTGGTTGGGACAGTTTCGCGATGCGCGTCCCAAAAAAGATGTAGGCGGCAACGTTGCGCAACGCCTGAAGGCCGGCGGGAAGACCATTCATCTTGTGGACATTTCAGGGACCTACCAAGACCGCCGAGGCCCTTTTGCTCCGCCAACATCGCGGGAGGGCTATCGGATGTTGGGGGCCATCATTGAAACAGCAAAGTTGGGTCAGACCCTCTACTTTTGTAAGTTCTATGGTCCGCAAACGACAGTCGCTGCCAATGAGAAGAGCTTCATGCAGATGTTGGAAAGCCTGAAAATTGCGGAGTAATCTCTTCCTGCCCCCAGTTCGGTCGTCCGGGGGGGGGAAACCAACGGCAATTCATTGCGAACACTCATTGCTGTCCTCTGACTCTCGGTGGAGGGCTATACTTGTCTGGTGATTTTCTTTCCGGAACAAGATTTGTACCAGTCTCAGGAATCGAACCGAGAATAGTGATTACCCAGTTCGTGGGCCGACGCCGCCCGGAACCCTTCCCGCGGCGAGTCGTTAGCGCACTCGGTATCCCAGCCCCGATAGACCAAGCAAGCACCATGAAAATTCAGGACTTTCTAAAGCACCACGGCATCTGCAAGAATCCATTTGCTGAAGAAGACGCCCAAACCGATCCTGTATTCAAGGATCATTGTATCGACAGCACCTACCATCCCACCTGGGACAAGATCTACGGCAATCCGCAAGAGCCGGCAACCGCGATTGTGTTCGGTGAGAAGGGTGCTGGAAAAACTGCCATGCGTCTTCAGATTGCCAGGCACGTGGAGGAATACAATCGGCAGCATCAGGGGTCTCGTCTGTTTGTGATTCATTACGACGATTTCAATCCATTTCTTGATCACTTTCGCCAAAAACTTCCAAAGCGCCGACAACGGGTTGATCGCGTGTTACAGGAGTGGAAACTTTGGGATCACATGGACTCTATTTTAAGTACGGGAGTTACCGGACTCGTCGATCGAATTCTGGAAACCCCTTTTTCTCATCAAAAGACCCCCTGCCCTGTCGACACAACGGTCTTTTCTCGCTTGGAACGCCATCAGGCACGAGACCTGTTATTGTTGGCCGCTTGTTATGATCAATCCACCGCAGAAACCGTGCTGGGACGCTGGCTTCGCTTGAAACGGCAAGTCCGCTTTCGTACGTTCGGGGTTCTTGTCCCCTGGGTCGGAGGCCTTCTTGGCACGGTCGCCGTGATGGCTTTGCTGGCTCTGGCATTGATCCAACAATGGCAATGGCTCCAGCAAATTTGGATCTATGTTGTCCTGCTGGCGTTGGGTTGGACACCGTGGCTATGGCGTCTACTTCGCTGCCACAGGTATGCCCGTTCGATTGTGCGACACGTGCGCATAGGGAAACTGGATACGGCGTCGCTGCGTAAAATTCTGATGTATTTCCGGTCGAGTGAGTTATCGGCGCAACCACTCCCCATGCGGGAACGGACCGACGACCGCTACGAACTGTTGGCCAAATTTGAGGGCGTTTTGGCGACTTTGGGGTTTTCAGGAATGATCGTGTTGATCGATCGCCTGGACGAACCTCATCTGATCAACGGTTCGGCTGAACTGATGAAGTCGCTTCTGTGGCCCATGTTGGACAACAAGTTTCTGAAGCAGTCCGGACTGGGGCTGAAAATGATGTTGCCCATCGAACTGATCCCTTACGTCGACCGGGAACAAAACGATTTTTTTCAGCGGGCCCGACTCGACAAGCAGAATCTCGTGCGTTCCCTGGAATGGAGTGGTGAAGCACTTTACGATGTTGCCAATGCAAGACTCAGGGCCTGTGTGCAAAATGGAAACGCACCCAAATTACTCGATCTTTTTGACGACACTGTCAACGAGCAACATCTTATTGACCGACTTCGTTCCCTGCGGGTACCACGGCATCTGTTCAAGTTTTTGTACCGTTTGCTCGTCGAACACTCGACGTCCCACACTGAGGAAAACCCGGTATGGGAGATTTCCAGGGACACCTTCGAATCGGTGCTGGCCGTCTTTAACCGCGACCAGGATGCCTGGGACCGTGGACTCTCAGCCGGATAATTTTGGGCGATCGGACTAAAGACAGTCCCTGAAAAACGGATCGCTGTTTTCATCGGGCCACGGGGTGAAGTGATCATCCAGTCAAAAGTGATGGAATCGTCATGTTCGAGTGGTGCGACAACGACCGCTCCCTCCTGTCGCCACTTGCCACGCGACTTTCGATCCTTGATAATTCCCACGGTAAATCGACACACGCAATTTTTAAGGAATATTCCAGATGAGTGAACGAATCGTACTGCGTACAGGCGAGAGTCTGGTTGCTGGTGGACCACCTTTCACGGCGGCAGAACCAGAAGTCGTTATCGGAGAACTCGACGGTCCTGTCGGCACCGCGATAGCAACACTAACGGGCGATCAATCCGCAGGGCACTCCAAGGTTTTTGCGATTCTAAATACGGACATCCAGGTGAGGCCCGTGACGTTGATGGTGAGCAAGGTCACCGTGAAAAGCACGGCCTATACAAACATCCTGATGGGAACGGTTCAAGCGGCAATCGCCAACGGTGTTTTGGACGCGGTTCGCACGGGCGATATCCCCAAAGAAAAAGCCAACGACCTGGGTATCGTTTGCTCCGTTTGGCTTAATCCGGGTGTCGCCACCGACGAAAATCTTGACCACAAAGCACTGTTTGAAATTCACCGCAAAGCAACAACTCAGGCCATTCACAAGGCGATGAATAACGAACCGTCGATCGATTGGTTGTTGGAGCACCAGGAAGAAATCACTCACAAATACTATCAAAAAGGCCTGGACGGCACCCTTTAACCGTACGGTTGGTTGCTGTTTTGATGTGGCCTCTCCTACTGAAGAAACGGGCAGCCAACCCCGCTTGCTCGTGATAACACGACAAAATACCATGCCGTGCTGGTGCACTCTCGTGACGAGTTGCGGCTCAGCTCCGAGGTGCAACAAACATTGGCAGCGGGCTCGCCCCAGACCCAGTTGGGCGGTTGACAACCTGCCTACCCGGCGGACAGCGGTCACCCTCACGATCAGTGGGAGCGAATGCGATTGACTAACGCCACCGCCATTTCAAGACGCTGCCCAGTTCGGTTCTGATGTTGTGGATCTGGTGCGCGGAGGCCTTCCTTCGCAAGCAGTTCTTCCAACGAGCGAAAATCCGACCGCCAGTTCCGGCAGATCGATTTCAGCACCAGGCAACGGGGTTGGTCCGCCTCGATTCGCGCCAGTAGCTGGTAAGTACGTGGGTGGTAGACAACCAGGACATCGTTGCGGCGAAGGAATTGCCGCCAACGAGAACGGAACTCGTCCGGTGAAATGGCCGAATCAAAGTCTGCATTCGACAAACGCATGTGTCTTAACGTTGCAGTAGACAGCGGCCGTGGCTGGCTCAACAAACACGAGAATTCCTCATTGGAACCTAGACGTCGAGCAGACCAACTCACTGGCCAGACGGCCGTCGACTTCGGTTGTCCGGGCTGCCGAGTCGCTGCCTCACCATAAGCAACAACCAACCCCTGAGTGTTCTGCATCATCGCATGCGGGAGATACCGCGGCCGTTGAGATTTTTTTTGCCGCCGCCAGGCCATCTGACCTGCCGAGTTGGCGAGTTGATCGTTGACCATCTGATGAAAGGCGCAGAGCAATCGATCCAGACCAGGTGTGTTGGGCTCCAAGACTTGCAACGCCGCGACGATGGCTTCCAACGTCGAAAGGCTTTGCGCACTGGGTTCACTGCGGATCCGATATTGCCCGGGAGCGTCCGGTGCCAACCGAAAACAGGGCAGGGACCGCAGTTGAGGTACGTCCCGGACAATGGTTTTGGCCTGATGCCAGGTACCATCGACAATCACTAGTTGACGCGGTCGGTCGGATTCCGCCAGTTCGGTTAACTTCGGAGCGTTGTCAGTCGGGTAGAGTAGCCCTGCACCCTTTTGGATGGGTAAGTGGCGGGTGCCAAACTGTTGGTTGTGATCGACAATCACCCGACAGCGGTGCAAAGATTGATGAACAATCCGCGCAGTATTAAAAGGATGCGAGCGTTCGCCAATGTGCTGCAGAATCAAGACATCCGTGCGATTTCTGATCCGTGGAATCGCGTCACAAAAACAAAGCCGCATTGGTCGAAAGCACCGGTAGCATCGGCGTTGTCTTGAGTTTTCCCTGTCGTGTGAAGCAGGATTTTCCATGGTCTCTAAAATTGCCCCGAGGCATCACCTGAATATCGACTCCACACAAGCACGCGGCTTACGTGACCGTCGATGAAAGGTATCTTGTCGACAACAATATTTTCGGTCGGCCGCTCCATCGAGTCCCGGATTTCCGTCACCCAGTTGCCACGGCATGGACCACAACGGAAAGACCCGCTGCCCTGACAACGTTCTCCACAGGAATGGTCTCATGGAATCTCCGGCACCCAACAGGACACCTCTCTTGCTCCACATCTGCGGCCGGAGGCACCGAGTTCGGATTTCATAATCGGCCCGGACGGAACCGGGAATTCTTCCCCACACGCCTATGTAAAATTTGTCAAATTTTCCACACCTGAACCCACGGCGCCGGACTTTATATTAGTGGGACCAAAACGCGTCAACCGGAGAGTACAAAACAGCAGCATCACTGGAAACTTCTCTCCATGGTGAAAGGGCCCGGACGCAGCGATCCGAGCGGAGTGACTTCAAGATAACACCCAAACTGCAGGATCAGACGGAGGATCTACAACATGTCAGGGCAGAAATTTGCAGGTGATAAAAAAGTCAAACTTGTTTCACCCACGGCCAGGATGGAAAGGCAGTTTATTGATGCAAATATCCACCGGGTGCCGCAGTGGATCCAGTCCTGGCACCTGACGCTCCTGACCATCCCCTGGAGTGCTTGCCTGATCCTCTTAGGCTGGCGGGCGGAGGATAACTTGCACTGGCTATGGGGTTCGTCGCTAATCATGGTCCTGCAATGGTTGACCGATTCGTTCGATGGAAGCGTCGGCCGCGCACGTGAGTCCGGCTTGGTGAAGTGGGGGTTTTACATGGATCATTTGCTGGATTTCATCTTCATGAGCCTAGCATTCGTGGGATATGTGTTCATCGTTTCTGAACCCACACGTTACTGGCTGTTTGTCCTGATGCTTGTCTTCGGCACGTTCATGGTCAACGCGTTCCTTTCGTTTGCCGCCACCAACAAGTTCAAGATCACCTACCTGGGCGTCGGGCCAACCGAGACACGTCTTTTATTCATCATCCTGAATACGGCGGTCATCTTCGTTGGCCCCAAGGTCATTGAAAAAGGTATCCCCTATTTTACGATGGTAATTTTCTTGATGCTAACAGTCGTTGTATTCCAGACACAGAAACAGATCTGGTCCATCGACATGCAGGCCAAACACGAACGGCCTTCGCCGTAACGCAGACAAAACACCAGAACCCCCGGCACAGTGATTCTGTGAAGAACGCTCCGCGTTAAATCCGCGCAGGAACCCCAAACGCAGTGCGTCACCATTTGCTATGCTGTCTACTTGTCGGCCGTCTCAAGAAACTCCGGCCTGTTATACCCAGGCCACGCGATAGGACACTTCGAACAAGAGGACATCCATGCCAGGTTCAACGGCTGCTGTTGTTGGCACCGGCTTTATCGGGCCGGTGCACGTTGAAGGCCTGCATCGTGCCGGCGTCTCTGTGGCCGGAATTCTCGGCTCGACCCCGGAAAAATCTCGGTCCGCCGCCAAACAGCTCGGATTGCCGCAAGGCTACAACTCGCTTGACGAAATACTTGCAGATGATGCCGTGGATGCGGTCCACCTGGCTACGCCTAACCATTTGCACTTCGAACAGGTCGCGGCCGTGCTGCGGGCAGGGAAGCATGTGCTTTGCGAGAAGCCCCTGGCGACGAACTCGCACGAATCGGCCGAACTGGTCAAAATCGCGGAGGAAACCGGTCTGGCAGCCGCCGTGGCATATAACGTTCGATTCTATCCGCTGTGCCACGAAGCTGCAGCGCGGACCAGTGACGGTTCCGTCGGTGAAGTTCTGCACATCTCGGGATCGTACGTTCAGGACTGGCTGCTCTTCGATACGGACTTCAACTGGCGGGTCCTGGCCGAGGAGGCTGGTGAACTGCGGGCCGTGGCCGACATCGGTACGCACTGGCTTGATCTGGTGCAGTTCATCACGGGAAGATCTGTTGTCTCCGTGTGTGCCGATCTTCGCACAGTGCATCTGACGCGGCAGCAACGCCACGGTGGTGTCGAAACGTTTGCTGGCCGACCGACAGATTCATCAGAGACCCACCCAGTCACCATCCAGACCGACGATTGCGGATGCGTGATCCTCCGCTTTGACAATGGTGCCAACGGTTGCCTGTGGGTGTCACAAACCACGGCGGGAAGAAAGAATTGTCTGCGACTGGAGATCGCCGGATCGCATCAGGCTCTCGCCTGGAACAGTGAAAATCCCAATTCGCTTTGGATTGGTCATCGTGACCGGGCGAATGAGACATTGATGCGCGACCCTTCGTTGATGAGCGACTCGGCCTCAGGAATTGCAAGCCATCCCGGAGGTCACAACGAGGGATTCTCCGATACGTTCAAACAATTGTTTCGTACCTTCTATGGGTACATTGCGGCGGGCGACTTCACAATCCGGCCACCCTTCCCCACCTTTGCAGACGGTCATCACGAGATCCTGATCTGCGAAGCCGTCCTCCGCAGCCACCGGGAACATCGCTGGGTCGACCTCTCCGAAATCGAGAGCTAAGTGAGCCGTTTGCAGATGGCACAACCTGTCGAGGGACCTTTACATTGGTCGCCTGGATAATGTCCGCGCGCCCGCATGCAGCCAATCTGCCTTCATCTTTGACAACATCTGGAAAGTGCTTGCCGGTAGAAATCCTGAATTTGTACCGGGCGACAATCGTCACCGAATCGGAATTTTATAGCTTAGGATCCCGATAGGCTCCCCAGCCTTCACGTCCTTATAGTTGTCGTGGCACATGGTGCACTTTTCCATGACAACAGGAATTGGTGTGGCAGCCCTAAGGTACTGCGTCCCGTCAACCTCTATCACCTCATCAACAAAGCCCGAACCTTGTTTGAGTTTCTTTATGGCGGCGATGTCAAACGGTTCCGTCGGCACATTCGCATCGTTGTAAGGTTCCCCCGTGGCATCAAGCAGTTGAACCCTATGCCAGCCTTTTCCTTCTACAGCGGCAAACAGTGCTTTTGCTGCTGATCCGGCAGCTAGATCTTCGTCTGTCTTGACGTAGTGCTCCGTTATCAGAACGACCGCAGTCTTGTACACATCGTCAAGCATGCGGACGACCTGTCGTGTCCGTTCAACAGCTGCGTGACTGGCTTGTGGTGATTTTGACGAAGCCTGGTTGGGCATGCAGGTTAACAAACAACCAGTGATCACAAGGGTAAGGATTCGGTGAATAATTGGGGAATTCATCTTTAAAACCTCCAGTTAGTAAGGGAAGCGTCATGAGTTCAGCTTGACCGCTTTTTCATGTCGGCTTTGCCGGGAACCACATCAGCAATAGTTTTTGATAACAGGTAGTCCTCTTGAACTCGTTCCGCCTCAAATAAGATTTCTTGCAGACTACAAAAATGTTGAATCGTACAAACATCACTGATACTCATACATTCAAGCATATGAGTACTGCCTTCCACGCAGCGAACAATTTCACCGATAGAAATCTGATCTGGTGGTTTTGCCAGTTCCAGTCCACCACCCGGTCCACGAATACTGCGAATGTAGCCATGTCGGCTTAACAGATTCACCACCTTGGCAACGTGAGCTTTTGAGATATCAAAGAACTGTGCAACTTCCGAAATTTTGATTCTCTCCTGCTTGAAAGCGGCGTAAATCATGGTGCGCAAGGCAAAATCTGTCTGTAACGTCAGCTTCATATTCCCTTCCTCAGGCTAAAAACATAAAAGGCATATGCCTAATATATCTTTTGTGTCGCTTGAAGTCAACCGGCATGTTCACTGATTTACCGCTGAACTGTGCTTCGAGCAGTGAATTTTGCCGTGTTCGTTCCAGGATCCGGCTGCCAGCGTCGAACACTGGCTGAGCGTCGGTTCATTGCGGCGGAGGAGGAATGCCCAAAAGACGGTTCTTGGCCCGCAGCGAAAACGGTTTGGAATAGTGCAGGACCCTGACGGCGTCGTTGGGAGGCGGCAGCGGGGTGAGTTGCTCCAGCACAAAATCGGCCGCAGTCGGGTGCCGGCTGATGGTGGCAACAAAGCCAAGAGAAAAGGCCCGGATCGCGGGGGTATAGCGTTTGGACAAGTCGGGCACACCGACCGGTCCCGTGTCGATCTGCCACACGCTCTGGCCGCTGTTGTCTGGAAAGCCGTCGCGGCTTACGTTCATGGTTTTTACCGGATACTCAATCACAGCCCTCAGGCCCGTGGTTGGATCAGAAATTTCTGTCTGAGAAACTATCGCGTGGCCAGCTTCCGTGGCTCGCATCGCAGGCTTGAACCGATCCGCCGGGATCGCATAAGCTGACACGGCCGACCGTAGCTGGAGTCTCAATTCACCCCAGTTGTCCATGGTGTCGCCATCCACCTCGCGGTATTCCTGCGGGTCAAGTTTACGCCGGAAGATCACAGAACTGCGGCCCCCGATGATCCAAGTGAAGTCATAATTCGGATCATAGAACAACGTGTTGGCCCCCGGCTTAAAACCGTTCTCGCTGTAATCCTTCCGCACGCCGTAGGTATCTTCGCTCTTGCACGAAGCCCCGAGGTAGTATGTCGTCGCCGTGCCAGCCACGTCGTCGTACACGATGGTACGGCTCTCGATGGCGACGCGGACGGCATCGATCCCGGTGTTGTAGGGCCACATGTACGAGTGCGCGTAGTCCAGGCAAGCAATGCCGTCAGGAGCGTCGTCAAGACCAACATGAACTTTCTCGTCTCCACGAGCCGACCTCACTGCAGCGATCGGCAGGAGACAGGAGCCAGTTGCGAGAAGCAACCATGGAATCATTAGGATCAATCTGGGCATCGGTAACTCCTTGGATCTACAAACGCGTCACCCACTGCTGGTGAATTGAATTCTACTGGCTGAGCGAACTTCACCGGAACTTGGTATCATACAATGCCAGGCAGACGCAATGGGGGGGAGGCGCAGACGACCATCTCGAACATGTGCGATTGGCGAGGCTTCTGCAGCACCTTGTCTTGATGGCCACTCAGCGGTTCCGGCCTCAACAACCAGGCGCGGAAATCGAATTTGAGTTTCAAGCCCGATCTCTGGACCCGTTTTCAATCACCGATTTTCCGGGTGAACCCCCTGATTGAAGCGCCGTTGAAATCCACAGATCGGGTGATCGGATTCCGGCCCAGATTGAGTGCTTTCCCAGGACCGGCCGACGCAAAAAATCCTCAGCGCGTCACCCGTAGTCTAACCATTTCCGGTTTGGACCCCGGTTGGCTGCTACTGGCCCACGCGCCCAACGAGTGCACTGACAACCAGTGTCATGATCCCCGCCGCCGGGAACTACGCCCCGGCAGCTGGCATAAAAGAGGTGATTGTCCTGCAAGGGCCTGGCAGATGCAAATTACCTTGCGCTGGATATTGACGCACCGGAATTTTAGTGCCCTGCCCACTGTCATCTTACCGGCGCAGGGCCCGTTGAATCACCCGCGTGGTCTCCCTGAATCGATGGCTGAGAGTGTTCAACAGGATTCCCAAGCCCATCAATCCGAAGCCCATTAAGATCGTTCCCGTGGCGAGAATCGCCGTAGGAACCTTGTGCACATACTGGTCTTCCAGGTAATCGCACACCACCCAGATCCCGCTGACAAGACCCAACGCGATGAACAACAAACCGAGTGCTCCGAAAAACGTCAGGGGCTTGTATGCCCGGGCAATGCTGACGATTTCCCGGATCACGCGGGCACCATCCCTGAAAGTATGCAGCTTTGAAAAAGATCCCTCCGGACGCTCCCGATAGGGCACAGGTATTTCAACAATGTTAAAACCGTAGTCCAGTGTCCTGATGGTCAACTCCGTTTCCACTTCAAAACCTGATGAAAGGATGGGAACCGAACGGACGATTTCCGCCGTCATGCCCCGGTATCCTGACATAATGTCCTTGAGCCTGCAGGAAAAGATCCAGTTGACGAGGCTGCGAACAAGGTTGTTCCCGAAAACGTGAAGCGGCCTGAACGATTTGCCTGAATATTCCTCCAGACGGGTGGCAACGGTCATGTCGGCTTCACCTTGTACCAGCGGCTGCAACAATTCAAGAGCATGGGCGGCGGAATAGGTGTCATCTCCGTCGACCATGATGTAATAATCCGCTTCAATTTTTCTGAACATGGATTGGACCACACGCCCCTTGCCCGGTCTCAATTCAGAGACCACCCGGGCACCACTCCGGCGGGCCACATCAGCGGTCTGGTCCGTACTGTTGTTGTCGAAAACAACGATCTCTGCTTCCGGAAGAACCCGCTGAAAATCCCCTATCACCTTGGCAATGGTGATTTCCTCGTTTAGGCAGGGGATCAGCACAACCACTTTTCCCACAGAACGCGCGGTTTCGCCTGTTCGCACAACCGGTTCGTTCGATGAAGAAGAGTTTTTCAAATCAAGATGCCGGTATGGTTGTTTGGGTCGCTGTCTTTGCTCAGAAAAAGAATCCGGGTCTGGCCGATCTGGAGAAGACGACCGCGTCCCGTTTGATGTGACTCAGTACGCCCAATCCTTAATCTGGCGTGAAGTGTACAGATTTGTCAAACGGGTGACTAGTCCGCGATGCAGGTTTACGCAACTTCCTGAATTTCAGTTCCCTGGCATGCATCACGTACCAACCGGTCAAATTCTCGGCCCCGCAGCCCGCACCCGAATTTCCCGGCGCCGGGGGGATGGATTGGCCCCGGCACGGTTCGGGTCTCGAGAGAAACAGCGAAAAATTCGTCACCAATCACCACCTCGCTGGCCCTACTCCACGACGACCAGGCCTCTGCGAACCTTCATTGACCCGCTGCGCCGCTCACCGGTTCTGCAAGAGACTCACCCACAGCAGTTGGCGACGTCCGCAGAAAAAAATGTTCGCGAAACTTTCGTGTTGCATGCTGAAAACGGGGATCCAGGATCTGAATCTTCGACTGCACGTTCCAGGCACGTCGGTCGTCGACGTTCATCGAACGATAGTAAAACATCAGGAACTTGAGCGCTTCGATGCGCAGGTTCAGAGGCACTTTTAATTCCCGTAAATAGTCCTCGACCGCGGTATGAAACTTGGGTTTCCAGGGGGATTCCATGGCGACCAGCGAAGATGAAACAAGAGTTTCGGCCAGCAACTCCGCTATGAGGGCACTGCCAACTCGTGTGAGATGACAATTGTCGAGAAACATGTCGTCCCCGGGCACCTGGTGTTCGCTGTGGGCAGCCAGGCCCCGCACGAAATCGGCGAGCACGACCCCCTGCTCACTGGCCAACTGCTCAACGCGCAAGTTGAGGGCCCCGAACGCCCGCATCATGGATGAATCGAGTTCCAGTGCCTTCCCATAGGCCTTTTGGGCTGCCTCCGGTCTCCCCGCCCCTTCAAGACACCTGGCGTACAAAAACCGCACGCGAGCACTCGTGGAACACCGCCTCACCAGTTCGGACAAAATTTCCAACGCTGCGGAATTCTCGTCCTGGTTGGCCAACAGGGCTGCTCGTCGATAGGTCGCCACCACCTGTTGGTCCACTGGACCAAATTTCTCGCCCGGAGCATCCCGCATCAGGGGTGGACAAGTTCGCAGGTTGACCGGGACGGTGCCCAGGACAACATTGGCACCAGCCTGTTTAAATTTTTCTGTCAGGTCCCGAAGATTCCGGACATAAATGTCTATGAGCTCCGGTCGTGCGGCCACCAGCGCACTCAACTCGAGTTCCGCGCGCCCCAGCGAATCCGTCTTCAGTTTACCACTGGCCCGGATCCGCCCGAAAACCGACACCAAAAGCGACATCACGTGGGAATGGCGAGTCACCCAACTCAAACTCCGCACACGCCCCTCCCGATCCGCAAACACTTCCCGCGCAAAGGCGGCCTCAATCGCTTCGTTATTTCCCGATACGACGACCGCTACATCCGCCTGCAAACGTTGCAGCTCATCCGCGATAGAACGCAGACGCGTACTTCCCCATCCCGGCGCACCCATATTGATCACTCGCCAGCGCACCGCCGGCTCCGCGGCACGAAGTCCTACCTCCAAAAGGCGAGGAAAAGAGACCCGATCGTCATAGGGCCACCCGTAAACCACGGAGCCGCCAACCACCACGATCCTGAATTCATCAGGAGGTTTTGGCGTGACAACGGACTGTGGATTGAATTGCCGCAGATTCATAAACGGGAGTTCCACGGGTGGCGTTTTGACGACCAATTCCCAACCTCCCCCAACGGTTTCGCGTTCTTCCAACAAGTTATTGAAAGGCAGAAATCCACGAGCCGGGTCGGTCGCCAAGCTCGGTGTTCCCACACCTAAAATGCGAAACACCCCCTCAAGAACCGCCAGGAATACCAGCGGTGCCGCCACGGGAACCACGTAGAAGAAGACTCGACGGTGCTGGCGGGTGTTCATGGCAACCTTCGAACAGTCCAGTTTGAAGTTCCAGTTACCGGGCGTTTGGCGCCTCGTCCGGGTGTCACAATCGTAAACCTCTCGCCGGTCAGGTTCTGCGATGGAAAATCAAACCGCACCGTAATACCACATTCATCTTTTGCCAGTTCAGTAGCCTAAACCGTCCACCGCTGTGATGTACCATCGTCAACCAAGTCACATCTCAACTATCTTCGGCAAAAGACGAAATAACAGTTGTGTTCACAGTCCCGGGTAGTGAATCGGACGTCATGCGGCAATCTAGCCACACAAACTAAAACGTCAAGGCCTGCACCCGGGACTTTCCTTCCGTGGATGTTCTCAGCTGGTTGGTTCACCTATAATTGTGTGTCAGCTTGTCTTTAATCAAAAAGTGACGGCGAGAAGCCGCCATCAGCGCAATGAACTCTGAACCGGAACTGGTCACGCCACCCAAATCGTTGTTGGCAAACAATCCACTCCAGTGGTTCAGATTCATCGGTCCGGGTGCCGTGGTCGCTTCCTGCACGATTGGTAGCGGCGAAGTCATTTTCTCGACCCGCGGAGGGGCCATTTTTGGATATAACATCCTGTGGATCTTTCTGTTGGCGTCGCTGGTGAAGTGGGTGTTTTGTTATTCCAGCATGCGGCACATGACGCTCAGCGGCGCACATCCGTTTGAACGCTGGAAATATCTCCCCGGACCCCACGGCTGGTTTCCCCTGTTCATGTTCGCCATCGCCCTTGTGTGCTTTCCCATCTGGAACTCGTTTCTCGCCGGTGTACTGGGAACAGCGTGCACCTGGATCTTTGGGAAGCAACCGCTATTTGCCGGCAACGACACCTATTGCTGGGCAACGATCGCCCTGCTGCTGGCCATGGCCGTCATGCTGAGCGGTAACTATCGGCGGTTAGAATCGCTCCAAACCGGACTGGTACTGACCATGCTGGTGTGCATCGTTGTTGCCGTTATTGCGTTGCGACCAAACATCCTCGAAATCCTTCAAGGAACCCTCGTTCCAAGCGTCCCGACCTATCCTGACTGGGTGCGCGAACTCAAGGAATTTGAAGGCCGGACTCCAACCCTGGAAATTATGGTTTATATCAGTGCGATTGGAGGTGGAAGTTTCGCTTACCTTTCCTACCTGTCCTTCCTGCGTGACAAAAAGTGGGGACTGGCCCACATGGAAGTGGCTTCCGACGAATTGCTGGAGCAGATCGCCGCGCAGAAAGACCATCCTGCGCGGCTCTGGGTCCGCGCCGCAGCAATCGATACGGTGACGAGTTTCGTCCTCATCGCGTTTCTATCAGCCTGTTTTTCGATTCTCGGAACAGTCGTGCTGGCCCCCGACCACGTTATCCCCGCAGATGAAGAACTTTTAAACCATCAGGCAAACTTCATGAGGGTCCTGTCTCCGTGGCTGGTGCCACTCTATAAGATCGCCGTTTTTGCCGCATTTCTACCGATTCTCTACGGCGGCCCGGAATTGGACTTCCGGGTAATCAAGGAATTTCTCCATTCAACAGATCGTTTTCACAATCGGTTTGCCGAGAAAAAACTACGTTTCGCTTTCATCGTGTGGTGCCTTTTTGGAGGGTTAATTCTTCTCTGGATCAGCTGGTGGGTGAAAACGTTCGTCGATTCTGATTTTTCTCTGGTGGATTGGATCAGTCCGGCCGGAATTTACACGGGCGTACTGACGTGTGGTTTCTATTGTCTGGCGAATCCCTGGATGGACTGGAAGTTCCTACCTTCAAAACTGCGCATGAATTGGCTTCTGGTCGGGCTTAACCTGATCGCTGGTGTCCTTTTCACGGTACTCGGTGCTAAATCTCTGTGGGATGAGTGGTGGTACACCGACCAAAGATGGCACTGTTTCCTCCTCCTGGCCGTGCTCGCGGGATTCGCCATGCTGGTGGCGGTTTTCTTCCGGCGGTTCCTCTACGAACAGCCGGGACATGAACAGGACATCGCGGGCTTTTGACGCGTCGCACGCCCCTGTCGGAATCCTTGCGACTCGAATCGTTGCTTCCTGATTCCACAAGTTCCTGTCAGTTCGGTGTTCTCGGTGCAGCAGCGGACCAGCCCTTTAAAACGAACAGTCGCGGCCCTGAGCAGGTGTTCAAACCTCGATTGTCTCTGTAGGATGCTTTCCAACGAGTTCCGGCCACATATGCCGGCAAGAATCAATGAACAGTCCGACTACCGGTGAACCAAAACGATACCAGGAGACGCCATGTACAACCAACGTGCACTTCGACTGAAGAAAAGATTGCAAGCCGGCGAACCGGCGATCGGAACGTGGTTGTCCATACCCTCAGCTGTTGTCAGCGACGCTATTGCGGGCTGCGGCTTTGACTGGGTGCTCATCGACAACGAACATGCTCCGTTTGACCCGGTAACGCTGCACCAGATGCTGATCGGTTTCAAAGGAACCGACACAGTCCCCTTCATTCGCGTACCGGAAAATGACGAAGCGACCATCAAACAGGCCCTGGACATCGGATTCGAAGGCATTGTCACGCCGCAAACCAACACCGTCGACGACGTCCGGCGGGCCGTTGCTGCCTGCCGTTATCCGCCGGAGGGAGTGCGGGGATTCGGCCCCAACTATGCAGCCAACTACGGCCGCGATACGGATGAATATGTAAGCTTGGCGAACCGCTCCATATTTTGCGTCGTCCAGGTCGAGAGTGTTCAGACGACGGAGGAAATTGACGAGATTGTGAAGATTCCGGGGATTGACGGAATCATTGTCGGACCCAATGACATGTCTGCCACAGCCGGATGCTTTCTCGAAACCGAACGTGAAGAAGTCCAGAGCGCCATTCAGACCATTTTGGGTACCGCCAAAAAAGCAGGAATTGCTATCGGACACGGTTGGTGCCCGGCAGACATTGCGGCACAAATCGATGACGGAGCGCAATTGATTCTCGAGGGCGGGGACCTGGGATTCTTGCGAGAAGGGGCGTTGAGCGTACTCGCGGAATTCAAACGAGCCGTCACTTGACGTTCAAGCGGGTCCAGACCGCCCCGGTTCTGGCTGCACGCCGGAGTTGCAGTCGCTGTAGTACTGGTGTGCTCTTTTGACGACCTCCCGTGAGGCCACACCTCTTCCCGAATCAGTATAAAACGTGGGCTTCTACGCCCAGGCGTTAAACCCGCAACCCTGCTGCCACCTTTGTTAGAAAACCAAAAAACTTAAGAGACGACCAGGAGCGTTTGCCGCCAACCAAACAAATTTCAAGAATCTCAAGGGGCGTGTTGGGCCTCTTACATGCTGGGCAAGCATTTAACATCTGTTAAATTGGTATTAGATTGTATTGGCTGTATCAGCAATTCACGTAGCCAGAGGATTCCGCAACCGAATTGGAACATGTCATGAACAGAAGAACTTTTCTCATCAATGCCGCGGCAGCGACTGCAATAGCCACAAGAGCCAAAGAACTTCAGGCCGGTAAACGCAAAAAGAAAACCGTAGGCATCGTCGGTTGCGGACGGATGGGCCAATACTACGCGGACGTTTACCGCCTGTTACCGGATACAGAACTCGTCGCCATTGCCGAGTGGAACGATGATCGACGGCCGGTCGTCGGAAAACGCTTCGGAGTTTCAGCCCTTTATAAAGATGTCAACTCCATGCTGCGGGAAGTGGTTCCTGACATTGTTGCCGTGATCACACCAACGAAGTTCATGAAGGAGGCAGTGATCGCCAGTGCCGAGGCCGGTGTCAAAGGGATCTCAACGGACAAACCGATCGCCGCACGCCTCTCCGATGCCGACGCCATGGTCGACGCCTGTGTCAAGAACAATGTGGTTTTCGCCGGGGGCAACCTGCAGCGGGCCATGTGGCAAGTGCAACATGCCGCCCGGCGTCTGGACGCGGGAGAATTCGGTACACGAACGGGCGCTGCTATGCACGGATTCGGAGGCGAGATTTCCGGTGGCGGCTGCCAGCACATTTCGGTTCTGCGCCTCTTCGCGGACGCAGAGGTAGAAGAGGTGATTGCCTGGGCTTCGCCGGAAGAAGCGCTGCAGGGAGAGACGGATGAAGGACTGAACATTAACGGCCGTTTTCGGATGACCTCGGGACTGGAGTGCCAGGTCTACGGGTTGACGCACACTCATGGTGACAAAAAAAACCGCAGTGGTGTCGATCTCTGGACCGATGATGCAATGATTTCGTGGAGCTGGGGTCCACCGAAGATCTTTCAAGGGACCGATGCCAACGGCAATCGCAAAGAGATTGACCCACACTATCCACCACATCCCGAACCCGGCGTGGTCAAAGGGGCCGGACTGGGAGACAGCCACTACCTGGTGACCTCCATTCTGTCTCTGCTGGACGCCGTCGAGACCGGGAGCAAACTCTGGATCTCCGGCCACGATCTGCGACAGGCACTGGAGGTGGCGATCGCCTGTAAACTCTCTGCTCAACTGGGAAACCAGGCGGTCAAGCTGCCTCTGAAGGATCGCTCGCTGTCGCTTCATCCAAGACCCTATCGCTGGCTCGGAGGCGACGCCATTGGCCAGCCCCAGACAGCTGAGGAAGCGAGCGAAAAAAAGAGTTAGCCGCGCAATCTTCGTGTTGGAAATCCGGTATCGCTGAGCTTGTTGCTCCGCCGCTTCAGCGGCCAGATTGACGGAGCCTGCGGTTGGTCGCTATCGCGGGGACTCCGGTAGCGCGTGGCCGACAGTCCACATTGCCATCGAGACACTTCAACCTGTTTGGCTGAACCTTTCGCTCGAAAAACCTGCTCAACGTTTCACAGAGACTGCCACGTAAGGCATCTCCGTTTCACAGGTCGGCTAGAGTCGCCCACCACCTGGAACACGCACTTCGATGTAATACAACAGGTCATGACGCCCCGACAGAATCCCACCTGGTATGGTCGTGACATATTGGTGCACCACTCACCTCTTGCATGGGCCGGGTCTCCCAGTCACGTGTCTGGTCGATGGGCCGATAATGCAACAGAACACAGGTGATCGGAACTGTGGCATCCCGGTTCGTCACTTCGGCGCGAATCGACACATCTTTTCCTGCAACTGCTGTTTGCACGCGCTGGTGTTGTACCTCTGGAAGCGATGGGACACACTGCAATTTGCACCCAACTCTCGCGTGCTTTAGACTGGTGCGGATGGTTTCGCCCGTCGAGGTGCTTAGCACGTCAGACTTTCGTTCTACATAAGGAACAAATCCATGCCACTTGACGGGGGACGACGAGGTCACTGGGCTGGGCTACTGCTAGTCTGTCTGGTCGCACCAACCGCAGCCGATGAAGAGCTTTCCCCGATCAACATTGGCACACGAAAACAGTTGTTCATTGACAATTATCTCATCGAATCCAGTGCTGGCGTCCGGTTTGTGATGAATTCGCCGCAACGGGACGGCAAGCTGCTGCTGACAAACGATCAGCCCTGGGAATCCGGCCCCAACATGTACATCAACAACTACTGTTGTGTCCTGAAAGAAAACGGGGTGGTACGACTCTGGTACGACCTGTGGCGCGGAGGCGAAGACAGACATGGCCGGGAGGCTTACGCCGAGTCGGCCGACGGCCTGCACTTCACCAAACCGGTCCAGAACCAATACACGGTCAACGGTTCCAAACGAAATAACATCGTGATCCCCGGCAGCATCGGTGGCTGCTCCGTCTGGATTGATCCACAGGCTCCGGCAGAGCACCGCTACAAGACGCAGGCCAAAGTCTATCCGTCCAGCCAGTTCCACATGCACAGTTCACCAGATGGTCTGCATTGGAGCCTTTACGCGCGACCGAATCCCGGCCCCGGGGGATGGGACTCTCAAAGCAACATCTTCTGGGATCCCCGCGTCAAGCGATACGCGCTGTTTACCAGGTTCTGGAAATCGCACCGCCACAAGACGGCCCCCGCACCCAACGACCATCGCACGGTTCGTCGGCTGGAATCGGATGACCTGATCCATTGGGACAACCAGACCATTGCCATGCAGCCTGACGAAATAGACGTGGCCAGGTATGCAACGCGGGCAACTCCGCCAGGCAAGCCGCCACTCGATTTTTACGGAGCCACCGTCTTTCGCTATTCCGAGCAACCGCTCTACATCATGTTGGCCCACGCATACTGGCACTGGCAACCTCGCAATCCAAAAGAACTTGACTTCGGTCCGGCGGCAATGGACGTACGTCTGGCAACCAGTCGTGACGGGATCCACTTTCAGAAAACTGGAAATCGTGCTCCGTTCATGGCCTTGGGACGGTCTGGAACATTCGATTCGAAGGTCGTCTGGACCCTGCCCAACCCGGTGCGCATGGGTGATGAATTGTGGATTT
>PBTE01000143.1 GCA_002726515.1 Planctomycetaceae bacterium | reverse complement strand
CGCTGTTTGGGTGGCAAGTTACCCCAGCCCGCTTTCTTACTCAGAGATTTGGGGTCAACGTCTCCCGGTGCTGACCCCCCTCCTTCGTAGGCGTCTCCTGCGGGACTCTGTGGAGATGAACCGCCTCCCACTCCACTTTGCGCCTGTTGTTGCTGCTGTTCCAGTTGGTCAATCTTCTGTTTCAACTTCTCCAGAATGTCTTCTTCCTCGGTTTGCACGCGTTTGCCGGCTCGTCCCAAGTCGAGCCGGATTCGAACGTTTCGCATCATTCTCGAGATTTCGTCGAGCGATTCTTTTTTCAAAGGTTCAATGTCTGTTCGCATCAGGCGTGCGACTTCAACGTAGCGGCGCGGTAGAGAGGATTCATGCTCCAGGAGTTGGTCAATCGTTCTTGTGCATTCTTGCTTGTCAATCAGGTGATGCGCTACCACGCTCTGATAAAAGAGGAGCGTGGCAGGAGCAACAACGTCGGAGGGTTTGAGTCCAGACAACTGGTGCTGAGCCTCGTTCAGCAGCCTCTGTTCTATCAACCAACGGGCGTAGTAGAGACGCAAGTTATGACGAACGAAATCAGATGGGTTGTCAGGTGATAGAATAGTGAACTCGGGAGGCTGATCCTGGGTGCCGGTATTTTCACAGAAATTGACAAGCTCGCTTGCCTGTGGGTCGACCAGGGCAATGGTTTTGGCCACGCGTTCCAGGAGTTCGGGACCTGCATCAGTCTTCACCCGGGACCGAAATTCGGAGAACTCCTTCTGTGGATCGAAAGTGGGATGAAAGTTTGATAGCCAGAGTGTCAGTTGTTCTTGAACCTGTTTCGAGTCGGGGATGGTCCAACTGGCCCGGCGCGCCAATTCGTCTTCCGGAACCTCGCCGGCATGCATGGCCAGCGCTGTTGCCAGCATGGTAGCCAATGTGAGCAGGGGACGAATTGGAAACAGATGTTTCATTTGTTCTTTTCCAAAACGAGATCACGAGTGATCTCGTGAATACGTTGCTGCCGCTTACCGAGGCGACGGATGACGGAGAGTAGTTCCGGATCCGTGGCTTGCCCTGCCAGGTTCTCCGAGTCTTCCAGTAGCCCGGCGTAGTGCTTGGTGCGTCGATAGACTCGGCTTTCCATGGACCGGATCATTTTCAGTTCGGAGAGCAGATCAACAAGGCCCTGGTCCTGGGCGGAGGCCATGCTCTGGCTGGGTTGCTGTTGCGCTTGGTTTTCTCTTTTCTTCTGGGCTTGCTGCAAGGCCTCGATCATTTCCTGAAGAGCATCGATGATGTCCTGTTCGATGCCCTGCGTTGTTAGTCCCACCTCGGCTTTTGCCAACCGTGCAGCAACCTGTTCCATGTCGTCACGAGCCTGGCCCACGACTTCCGGGAAGGCAATCGAAGATCCTTCTTCCCGCAGAAGGGTGAGGGCCCGATCGGCTGCCAGGAGGATTTTTCGTTGTTCGAAACTGATCTTAGCAGCCTGCATATTCAGTTCGAAATTCCGTTGTTCCGTCGGGACCTGGTCCAGTCGCTTGGTTTCCTCCAAAACTTTTACCTGTAGTTCGAGCATCCGACGAAAACGAGCTTCGAGCATCAGCAGTGTGCGTTCGACTTCCTCCTCCCGCGTTTGACGGAGAATCTCTTCGAGTTCGGCGATGGCTTTGCGTAATTGTTCCTGCGCCTTGTCTTGGTTTTCGATGGCTTCACGTTGCTGGTCCTGTTCGAGCCTGTCGTGTGCCTGTTCCATCTGTTGCTGGGCTTCAGCTACACGTTTCCTAGGTGCATAGGATGGCTGTGGCTGTTCGGAAGGCGGTGATTCCGAAGAGCTACCGGGCTTTCCCGGAGATGGGGATCCGTCCGGCCGATCAGTTGGCCCATGGGATTCGGATTCCTCACTTTTATTTGGCGGAGTGTTCTGACCGGATGGTGCAGGACCTTCCTCGGTGGGGAGATCCCGGGAATCCTGACTCTCCCCATTCGTTCCATCGTCCGACTGGTCACTTTCTGCCGGACGCTCTTCATTTTCTCGCATTTGTTGATTCAGACGCGCGGCTCGCTCGGCGATTTTTTTCTGTTGTTTGGGGAGGAGTTTGGGCTGCTCACTTTCTTCCGTCTGTCCTTGCAGACTGCGTTGAAGCCTCAGGATCCGCTCCACCTCTTTCATGTAGGTCCGAATTCGCGCTTGTTCATCTTGAAGATGTTGAGCACGATTTTCGCTCAACAAGAGGTCCAGCAATACTTCCAAATCCCGGACGAGGTCATTCTGGCTGACAACGGCGTGGTCCAATTCATCTTCCGTAATCAGGTCGACCAATGTTTTAAGCTGCAGCCGAACCTGCCGCTCGTTCGATTGTTCGACTGCACGTCGCAGAAGGATAGCTCGACGAGGATTGGAAGCAGCATCGAGGTCGGCCATTTTCAACATTAACGTTTCAAAACGTACAAACTTATCTGCCAGTTGATTTTGGCGGCGGGCTAATTGTTCCAGGGCATCAGGGGCCTCGGCATGGGCCACCCCTGCTAGTACAAAGACTGCTACGTAGCAGGCAAATCGCAGCACCCTCGAGTCATGTTGTGACCGCATTCTGATCCGGTTCCTGATTTGCATGACGGTTTGGACGGGTTGAGGAAAGAACAAGATTCTGTATTTTCTCAAACGGTTTCTTTTTTCCGGAGACAGAAAGCGGATTGCCGTGTTTGGATGGTGGTGGTCACGATTTCAGTTTCACTCTTCTGTTCTGTTTACTTCTGAACCGCCTGTTGCGCCGAAGTCTGGTTGTCGGCACATCGCGGCAGCTTCTTCAGTTTCCTGCGTTTTCGCGATTTAGTAAAGCCGAATGTGGCCTGACAGGCCCGGTACTGGTGTGCCCACGCTTCCGGTTTTGTACTGACGGGCATGTTAGTCGGATCGGTTGGTTTTGAAAACAAGTGATAAAATAAGATTCATGTATCAATCCGGACTGCCCACCAGCGGCTGGAACCGGCTTGGCAATCAGGAGTCGTGCTAATGCGGCAGTAAGAGAAACGATTGTAACTACTCCAGCAAGTCGATGACCTGCTCCTCTTGTTGCTGCCGGGTATCATTGTTCAGTTGTTCTTGATCTTCCAGGATGGAGCGGACGATGTCCAGCAATTCATTATAGGTTTCGATGCGTAGAATGTGCTTGAGAATGTCTTCGAGTGCTGCCAGTATACGGTTGATTTGTTCCACTGCCTGGTCACTTAGCTGGTGTCGACGCTGCATTTCGGCGACGTGCATTTCGAGTTGCTGCAGTGTCTGTTGGAGTGACGGAAAATGACTGTCGACGATCCTCTCGAGAGGTAGGGCGATTTCTTCTTGCAACCGGTCAATTCTTTTCACGCTGTCGACGCGGTTGTTGATCAGTTCCAGACGAATATCCTCGAATGCAAGGGCGACGCCACGCAATTCAGATTGGGAACGCCGGATGTCCTGGATCGCGCGTTGAATGCGAAGGAGTCGCAAATCGCTTTCTCGTGCTGGAAATGCACCCTGGGCAGTGGCTTCTTCGTCAGTAGTTGACTGATCAGAAGTATCATTTGCGGACGACTCGTCAGAAGTACGTACACGAATCACGGAGTTGCGTACCAGTTGGAGTTCTTCCAGGATTTGTTCCAGGCGTCGTCGCAAACCGATTTCACGAGTTTCTAGTATTGCCAGCAACCGGGCAGGTGTGACCACGTCCAGTTCGTAGGGTGATCCCTCTCCGATGTTCGGAGAAGTGCCCAAATCAAAATAGTCACTGGCCTTGATTGTCAAAATGATTCGATCGCCGGGGTTCAGTTCCAGGGGATCTGTCTGGTGGCGTTGCTGGGTGCGAAGGTCGAGAGTGGCTTGTTGATCCTCTGCGGGACTGGTAATCCAGGCAGTGGTGTGAAGAGCGGTCGGAGGATCTGTTGCGGGGTCGGTCACCGGCGGATGGACCAACAGTTCAAACCAGGCCCGGCGCAAACGATTATCGTCAACGATTGTTCCACGGAACGGGAGTTGCGCCTGGGGCGTGATGGCAGAGCCAATGCCCAGGGGAGCCACGTCGATTTGCGGAGGAGAATCGGGGACGACGGCGATAGCGATGCGAAAAGGTCGGGCATTTGACACACCGTCTACGTCATGGAGCGTGAGCGCCAACGCGACGTCTTCTCGTAACGAAGGCAAGGATAAATCACATTCGTGGGATGCGCCATCAATGTCCGCAATTTGGACATCCTGTATCTCTTCCGTCTTCAGATCAAGGATCTGGATTCGTCGCAACGGTTTGTCAGAATGAGCATGCAGTTGTACTTGAGTGCCAAACGGCAGACGCGTTCCGGGTGTCAATCGCTCGGTCCGCGGTAGAAACGTGCCGAGTTCCTCGTCGACAAGGTAGCTTGGAAACGTGCAGTCCAACGACACATCTGTTAATGAAGGGCTGTTGACGACTTCGACCGTCAAGTGCCGCAAACGTTGGTCAAAACCCTGTACATCAAAATGAACGGTCGAAAGCATGGCTTTGAAAGGGACCCCGTCATAGACAAACGCCTGTTGCCCTTCACGCGGCGCGCGGCCACGTTTTAGCATGCGAACCTTACCCCGATCTCCTTCCTCAGTCCGGTAATGGATTGTGCAGTAGTCCGGCACATATTTTTCTGCATCTGCAAATACACGGACGGTAAAATTGGAGCCCCGGGCCACCTTGTGCCGGTTGTCAGTGAAGTCAGCAACACGGATGCTTGTTCGGCGCGGCCAAGGTTCTTCGGAAATCAGATACAGACGGCGCACAGCGAGGGTCCAGGCATTTTTTTGAAAGTATCCGAAGGAAAGAAATGTCGTGACCAGAGTGGTGGTGAATATCAAGTTGCAGAACAGTGGACGCATGTTGAAAACACGTCGTAAGGGCACACCAGAAAGCCGTTGGGCGGCGTGTTTTTTACTTTCCGTGATCATCTGCTTCTGCTGGGATTCCGGCCATCCGGTCGTAGCCAGTTCCACAGCGGTCAGCAGGCTGTCTTGAAAATCAGAGAAACGGCGTTCGACAAGAAGTGCCATGCTGCGATCAGGCAGGGGAACGAACATTCGACGAAGCAACCAACGGTAAAGTATGGAAATGAGCCCGACTGAAACGAACAACAGTAGCAGGGCACGCATGGCTTGCGGGAGTTCATTGGCACACAGCAAGACCGGGAGATAATCCAGTGCCAACATGGTCCAGAACGTCACACCTAACCAGATGATGGCCAGTCCCAGGGATTGAATCAAAACGTAAAGCCGGATTCTGATCCTCAATCCCGACAGCTTGCGCTCAATAGGATGTAGGGAGCGAGTTGGTTCGATGGCAGTTGTCATGGTCAGGCAAGCCGGTGCAATCGGCGGAAAAGCCACTCGAGGCTCAATGCACCGCAGATGAAGGTTAGTAACCAGCCCGTTAACGCCCGGTCGAAATTCCGGTCGGCTGCTCCCGGGACATATGAAATCTGATCTTGGGCTGCAATGGTTCCGACCAGTGGCGATTTTTTTCCCGGAGGTAAAATAGCATTCATCCCTACGTGATAGGCACCATTGGATGCCTGGGCGAGGTGTTTGAGTGTGATGTCATTGCGCTGGGTCCGTTCCACTTCACGATCTGGCAGACGGACCTGCACTTCCCGGGTCAACAACTCCTCCGGACTGTCAGGAATCGGTAGTTCAATCCGGTAGTCACCCTGGAGTTTGGCTGTAATTTGGGTCGTGTACATTCCTTCACGAGCGGAATCGTGTCCCGGTGTGAAATTGACAACATGACGCTTTCCGTCAGGTGAAACCAGCGACGCTGTCACTTTGGGTTGGGTCAGTGGTTGATGTTGGGAATCGGACAAAACTGCGCGGAGACGGATGGTTTCTCCTACAAGGCAGCGTTCCTGTTCGACCAACAAAAGTCCCCGATTGGAGTCCCTTAGCAGTCTTCCTTGGGAAACGTAACGAATCAGCTTGGTGTAGAATTGGTCAAAATAAGACTCGTCGAGGCTGCGCAAACGCCACATCTCACCACTGGCCATATAAAATACCCGTCCCGCGCCATAAAAGTGGCCTGCCAGGTAGACCGGTAAGTCGCTTCCAGCTGAAGATTGAGGATCGGAGAAACGGGCATAGATTTGTGCTCCGGGTTTTGCAGCTTTCGCGGCAAAAAAACCATAGACACCGGGGAAAGTTGCCCAGATGCGCTCGCTTGAAAGGGAGGTTTCATCCAACCAGAGGAATTCGGCACTGTTGCCTTCTGGAGTGAATTCCAAGGGCCATGCCTGGGCACTTTCCACACGACTCAGGTGATAGGCCGTTCCACTTGATCCATAAAAGACAACCGGGTGCAGGGCCTTGATCGTATCCAAGCGAGGGTTTCCTCGCGTCGATGTGGACCAGGACGGGGTGTGAACCGGTCCGGCGACCAGGATTAATCCACCAGCCTTTTCTGCGACCCAACGTTCTAACAGGTCAACAGCATGACGCTCTATCCGGTTCCAATCGACGTCGAATGCCAACACTGCATCGTATTCAAACAATTCCTGGGCCGTCGCAGGGAACTGAAAAAGGATTTGATTTGCCTCCTGGGACATCCCGGGTTGTGAGGTCTGCAGGTAGACGTCGATTTGGGTGTGTTGGTCGCGGTAAAGAGCGTTGCGTACAAATCGATATTCGCGTGTCGGACCCCCGGCAACCAATAACACGCGGTTTTTCCGCTGGACGACACGGACGATCGACTGTTTCTGATTGTCTCTCTGATTCTGGTCCTGGGGAGGAGGTTTGACACGGAGTTGATAGATGCGGCGGCCGGTTTTACGGGGGTTGACTTCGAATCGCACAGTCGAAATTTTACCGTCTTCCAACAAACGAACTTGATGTTCATCTTCCAACTCTCCCTCCGAAGACACATCGATCTCCGAGCGGTCGGGACTGGAATACAGTTGGACACGGACAGACCGTCCCTGGAGGCCGTGAGGCTGAATGAACCCCGTTATGGTGAAGTTGTCTCCCGGGAACACTCGCGAGGGAACTTGCAAGTCGGCCACCCTGACGTTCACGAGTTGCTTTGCAGAACCGAGCCCAATCATGTGTAGTGGAATCTGTGCTTGCCGGGCCAGGCGAGCCGCTACTTCGGGTTTCAATCCGGCTGTGTTGTTTCCGTCCGTGAAAGTCACGATTCCCGCAATAGGACCTCCCTGTTCTTTCTCGATGAGAAATCTTAAAGCCTCACCCAGTCTTGTTTCCGAGCCCCGGGCGACCAGTTGACCACGAAGGACTTCCTCGGGAAGAGTTTTCTGCTCGGTTTCGCTTGAGTCGTGTGGTATGGGGGGGCGGTTCCGCAGCGGTTCCTGGCCTGGATTAACATCAGCATTTTCGAACGCAAAAGGGCCGTAAGCGGGATTTTGTAAATGACCTGTGGCTGCGACCAACAGCGACAAGGCCAGGAGGCAGATGCCGCTGAAGAGAAACCAGGAAGCGACTTTAGCCCTGCGCGCGAACATCGCATAAATGAGGACACAGAGGATGCTGGTCAGCATCGTCAGGCCGGAGACGATTGCCCAGGATCTGGCCTGAGAGCGTGAGAACGAAGATTGCTGCAAGGGTTGAGATGCCGAAGTGTTGTTGCTGAGCGAGTTGGTGCACGGCAGGGAAGTGATCTCGACCGGCGTGGACCCCTGATCGAAACGGTAGATGGAAAGATGGTGCTTCTCTCGCAACGAAGCAACCAGGTCGGTTTCCAGCAGCCCTTCGGTCACTTGGGCAAGGCGACTGGACTCGGAATGACTGGTATTCAGCCCGTCATGGATTTCCATGCTTTGGCTGGTATCAATCATTAGAGCGAGTCGTGAATTTTTCAGCAGTTGCAGTTCTTCTCGTTTTTCCAGATTGAAAAAAGTGAAGAGAATGGCGGCGAAAGCCAGGCAACGCAGCAGGAAGAGACTTGCTGCCACACCTCGTCGCAGTTCACTTCCGTCGCGAAGATAGATG
>PBTE01000142.1 GCA_002726515.1 Planctomycetaceae bacterium | reverse complement strand
CGATGTTGTACGACGGGTCGACCGATCAAGCTTGTTTCGCTCCCTTGCGAGAAGGGGAGTATCGCCCTTACGAAATTACGAACATTGTTGATCGAGTGGGCGCCGGTGATTCTTTTGCTGCCGGAGTGATATTCGCCAGCAGTACCCCGGGATTGGATGAATTGCAGGAAATCGTCTCTTTTGCCACAGCATCTTCCTGTCTGGCGCATTCGATTCCAGGAGACATGAATTATTCCACTCGAGCGGAAGTAGAAGCGTTGATGCAGGGATCGGGGTCTGGACGAGTCAACCGTTGAATGAAACTGATCTGTGAGCCCGCCTGCCTGCTGGCACCTCTCGCCGCCTGGTAGCAGATGTCGAACAGGCCACAGAGGATGGGATAAACCCGGGCCAAACGTTGCCAAAACATCCTGGATCAAATCTTGCACGTTGGCGGATCTGCCAAGACTGGAAACCCATGCTTTACGGTCGTATGATCTGCGGTGCACCTGTCCGTTGTTCCATGTAACGAATGTAGTTGGATAAGTGATGGTGCAAACCGTAAATTGGCCTTTTCGACCGGCACTGATTCGCTATGCTGCCAGGAAGGACGATGGTCGTAGGACAGGCTGAGGTGAACACATGCAGCCCAAAATCGCGCTGGGGAATTTCGAATTTTTGCCTGCTGCGGTGAAAGTTCATGGCAAACCTCCTGTCGAAGACTGGGCAGGGCCTCTTCAGTTTGCTATTTGGTGCCAGCGCGCGAGTCCCTGGTGGATTGGTGATTTGTTGAATTCAGGGGATGCTCGTTTCGGCGAGGCGTTCTCGCAGGCTTGCGAGGGGCATGTTTCCTCCGAAATGTTGCAGCGTTACGAGTCGGTGGCGCGACGGGTACCGCCCCACGTCCGAAATCCCAGCCTTTCGTGGTCGGCACATGCGGCCGTAGCGCGATTGTCCCCCGACCAACAGCGATTGATGTTACAGCGAGCCGAGACGAACGGCTGGAACAGTGAGCAGTTGCGTAAGAAAGTTCGGGAAATGCTGGCCTCGAAAAGCCGGAATTGATGGAGCGTAAGCCAGGGGGACTGATGAACGCGTCTAAACTATTTGAACAACTTCGGCGCCTTTACCCCCCGGACCGGTTGCTGACGCGACCAGCACAGCTTGCTCCGTACGAATCGGATGGACTGACGGCCTTTCGCGCAAGACCGGCCGGGATCGTGTTACCGGAGACCCAGGATGAGGTCATTCAGACAGTAAAGCTCTGTTACCAGCATGAGATACCTTTCATGGCCCGCGGGAGCGGCACGAGTTTGAGCGGAGGTTCTGTACCGATTCAGGATGGCCTGCTCATCGGACTCAATCGAATGAATCGCATTTTGCAGTACGAGCCCAAACAGCGGATTGCGGTCGTGGAGCCGGGGGTGATTAATCTGGCCGTGTCGCAACGAGCCACTTTCGACAATTTGTATTATGCTCCCGACCCTTCGAGTGGACCTGTTTGTACTCTGGGTGGTAATGTGGCCTTCAATTCGGGCGGCGCTCATTGTCTGAAATACGGTATGACATCCAATCATGTTCTGGGACTGAAAGTCGTTCTGCCCAACGGTGAAGTTTGCCAACTGGGCGGAGACAGTCTGGAAATGGTGGGACCCGATATGACCGGCATGTTTGTCGGTAGCGAGGGTTTGTTTGGCGTCGCTTTGGAAATCACTTTGCGGTTATTGCCCAAACCGGAGGTCTATTACACCGTCCAGGCGGCCTACGATTCGCTGGCCAAGGCTGGTGACGCTGTTACCCTGGTGGTTGCCTCGGGCCTATTACCAGGGGCCATGGAAATCATGGACCGCCTGTCGCTTGACGCAGCCGATGCGGCAGTCGGTGCCGGGTATCCCAGCGATGCCAAGGCGATTCTGATTGTGGAACTCGAAGGCATCGCGGAAGAGGTGGAAGCCGAAAAGCCACGTCTGCATGAACTTATTGAAAAGAGTGGCGCCTATCTTGTTGAAGTAGCCAAGGATGATGAGCAGCGGCTAAAAATTTGGACTGGTCGCAAAAGTGCGTTTTCCGCCGTGGGGCGGTTGAGCCCGGACTTCATCGTGCAAGACGGTGTGGTACCTCGTACGAAGTTGGGAGAGTCGCTGGTTGAGATCGATCGCTTGAGTCGAGAATACGATATCCGTGTAGCGAATGTGTTTCATGCAGGAGATGGAAATCTGCACCCTCTGATCATGTACGACGGTCGTCAGTCCGGTGCCCTGGAGAGGGCGGAATGCCTGGCAGGCGAGATACTTCGCCATTGCATTCGACTGGGGGGATCAATCACGGGAGAACATGGTGTAGGCCTGGAAAAACGTGGATACATGCGGGAGATGTTTGGCGAGAGTGATTTGGAATTCATGTTCGAACTTCGCCACGCTGTGGATCCCCTGCAGTTGGCCAATCGGGGGAAAATGTTGCCCATGGCTGAGTCGCCCGTTTTGACGACGCGCGGCGCCCATCCGCTGGAGAAGCAGGGCATCATTTCTCGCGAGTGAGATGTTGACGGTCCGGGAATGAATAGAAAACGAAGTTTTGGTTCTGTTGTCACCTGGTCGCTGCAACCGATGTCATTGCGAGTCAGCTTTCCGTTGACAGGAGTATTTTCCAACTTGGCCCCCCCTGCCCTTCTCTCCTGAAACGAAAGTTTGACGGCTGGAGACGATTATGATGGTTCCTGGTTCGATCACCGAAGTTCAGCAGGCGGTCCATTCGGTGCAGCACTTGCGAGTGGCCGGTGGCGCCACAAAGTCGGCACTGTCTTGCGATGCTACGTTGTCAACTCGTAAGTTGTCAGGGGTGCTGGAGTACGAGCCGAGTGAATACACGTTTACTGCCCTGTCGGGTACTCCTCTGCAGGATATCGTGAACACACTGGTGGAACACAATCAGTTCCTGCCGTTTGATCCGCCACTGGTTGAATCCGGAGCTACTCTTGGTGGTACGGTGGCAGCGGGACTCTCCGGGCCGGGAAGGCTTCGTTACGGTGGTTTACGCGACTTTTTGTTAGGGACACGAGTTGTCACCGGTGGGGGGCGGATCGTCTTGGGTGGTGGCAAGGTCGTCAAGAACGCTGCCGGCTTTGATATCCCGAAACTCATGGTGGGTGGATTAGGTACGATGGCGATTCTCGTCGAGTTGACCTTCAAAGTGTTTCCTCGCCCGGAGCGATATGTGTCGTTGAGAGTTGATTTTGAATTTCTACAGCAGGCCCTCGATTTCCAGTCTGACCTGATGACTTCTCCTCTGGAGCTCGCTTGCCTGGATTTCGTTCCCCCCGGCACGCTTTGGATGCGGATTGGTGGGATGGCGACTGCAATCGAAAAGCGTGTTGATCGACTGTGTCAGTTTGTTGGTGACTCCGCTCGGGTCTATCGCGATCAAGAGGACGAAGAAATATGGCGCAGTGCCCGAGAATTTCACTGGGTTCCCCCCGAACATGACTTGGTCAAAATACCGATCCTTCCTCAGCAAATTCAGGTTTCAGAAAGCTACTTGTCCGGGTTGGATTGCGAATTCCCCCGCCGCTACAGTATGGGAGGCAATCTTCTGTGGCTTGCTTGGCCACGGGAACAGCAGCGGGGCCTTTTAGATGAGTTTTGCACCCAGCTGCAGCGTCCCGCTCTGGCAGTCACCGGAAACTGGCCGGTTCCCTGGCTGGGACCTCGTCAAGACAATCTCTACAGACAGCGTTTGTCGTCCGTTTTTGACCCAGAGTCCAAGTTGGCGAGATTTCCTGCGGGAGTTGGTCAATGAAATGCTGTAATCAGGCATAGGGATCGTAGATCCGGGAGTCCCGTTACAGAGTGATACGATTAGTTGTTTAAATTCAAGTTTACGCCACACTTAGCCCGTCCTTTATTTTTTCATGCAACACACGATCCCTGTTGACGAAATAGGCCCCTGGGGGCAACCCATGGCCGAGGCTGTACAGAAGTGTGTCCATTGTGGATTCTGTTTGCCTGTTTGTCCGACGTACCGGGTGTGGCGAGAGGAAATGGACTCCCCACGTGGACGCATTGTTTTGATGAAGGAAGTACTGGAAGGCCGTCTTGAATTCGATGAAGCACTGCCTTACGTCGATCGGTGTCTGGGTTGTGTTGGATGCGAGACGGCCTGTCCGTCAGGAGTTGGTTATGGTGAACTGTTGACGTCTTTTCGGGGTCTTGCCGAAGCAAGCAGGAACCGTTCCCTTTTGGACCGGGTGCTGCGTTGGTTTGTCCTGACAACACTGCCCTACCCGGCGAGGTTCCGTTGGGGAGCCAGGATGGGACGCTGGGCGAAACCGCTACGGGGTTTGGTGCCGGGGCGCCTGGGTAACATGCTTGACCTGCTGCCCTCCACGCTGCCCCATGCGGAACGATTACCCGAGGTTTATCCAGCTGAGGGTCCGCGTCGTGCGCGAGTGGCTTTACTGGCTGGTTGTGCCCAGCAGGTGCTGGCACCAGATATCAATTGGGCCACGCTACGAGTGTTGGCGAAGAACGGTGTGGAAGTGATTGTTCCGCAGGAGCAGGCCTGTTGCGGGGCCTTGGCTGCTCATACCGGGGCCGCTGCTCAGGCCCGGAGGTTTGCCCGTCACAATTTGCAGGTTTTTCCTGACGACGTGGATGCCATTTTGACGAACGCGGCGGGGTGTGGGTCGGGAATGCACGAGTATGCCTTGTGGTTGCGGGGTGAACCGGAGGAGGCGGTCGCAGAAGCCTTTGTCCAACGTGTACGGGACGTGACTGAGTTCTTGGCAGACGTAGGGATTTGCACCATCGCCAGACTCGAAAAACCGACGCGAGTTGCCATGCACGACGCATGTCATTTGGTCCATGCACAGGGAATCCGACAACAACCCAGGGAACTGCTTGCTACGGTGGAAAACCTGGAACTCGTCGAAATTCCCGAAAGTGATATCTGCTGTGGTTCGGCGGGAACCTATAATATCGAGCAACCGCAAACGGCCGCCGAACTTGGACAGAAAAAGGCGGCAGCCATTGGATCCACAGACACCCAGGTGGTGGCAGCAGGAAACATTGGTTGCATGACCCAAATCAACACGCATTTGATCCATTTGAACCGGCACATTCCGGTGATGCACACGATGCAGATTCTTGATCGAGCTTATCGGGGCATCCCAATCGACCAGATTTATGAATAGCGCTGTGAAACGTCGCCCGAAAGCCAGACGTCTTCCTGCTGAGTCCACCGTTTTGCCTTTGTCGGATGCAACAACCTGGCGAGCGGGGCGGGGTTGGATCCTGCTGCTGTTGGTGTCTGTTTTTGGAGTTGCTTTTACAGCTTGGCTCATGGCAGGTCCGAGGAAAGTGCCTACCTACGGCTTTGAAGTCGTGGCCCAGTATCCGCACGATGATAAAGCCTACTGCCAGGGGCTGGTCTACCGGGATGGGGTTCTCTACGAAGGGACCGGTCGCTACGGACAGTCAACCTTGCGAAAGGTCGATCTTGTCAGTGGAAAAGTCTTGCAACGAGTAGCCCTTGATCGCCAACTGTTTGGGGAGGGAACGACGGTTTACGGTGACCGGATCATTCAACTCACCTGGAAGTCGGGGATCGGTATTGTTTACGACAAAGTTTCCTTTGCGCAGTTGATGCAATTCAGGATTTCGGGGGAGGGTTGGGGCATCACGCATGACGGCAGGCAATTGATAATGAGTGATGGCTCGCCGACCTTGCGGTTTTTAGATCCGGATACCTTTCAGGTCCAGCGACGACTGACGGTTCAAAGCGGGCGACGGCGTGTGACTCACTTGAACGAATTGGAATACGTCGAGGGGGAGATTTGGGCGAATGTATGGGGCGAGGACTACATCGCCCGCATTTCACCCGAAACGGGCTTTGTCCTGGGGTGGGTTGATCTGAGCGGTTTGAAGCCCAGTAGTCTCCGGCACGACCGTGAAGCCGTTCTGAATGGGATTGCCTACGACTCGAAAGACAAGCGGATCTTTGTCACCGGTAAAAATTGGCCGCGGTTGTACGAGATTCGTCTCGTTCAGTAGAGTTCCCGTGAAGTTCTGCCCCTCCGGTTGATTAGAAAATAGGGGGTGCCGGCTGTGAGATCTGCTGGTGGCTCCGCCGCCGTCTGGGATTCAGGCTCCAGTGAACCGACCAAAACGTCCGATTTCCCCCCCGTTTGGTCGATTTTGCATCTTTTCCCCCGGGCATTTGTCAGCACTGCTCGCCCACCGGGTGGCCTCTTCTACAGGGTCCAACTCAGGGGTCTGACCTGTCCTCTGGGTCAGCAAGTTTCCGGCGCGGTCAAATTCCGCCGAATCCCAATCTGCACTTGACAGACTGGAAGAGATTCCTAAAATAAACGCTATTGAGATTCAGTATCGTTAACGGACCCGCCAGCTGGACAGTTAGATGTCCGACCGCCAGCCACGTTCGTAAGTCCCAATTTGTGGCCGCTTGCGTTTTATAGGAAAAAGGAGTTGGCTATGTTCCCTCGAGGATTCCGTAAGGCGTTTACTTTAGTTGAATTGTTGGTGGTGATTGCGATCATCGCCATCTTGATTGCTCTTTTGCTCCCGGCTGTTCAAATGGCTCGGGAGTCCGCCCGGCGAGTGTCATGCGTTAACCAAGTGAAACAAATCGGTGTGGCGTTACTTAATTTTGAGTCCTTTGAAGGTGAGTTGCCTGCCAGTTGGGCGCCTGCTGCAAATTCGCAGGATGGATGGTCTGTCCAGGGACAGATTTTGCCTTTCCTGGAGCAGTTGGAATTACATGATCACATCGATTTCGATGAAAGTTACACTGCTGCGACGGTCAGCATCGGCGGAATGGCCCCCCAGCCACTCTCTTCAATTCGTGTTCCGACCTATTTGTGTCCGTCTGAGATTGGCGATCACCAACGTACGAAGAATGGTAATCCGTACCACTATCCGCTTAACTACGGTGTTAATGTGGGCATCTGGTATGTATTTGATCCGGTTGTTCGCGGGACTGGCGAGGGGCTCTTTCAGCCGGCGAAAAGGACAAAATTGCGTGATGTTCGCGATGGTACAAGCAATACGGTTGCTGTGGCTGAAGTGAAAGCCTGGACTCCGTATTATCGAAATGCGGGACAAGATAATCCGCCAGTTCCGGTTTCCCCAGAAAGCGTTGGCACTTTGGGAGGCGATTTCAAGACCAACAGCGGACATACGGAATGGGTGGACGGTCGCGCGCATCAGACAGGTGTGACGGCGACTTTTCTACCGAATACCGAGGTCCTCTGTCAGGAAAACGGTCAGCAATATGATGCTGACTGGACCAATCAGCAGGAGGGGAAGTCGGCCACGACGAAAACCTATGCGGCAGTCACATCCCGTAGTTATCATTCTGGTGGGGTCAACGTCGGCCTGATGGATGGATCGGTACGTTTTGTCAGTGAGTCGATCGAATTGGTCATTTGGCGAGCGTCCTTTACAAAAGCCAGTGGTGAAACCGAATCCGTTCTGAACACGGGCCACTAATGGTCTGTACAACTTGTCTTACAAGTTCCTGTAACGGTGGTTGAACGCTCCCTTTGAGCACGCCATTCTCCAGCCTGACTGTATTTTGATGGATGAATTTCCGGACCCAGCCCGTCGCGACGATAATGCACGGCAGTCACCCCGTATTTGGAATTCCGAGGACCTCTTCGGTGAAGAAAATGAAGTTTTGATTTTGCATGGTGATGAAGTTTACCGTTTGCGCCGCACTCGCAACGAGAGGCTCATTCTGCAGAAATAGGGAATTACTCGTACCCGCGCTGAACTGTCTGGCAGGCCTGCTCCGGACAAAAATGAGTAAGGATCCGTGAACTGATAGCGCTGAGCAACAGACGTCCGCGTTTTGTTCGGGGCTTCGCTCACCACGGCCATCTGACTGCTCGAATATCGCCCGCTGGGTATCCGGATAAGTGGTTGACTCAGCCGACTGGAAGTACGATCACTCGGATTGAATGGTGCCTCAGATCACATCTCAGTAAGGTATTCGAAGAAATTTTTACGCTGCGGGCACGTCCGATTTCGAAAACGGACGGTTTTTTTGACCTGGCCGTTAGGCGGTTCTGCAACCGTGGGACAGGCTGAAAAGGAAGGCAGATCAGCGGTCATCGGTGATTTGAACCGACCGACCGTTCCCGGGTTGTCATCCCCATTTCCCGGAAGGATCAGCCGGTGGTGTCGCAAGCGGCCGACTGAACAAGGCCAGGTTTGCTGAATGACACAAGTATCTGGCACATCTTCGCCAATATGTCCGATCGACACTACATTCGGCCCAATGTTGAGGGGCTGAACAAAACAGTTTGAGAGTTCAATTACGAGATTCCGAAAAGGAGTATGTCGCTGGCCTGCGGATAACGCTCGAGATGGACGTGGAAGGAAAACTCATGAACTGGAAATCCCGTCACGCTGAACCGAAAATCTTACCGGGGCCGCACTTTCGGTCTAGTTTACCGGTGGTTGAACTCGAGATTGCCCAGGGAGAAGCCCGGAACGTGAGCCGGCAGGTCCAGGGACCGGTTTATCTGATCGGTACGACAGTCGACTGTGATCTGGTACTTGGCGATTTGCAGTTTCCCGAAGTCTTTGCCTATCTGTTTCTCACTAAACGCGGAGTTTCAGTGCGACGTCTGGGTACGGGACCGGAATTGACGGTCAATGGACGATTGGTGCAATCATCCCCTCTGTTTGATGGAGATGTGTTGTCCATGGGGCGATACCAGTTTTGTCTCCGTGTTCAGTGGATCCATAACGACAGACCCGGTTTTCGGAACCCGTCGGAAGACCCCGTAGGGAAGAAGACAACTGACGAGGCGATTGCAGAGGTGAATGACTTGTTGTGTAGTGTGCGACGTGCAGGGCAGCACCTGCCTGACCCGGAGATAAATCATCCCCTTTTTTTGTCCGGAAAGTCTGGACGTCGACGATCAACGTTTCGGGTTCAACGTCACTAGCTGCAAGACCACAACCGGTCCTCCTGTTTTTTAGTCACAGTAATTTCTCACTCGCAGCTACACTGGTCAATTTTGGCAACACCTGACAGGTGGTGATCGATCTAGTCACTCCGACCTTTCCGAAGAGCGGTCTTTCGGCCATAGTGGTTCAGGGGTGGGGTCTCAATTCCCGCTGTATGGATGGTGATATCCGACGGTTCTCCACGCCCCTTGTTGAGGCTCTGGATGTGCTGCCCGAAGGGAACCTTTGGTACAAGCGGCGAAAGCAACTTTCGTTTCTGACCCTGGCGACGAAACCGTGTTCAAATCTCCCGACAGCACGACCGAAAGCTGCCAGCCAACGTTCCGACAACGACTTTGGATGCTGCTCGTAGTAGCCTTTCCTCTGCTATGTGTATTTTGGCCGGTGCTGACCAACCAGCAGAATTTTGTCTACCGTGACGCCGGCCACTATTACTTTCCGTTGTATCGGTATTTGGCCGACCAGTGGAACCAGGGGCGAATTCCCTTGTGGAATCCCTACGACAACCTGGGCCAACCTCTGCTGGCCAATCCGACCAGTGCCGTTTTGTATCCCGGAAAGCTGTTCTTTGCTTTACCTTTTTCCTACGACACGAATTTTAATTTGTACATTATCGGGCATGTTTGCCTGGCGACCGGAAGCTGTTTTCTGTGTGCCAGAAAATGGGGCGTTGGTTTTCATGGTGCAGTCTTTGCGGCACTGGCCTATACGATGAGTGGAAGCGTCCTGTTTCAGTATTGCAACGTTGTTTTTCTGGTTGGTGCGTCCTGGCTACCATTCGCCTTTCTGGCGATAGAACGTATGTTCCGCTGTAACAGTGCCGGCGCAGCAGTCCTGCTGGGAAGCGTACTGGCGATGATGACCCTCGGCGGTGATCCTCAAATCGCCTACCACGCTGGTTTTGCCGCAGTTGTTTATGCTCTCATTCTTTTACACCGCGATTGGCAGTCACGTCATTTTCCTCCGGGTTCCATGCCGAGTTTCTGGCGTTCTCAGGAATTGATTATCTGTTGCCGTCGATGTGGTCTGATAATCGCCGCGGGACTTATGGGCGGCTTGCTGGCGGCTGTGCAAATTTTGCCATCCTGGTTCTGGGTTCGACAGAGTGACCGGGAGTTTTGCGAGGGCCCCCGCAGTGTTTGGGAAATTCCTGGTCATGTTGTTGGTCGTCATGACACGGTTTCAACCGGTACACTGACACACGAAATCCTGTCCGGGTTGGTGGGCCCCACAGAGAGCGGTACACACGATGAATTCACCTATCGGTTCAGCAACGCACCCTGGCGTTTTATGGAGCTAGTCTGGCCCAATGTTGGTGGTCGGCAGTTTCCTATCCATCGTCGTTGGTTCAATCTGATTCCCGCTGAGGGGCGAGTTTGGACCCCTTCTCTCTATATGGGTCTACTACCGCTGCTGATGGCTGGTTGTACTTGGCGTAAGCGACGGCGATCACCCGGAAATCAGTGGCTTTGGGCTCTGGTGGCAATTTTCGCTGCGGGAAGTCTGGGGCGTTACGGAATCGGGTGGCTGTTGCAAGAGTTGTCCTACGTGAGTGGCAAAGACGGGCCGCTGCAGTCTTCAATAGGTGGTCCGGTCGGCGGGATCTATTGGATGATGGTGACTTTTCTGCCCGGTTACAGTCTGTTTCGCTACCCGGCAAAATTGTTTGTGGTGGCGACTCTGGCTTTGTGCCTGTTGTCGGGACACGGCTGGGAACAGTCCAATCGTAACCACCATCATGTATTGCGGCGCGGTTTGTTGTGGTTGGGAAGAGTTACACTCGCTGTGCTCGTTCTGAGCATGACAGCGATGCTGTTGTTTTCTGACCGGACAGTGCAAACTGTGCAAACTGACGAGTTGTTTGGGCCGTTTCATCTGCACCTTAGCAAGGTTGATTTCGTTGGCGCATTGCTACACGCTTTGGTGCTCTGTTGGATTTATCGCTGGGTTCTGATAGTGGCCGATTCTGATTGGAAACTCCCGTGTGAGGTTTCAGGATCGAAAAGGAAACGGCGTCTGCCGGCACGACTGGTGCCGTGCGCGGTCCTGCTGGTCACGGGAATTGAATTGGTGGTGGCACACGCGTGGATGGTGCAGTCTGCACCCCGCAGCAACTGGGCATCGTTGGGTTGTGTTGTGGATACTTTAGCCGCACAAAGTGATTCCAAACCCGGCAAACTTCGCCTGATGAGGTTCCCCCCTTCGACTAGCTGTCCGCGCTGGGACGAATCGCAAACGGGCGATCGCCTTTCGCTATCGCTTGTATGGGACCGGGATACATTGTATCCCAACTTCCATTTGTCGGCACGTCAACGATTGATTCAGGTGCCGGGAACCATGCAATCCTACACGTGGCGCGAAATATTTCTTCAAAGCCAACGAGTGGCGGGATTAAAATGCTCTAACGATGCGTCTTTCCTGGAAGCACTTGGAGTCGGCCATTGCGTGATCATTCAATCAGAATTCGGTCCAGCAAAGAATTTCAGGCAGTTAAAACTGCATGGTTCGCTTGCCAATTCAGGAGACGTATCACTTCGGAGCAGTTTGGGTGACCCGCAGCGGTGTTGGTTCGTGCCATTGCAGTCAGTCGAGTTTTATGGTCCTGTCGATGTAAGCGTTCAAAATGTCAGCCAGGTGGCGCAGCGGGTGTTGGAACACGACCTGCGTCAGGCAGCAGTCGTTTTTAAGGACGCGGCACCAAAATGGCTGATGCGGGATTCGAAAGAAATTTCCTCGGAAGGAACGATTGCAGTCGAAATCGTGAAAGACGAACCTGAACGCGTCGAACTGCAAGTCGAACTGTCACAAAAGGGACTGGTTGTTCTGGCGGACCAATTTGAGCCGGGTTGGAAACTCCTGGTCGAATCCGACGCCAGTGGAGTTTTTCGTCGTGAACCGATTCAACAGACTAACCTGGTCATGCGGGGGGTGTTCTTGCGAGCCGGAACGCATCGGTTGGTATTTCAGTATCAGCCGGCTGAATTTTATCAGGGTGCAGTTGGCAGCGCGGTAGGTTGGTTGGGCGTAGGATTGTTTGTGTTTTCGCAACTGTTTACTGGTAGGGCCGCAAAACCGATGCCTCAACCCCCGGGATGTTCATGGCAGCAAAAAATCGAACAAGGAGACGTCGGGAAGATGGCGCAATAACCCTCCGCCCGCTAGTTGAGTAAGGAGAAAATTTGCGGGTTTTGTGTCACGGACTGAGCGAGCAGAGGTTGGATGACACAACGAAAGGCTGATGCCGGGTGATCAGGGTTTTGTTTTCCAGAAACCCCCGAATCTTTTCTGCGTTCCCGGTTTGTCAGCCTTGGCCCGGCCCCGGCGCCGTCGTTTGTGTTTCATGCCCTGATGGTGTAGCCATGGGACGCGGGTTGTGCTTCGGCCGCTTTCGCCGTGTGTTCCTCAAATCTGATAGTTGGCTTCCGGGCTGAGTTCGTCCGGCTTGTCGTCTCGCATTCGCAGGCCGGGTTTTTCGAGCAATACAGTAGTATGTGGTTCGACGCTCTGGGTGAGCCAAACACTTGATCCGATGACCGAATTGTGTCCGATGATTGTCTTGCCCCCCAGTACCGTCGCATTGGCGTAAATGACGACGTGGTCTTCGAGCGTCGGATGACGTTTCGCGGTCCGAAGCAAGTTCCCATCGGCATCGGTATCAAAGCTCAACGCTCCCAGCGTGACTCCCTGGTAGAGCTTGACGTGGTTGCCAATTTTGCAAGTTTCGCCAATCACGACACCTGTTCCATGGTCAATAAAAAAATAGTTCCCAATGGTTGCTCCCGGATGGATATCGATGCCGGTCTCTTTGTGAGCCCATTCCGAGAGCATACGGGGGATGAAAGGAGTTCCCAGGTCAAGCAGTTCATGCGCCAGGCGGTAGATCGTGACTGCTTCCAGACCGGGATAGCAGAAAATGACTTCGTCGATATTTTTGCAGGCAGGGTCACCTTGGAAGGCCGCTTGAACGTCGGTGGCCAGCAAAGTTCGAATTTCAGGAATCCGGTCCAGAAACGCGATGGCAATTGCCTGTCCCTTGGCCTCGTAGTCCGTGGGAGGGTCCGGTTCCTGTGTTTCCTCGGTTTGAACGTCTGCGGCGTGCCGGAGAACACGCGCAATTTGAGTTGTCAACTTGTCATGCAGTCCATCGATCAAGTCACCGACATGGTAGGTGATATTCCCAAGATGTAGACCCTCCCGCCGACGGTAACCGGGATAAATGACATCCTTTAAATCTTCGGCGATGGAAATGACCGTATCGTAACTGGGCAAGGCTACGTGGCCCAAATGATTCATGTGGCCGATTTCCGCGTAGCTTTTGACAATGCGATCGGTCAGATTCGGCAATTGTTCTTTCAGGCGGAAGTCAGAAGCCATGACGATTGTCTCCAGCAAAGTGAACGCTAGCGGTGCTGCCGTTAGGACGATGTCCGAGAGGGGGGTGACGGGTCGAAGACGAGGGACGGCTGCTATCCGGTTAGACCGGACAGCGACACAAACAGCGGGGAGCAGTGTGGCGGAGCAGGAAAGTCATAGGAGGTTTCGGGTTAGGAGCCTGCATGGAAGTTGATTCGGAGCTTGTTAGCACAACCGTCGAATCCTACCTTGCGCAAGACAACCTATCTCAGTCTTCGGTTCGCGTGCGGTCAGGAGTTTAACAGAGGATCAGTCTTCTTCCTCTTCCTGTAACTTGGCTTTAGAAATGATTTCCTGCTGGACATTGGATGGCATCACGTCATAGTGGCTGAATTCCATGGAATAGCTGCCTTGTCCACCTGTCATACTCGACAACGTGCGCGCGTAGGTCATCACTTCAGCCAAAGGTACTTCGGTGTGAACCGTTTGGAGGTTTCCTCCTGCCGCATCCGATCCCAGCACGCGGCCACGACGGCCCGACATATCACTGTAGACATCACCCACATTAGCTTCCGGGACTGTTACGTCCATGGTGACGACCGGTTCGAGCAAACTGGGCTTGGCCTTTTGGAAGATGTTTCGAAAAGCCATCGACGCTGCCGTTTTGAACGCAGTTTCCGAACTGTCGACAGGATGATGCTTGCCGAAGTGCACTTCAATGCACACGTCTTGGATCTGGTACCCGGCAATCACCCCACGCGACAAACGCTCTTTGAAACCTTTTGCCACCGCCGGCATGAAATTGCTGGGAATGACACCACCCACCACGGAATCAACCCACAGGAAGTTGTGCGTGTCGTCGTAGTGAGAGTCTTTGAAGGAAGGAAATCGTGTTTTATTGCAAAATTCTTCCACCACCGTGCCACGTGGAAAGGGCATCATACGAATATGTACTTCACCGAACTGGCCGCGCCCGCCCGACTGTTTCTTGTGTCGGTACATGCCATCGGCATTGGCTTGGATCGTCTCGCGATAGGGAATTTTTGGCTCTTTTGTATCCACCTCGACTTTGTCACGACGATTCAAACGTTCCTGAACGATCTTGAGGTGTAGTTCGCTCATACCTGTCACGACTAATTCTTTTGTTTGGGCATCTCGATCCAGTTTGAACGTGGGATCTTCTTCAACAACTTTTCCCAGCGCACCGGAAAGTTTGGTTTCGTCGCCACGACTCTTAGGCGTGACTGCCAGGCCGACCATAGGCGTGGGAAAGGATATCTTCGGTAGATTGATCTCACCCAAGATCGTTTCGGTGTGTAACTCCTCCATCTTGGCGACAGCGACAATGTCACCCGGTCCGGCAGAATCGACGGGGCTGGTTTCTGCCGCTTGAACTTCCAGCAATTGAGTGAGTTTGATCCCCTTGCGTGCCGTGGAAGCAGTCACGACGTTATCTTTTTTGAGCGAACCGGAGTAGATACGAATGAAATTAAGTTTCTGGACAAAAGGATCGATGCGAGTTTTGAACACTCTGGCGACGAGCGGACCATTCGCATCGGTTGTCAAATCGACGGCATCACCCTCTTTATTTGTCCCCTGACGAACGATGGCCGTCGGAGGTGGGCAGCACATTTCTATCGCGTCCAACAACTCGGGAGCACCGACTCCGGTCTTACTCGAACAGCAGAGGATCGGCACCAGGCTGCCTTCAGCGACAGCGCGCACTATCAGTCGCGAAAGTTCTTCTTCGGTGGGCGGTGTGCCTTCGAAGTAACGTTCCATGACCTCATCGTCCACCTCGATGATCGACTCCATGAGCGGTTCACTGATTTCGGTAGGGTCCACGAGTGCGCCGCTGGTGTCGTCAGGCACCTGCAGCGTGTTGATGACACCCTTGAAGTCCGTCCCATGACCGACGGGGACATTCAACAGGACACATTTCGGCCCCCAGAGTTCCTGAATGCTACCAACCAGATCCGTAAACTCTATGTTTTCCGCATCCATCTTGTTGATCACAATGATGCGTCCGATGCCGGCCTTTTCCGCTTCGTCAAATACCCGACGCGTATTGACCTCGATTCCCGATTGGGCGTTGATCGTGACCGCAACGGTGTCGACGCCATTAATCGCACCGATAGTTTGTCCGATAAAGTCGGGGTAGCCGGGAGTGTCGAACAGATTAAACCGTTTTCCGTTGTGTTCGAAGTGGGCAAACGTTGATTCAATAGTGTATTTGTGCTGCTGTTCCTCGGGATCAAAGTCACAAATACTAGTGCCGTCATCAACACTGGGTGTGCCACTTAGAGCCCCAGTTTTCACCAGTAGATAATCGACCAGGGTTGTTTTACCACTTGAACCGTGACCGCAGAACGCAACGTTGCGAATGTCTTCGACTTTCCGATTGGCCATGCCTGGTTTTGCTCCTATATTCAAATCACTGAGCAGGCAAAAAATGATTGCACTACGACTGACGCGAGACTTGTATTGCCTCACGTAAACTAATTTGTTTCTCGTATAATGATCGCCCGATAATGCAACCGCCTAATCCCAGTTGGGCAAGTGCTCGAACGTCTTCGATTGTTGTGACTCCGCCTGATGCGATGACTTCGATTTCTAATGAATGGTTCATTTCATCCATCGCTTTCAGGTTGGGGCCCTGCATCATGCCGTCCTTGGAAATGTCGGTGTATATGACTGCTGCCAGTGGCAGGTCCGCATAATGTTTTGCCAAGTCGCTCGCCGTCACATCACTGGTCTCTAGCCAACCTTCGACCGCCACCCAGCCATCACGCGCATCGAGCCCCAGGGCGAGTTTTCCCGGATACTTGTGGCACATCTCTCGGAACCAATCGGGCCGTTTGAGGGCTTGCGTACCAACGACCAGACGCTGGATGCCGTCTCGGAGCCAACCATCAATTGCTGTTTCGTCGCGAATTCCACCCCCCAGTTCACATGGTACATCAATCTCTTTCAGCACCTTCTGCACCACTTTTCGGTTGAATGTCTGTCCATCTCTTGCACCGTCTAAATCGACAAGGTGCAGGCATTCAGCCCCTTGGGACACCCAATGTGCCGCCATCTCGGCAGGATCGTTGCCAAACACGGTTTCGCGATCGTAGTCTCCCTGCTTCAACCGCACACATTGGCCGCCACGAATATCAATAGCGGGCCAGATCTGCATGCTCGCAACCCCTTCTCAGGCCTCGCTTTTCCGATCGTTGCAAAAACCCGCAATATGACACAGGGATTGGACTTATGCAAGGTAGGGAGGTTGTCAGAGCTCAGCGAAATTCTTCAGCAGTACCAAACCTTTGGTTTGGCTTTTCTCGGGGTGAAATTGGGTGGCAACCAGATTGTTTCGCCAAATCATTGAGCAAAACGGTTGGTGGTAGTCAGTTTCCATGGCGACTACTTCAGGGTCGCGAGGGACCACGTAATAGGAGTGCACGAAATAAAAATAGGTTTCCTGTTCAACGTCAGTCAGAAGCGGGGCTTGCTGCCGTATGCGGGTCTGATTCCATCCCATGTGAGGGACTTTGAATGGAGCGGGAAGATCAAACCTCACTACTTCACCGGCAAGCACTCCCAAGCCTTGATGGCAACCGTTTTCGTAGCTGGTTTCGAAGAGCAACTGGAGGCCCAAGCAGATCCCCAAGAAAGGCTTGCCGTCTCCGATCGCAGCGAGGATAGGACCGACCAACTTACGCCGCTCCAATTCCGACATGGCATCAGCGAAGGCACCGACCCCGGGAAGAACGAGTTTCTCCGCTCGCGCTATCTCGACAGGATCGCTCGTAATGACAGCTTGGTGTCCGACCCTCTCGAACCCCTTCTGGACGCTCCGCAAATTTCCCATTTGGTAGTCAATAATGGTAATCATATTCGTGGTATTACTATTGTGAGTTTTCAGTTGGTTTGAGTTTTGGTGGATTCGAGGGATGCTTAGAGTTGGACCACTTGGGAATCACCGTGTAAACTCGGAGATTTCATGCCGGGTCGCCTCCGCGCATTTCCTCCCGAACTGTTTTACGGGATGAAAAGTCATTATTTGGATTGTACCGCAGATGCTTGAGCCGTCCTAATGGACGGCATCTTTTGCGTTTGATTCGTAATTACGAAGGTCACGAAACACTCGACAAAAGCCACTTGCGGTCCAGTAATGTAGCACGTCGAGTTTGTTGTTTCGAGTCCCGGTCGGAACCTGAGTCCCAACGTTTTCCGAAGCCAGCCGCATGATTCTCAGTACGAGAACTGTGGTTGTTGGTTAGCAGTGAAACACGACAACACGACTCCACAAATTTGGACCCGAGTGCAGGTGCAGTGTTTGCAGTCCGAAAAAACGAAAACGACAGTTCTCACCAATTGACCATGTTTCATCGCGATTTGGCGGGGATGAAAGAGAATCCGGGAGCGATGGCGGTAACACTAAATGGTGAGTCCTCCATCAATGTTCAAGATGGCACCTGTCACAAACGACGCTTCGTCAGATGCCAGGTACAGAATTCCGCTGGCGATTTCCTCTGGTGTTCCCAGGCGCCCCATAGGTTGGCGCGAAATAAACATTTTCTTCGCCGCCACGGGATCGTCAAAAGCATCGATGCGATCTTGTAGCGAGGGTGTCAGAGTAGTGCCAGGGTTGACACAATTAACGCGTATGTTTTTGTCCACGTAATCGATGGCCATTGCTTTGGTGAGCGCAACGACCGCGCCTTTCGAGGCGGAGTATGAAGCACGATCTTTTAATCCCTTCACGCCGGCAATGGATGCGTTATGAACGATCACGCCCCCGCCCTGTCTCAACATTTGTTGAGCAGAAAACCTGGACATTAAAAACACACCGCGACAGTTGGTGGCGAATGTGTCATCCCAGTCCTCGATCGGGCTGTTATCGACCGTTCCGGATCTGACAATTCCGGCGTTGTTGACCAGGATGTCAATTCTTCCAAAACGCTCCACTGTGCCGTCCACCATTTTTTTCGCATCGTCGACATTTTGGACCTTTCCCTGGATGAACAGCGATTCACCGCCCCGATCCACGATTTGTTGGGCGACAGATGCACCACGATCGCTTTGAGAGTTGACAACAACCTGTGCCCCCTCGTTGGCAAATATTTCTGCCGTAAGCTGGCCTATGCCGACGCTGGCACCAGTAATCAATGCGACTTTGTCTTTCAATCTCATACTACGATTTCCTTTGGCAGATTAGGATCTCCAGGAGCTACGTGTAACTACCAGATGCTCTGCGCCAGTTTAAGACTACTAGTGAGGCTACGCCAGTCGGGCGGTCCCTCTTTCGAAGGTTCTCAAATGCAGTTCGCGCGCATCGTCAGCGACCGTAGACAATGTGACTTGAACCGACGGTTTGCACCCTGACAGACAATCTGGAGTCGTTCGCAGCCAAAAGTCCGAGTAGCAAGTTTCAGGAAGCCAGCGAGCGATTAAGGGGTTGGGAATTTGGATCACCGCCCGCTGGTCGTCTCGGGATAGATCACGATTTCGATCCGGCGATTTTTGGTCTGCCCCGCAGAAGTGGCGTTGGAAACTCTGGGATGATTGGCTCCGTGACCCAGGACAAAGAGTTGAGCCGAACTCATTCGGTAACGAGTGGTAAACTGGTCGAAAATGGCACCAGCTTGAGCCAGGGTGAGTTGATGCTGGCTGCGCCACTGAGTCGAAAGGACATCCCGGTTGTCGGAATGTCCTTCGATGCCAATTCTCTGGTGGGGATATTGTTGTTGAAGCAACTCTGCGATGGGATTGAGAATTCCCAGTGAGTTTTGATGAAGTGTCGCTGATCGGGACAGAAAGAGTCGGTCCGTGGACAGTTCGATGCGGATCACGTCACCGTCCTGTCGGATTTCGACACCTGGAACATTCAAGTGTGGCAAATCTTGTTGCAGGCTGCTGTTGGCTGTAATGACCGCCCCGCCCCGTCGTTGTGTGGACGTTTGCAACGCTTTCCAACGCTGGTCAGAACTCTCTTGTGATAATTGAGATTCGGCGAGCAGGTCGACTGTTTCTCCTAGCCTGTTTCGCAGCAGACCCACTTCGTCCTTGAGAAGCTGAACCTCCCTTTGTGACTGAGCCAGTTGAGTGTGTAGTTCCCGATTGTTCACATCCAGATTGTCGGCTCGTCGTCGGTACTCGAAATCCTGCAGAGCCAGTTGTTTTTCGCTGGCTTGCTGATCTGCTAGGGCTGCCTGTTGTGCACGGTTAGCAACGTAGCGACAGCCGCTAGATACGCCACATGTGACGATTGCCAGCCAGATGATCGTACATTCGAGCCGCACAGCCAAGTGTTCCGGAGAGTCCAAATAAGTTACCACCTGCGCTATGTTGCGCGGGTGAAGGGCGCGGTGAGTCCACTGAGAATTGTGGGGGGATAGTAGTCTTGCCCCCACCCGTCTGCAAGTGCAATTAACTGCAGGCATTCGTAGCGTTGCTAGCGGTAACGATTGTCTCCGCCTTGTGAATCGCTGAAAGGATTAAAACTGTTTGCCGACGGGTGTGCGCCGTTAAGGATAACGCTCCCCGGACTCACTGCCGCCTGGTGCGGCTGGTCATCCCTTCCCGAAGGAGCCTCCAGGAGATGAGCATCCCGTACATGATCATCAGACAGCAAGCCACAATCATGGCCACCACCAATCCCAACGCATAAAAGATATCCTGGAGGTAGCCGAACCACAACTCAGACCAGAATTCGATCAGAAGAAAAGTTGCAAAACATAAAAAGGGCCCGTAGGGAATTTCTTTATCGCCACTGAGAACCCAGCGAGTCACGCTGAGAAACAATCCAGCAAATGGGGCCATGAAGAAGATGATCGCCGCAGGCTGCCAGCCTACAAAGGCTCCGATCATTGCCATGAGGGTGACGTCTCCGAATCCCATGGCTTCCTGGCGAAGTGCCAGAGAGCCTACGATTCGCACTGCCCAAATCAGTCCCCCTCCAAACGCCACACCGATCAGGGATGTCAGCAAACCCTGCCAACTTTCACCCCCGACTTTCCAAACAAACACAATGAGGGCGCATCCCAACACAAAGAAGAGAGTCATCCATAACCTCAGCGCTTTACGCAAGAGGCTCACCACGTGCAACCACAGAGCCCTCAGAATCCCCTCACGTGACCACCATGTCTTGGGAGAAATCGCATAGAACCAGGATACAAAACAACTTAATCCGGCCACCAATCCCCACCAACCAGTCGTCCATGCGGGAAGGCTGCCGAGGGTGAACCGTAATGGCTGAATTTGCGGCGGAGCAGTGAGAACGGGGTCGGGCAGTAGCGAATGAGGAAAGATAGCCGCCAGTGACAAACCCAACAGGACTCCGTAATCCGTGATCTCAACAGGTATTGTTTTCTCATCGATGTCGATGAACGAGGCGACTACCATCAATGCGAATAAAGCAAGGTGACTGCCGCTGATCGCCATCGCCGTCGTCGCCATTAAGGGACCGTAGCCAGATGGAAGCAGACCGTCTTGGAATACCCACCAGACGTGTGCGGGAAATCCCGTCGCAACGAAGAATTCAATTAGCAGTGGTCGAACCCAGAACCAGGCACCGTGAATCCCGGACTCGCGGCGAAGAAATATCCATCCCAAAATAGGAATGCGATCATACCATCTACGGCAGACAGAGTCGTTTGGCGGAACCGACCAGGGGCTGACGGATTGTTTGTTGCGATAGGGTAGACGATAGATGCCACGATTTAACTGGCCGGCGACGATCGCTCCCACAACGAACAACAGTAAGACAGACCAGAATGGCATTTCGTTATTCCGTCATTTTCACGTTACACTGTCGTGCGTTTCCATGAGATGAATTTGAATCACCCATCCGGTTTCGCCCTGTCGAAAATCTGCTGATCCCATAGTAGAAATTGAACCGTGTAGTTACGAATTCATCTTTTGCTCTTTTGCGACCGTAACCAGGATTTCGTCGGCAACTTGATTGGGAGATTTTCCTTCCGTGTCAAATTCAAAGTCTGCACAGCTTTGATAAACCGAGAAACGTTGATCCAGCACGGTCTGGATTTCTTCCAGTCCTCCCAGGGGGGTCAAATCAGGCCGTTGGGATTTTGTGGCGGAGTCTTGCTCCAGGCGTTGCGCAATTGTGGCCGGTGTCGCTTGGAGCCAGCAGGTCAGCCCTTGTGCGGCAATTGTTGTACGGTTTTCAGTACCCATGACAGCGCCTCCCCCTAAGGAAACTACTTTGTGAGGGCCTGTCGCCAGATCTCGCACGACTTCAATTTCCAGTTTTCGAAACGATGCCTCGCCGTCCTGGGAAAAAATTTGGGCAATAGATTTACCTGACCGGCGTTCAATTTCACCATCCGAATCAGCCCATTCACAGTTCCAGGCTGTGGCCAGAATTTTGGCAATCATGGTTTTCCCGGTGCCTCGATATCCGATGAGAAAAAGTTTCATCTAAAGTTTCACCGCTCCGGTCGCTCTTTTGAGCGATTCACGGAGTAATTCGATAGGTGCTTCCTGGCCTGTGAATAGTAGGAACTGTTGCGCGGCCTGACGGATGAACATTTCGACACCTGTGATGACCCTGCAGTTCTGTTGAACAGCCTGTTTGATCAAAAGGGTTGATTCTGGATTATAGACGGTATCAAAGACGACCGCATCGGTCCGTAAATAGCGGTGGTCGTATGGCGACTCGTCGACGTTGGGATGCATGCCCATCGAAGTTCCATTGATGATCAAGTCGGCTGAAATCGCGTGGCGGCGAGCCCAGGGAATAGTGCGACATCCGAATTGGGAGGCTAGATTGTCAGCTCGCTGTTGTGTTCGATTGGCAACGACCACGTCAGCACCTCTTCGAACCAATCCAAAAACGATCGCTTTCGACACGCCACCGGCCCCCAACATGAGTGCGACCATGCCTGACAATGGTGCTTCGTCCGTTTCATTTGTCTCCGTTGCAAGGTCGATACAGGTCATCGCCGCCCGATAATCGGTGTTGTAACCGAGGGCGGCATCCCCATCAAAGATCACCGTGTTTGCTGCACCAATACCGCGTACCGCACCGTCGACCTTCGTCAACAAACGAACAACTGACTCTTTATGGGGAATGGTAACGCTGATTCCGCGAATACCCAAATGTTGAGCATCTTTTACGAATGCCTCGAGATGCTCTGCGGGAATGCGGAAGGGCAAGTAGACACGGTTCATACCCTTGGCCTGAAACGCCGCGTTGTGCAGCACCGGGCTCAGGCTTTGACCGACGGGGTCCGCGATGACTCCAAATACCTCTGTTTTTGTATCGACGGACTCATACCGATAGACATTTCGCATCTCATGAAAACTTAGCTGACCCGGCGCCAGCGAACGTTCATGATGAAAAGTTGAATAGGTGAACGGTGAACCAAAACGACCCGCCAGGAGGCGGGAGGGTGTTCCTATTTCACCCATGCACATGCCGACGGTGGGGATTGTTGCAGATTTTATCAGTTGAAGCATTCTCAGGTTGTCGTGCGGTTGATTGGCCATCGTGGCGACCTTGACAATGTCCGCGTCGGCTGCGCTCAAACGTTGATGGAGTGCGGACAAATCGTCGGGGGTCTTGCTGAAGTCATGGAAACTGATAATACGTTTGGTTTCTCCGAAACGGGGAATTTGGGTGGCCAAATCCTCCTCCAAATCGACATACTCGACACCTTCTGCAATGGCCTGGCGCAATAGCATTGCTCGTGAGGATTCCGAATCGGACCACTTGCCGCTATCTTCCCGGCGACGGCATGTCACGATGACGGGACAAGGTCGGTTCGTGAGTAGGCGTTTGAGATTGACTTGGCCGTGGATATAGTCGAGTCGCAGTTCAACGAGTCGAGCACCTTGCTCGACCAGATGACGGTGCTCAGCAATCATATGCCGGTGACGACCTCTACCGATACTGACGCAGATCATGAGAAACCTGAGATGATTTAATTTGTTGTTGCGGATCTCTGTATGGTGATGTAGCGAATCAACGATGCTGCAAGGGCGATTCCGAGGAGGATGGAGGTCCTAGGTGCGGCCGAATTTCCGATCCAATTCCTGCTTGGTTAACACGAGAACAGTGGGGCGGCCATGTGGACAATGGTGGGAATCTTGTGCCAATTCACGTTGTTCGACGAGGGATGATACCTCTTCCGGTGTCAGATGATCTCCCGCTTTGACCGCTGCCTTGCAGGAGATCATGTGCATCAGGTCGTCCAGCAGATCACGGCGTTCGAGTTTCTTACCATCGGTCAGCAACAACTCGATAACCTGCCGCAAAATTTCACCCGGGTTAAGTTTAGCCAACATGGCAGGATAGCCTGCCACGATCACCGTGTCTCCACCGAAAGGTTCGACCTCGATACCCAGTTCCGCGAGCGAGGCCCGGTTCTCCAAAACCGTTGCAGATTCGGCAGGTGTTAAATCCACCGGCTCGGGCACGAGAAGGCGTTGAGTTTCCACTTGACCAGCCAGGACTCTCTTACGTAGCTGTTCGTACAGGACTCTTTCATGCAATGCATGCTGGTCCAACACAGCCACACCTTCCTCGGTTTCCGTGACGATGTAGCTGTCATGAACCTGCATTGCAGTATGGCAAGTAGCGTTCGAGTGTAGACTGGTGGTTGCAGGATGAGATTCCGGCAACGTCACGGCGTGAGTCTCTTGCGACGTTCTGGTGGACACGGTTGTATCGCCCGTTGAAATCTCATTCGACGGGTCTTCGTCCAGTCCCGTTGTGTCATTTCTTGGATCGTGAGACCGTGAATGGTTCCAGGAGGCTTGGCGGATGGTTGCTGAACCTGGAGGGGACACCTGCGGTCGGTTGGTCGCTCCGTCAGGATAAACGGTTGGTACTTCCAGATGCAGTTGATTTCTTGGCGGGCTGATCGTCGGGCTCTGGTGATCGGCTACGGGAATTCCGGAAGGTGGTGAAGTGACTTGTAGAGGATGTACAAGATCACTTGAAAGAAACTTGGTGCGAAGCGTGCCCAACAGCTTGCTGTATAAGCGTCCTGAATCTTGAAAACGGACTTCCAGTTTGGTGGGGTGGACATTGACGTCCACCATCTCAGGGGGCAACGTGATTCTTAAGAATGTGACGGGGAAACGGCCTGTCATTAACAGGCCTCGGTAGGCTTCAACCAGGGCATGCTGAAGAGATCGATCTCGGATGTAACGGCCGTTGAGAAGCAAGTACTGCATCCGGTTGTTCGAACGACTTTGACTGGGATCGGCTACAAATCCCCTTAACTGAATGCCTCCATCGTCCTCTCCAGTGATTGCGATCAAGGAATGGCCAATCTGATCACCAAACAATGCGACAATCCTTTGTCGCCAATCATCGACGCGCGGCAGATCGGTGATGAGTTGACTGTTTTGAGTGAGGGTAAAGTGCACCTCGGGATTGGCGAGTGCGATGCGGGTCAAAGCCTCGTTGCAGTGTCCCATTTCGGTTTGTTTGGTGCGCAGGAACTTGCGTCGCACCGGTGTGTTGTAGAACAGTTGCCTCACTTCCACCGAGGTCCCTATTGCGCATCCGCAGGGAACGGACTCTTGCGTTTTTCCTCCGACTACAGTCATTTCATAACCCGAGTCAGATTCAGCTGTACGACTCCGCAGTGTGAAACGGCTGACTTCGGCAATCGACGCCAGGGCTTCACCGCGAAAACCCAGTGTTCCTACGTTGAACAGGTCCTCCGCGTTTCGGATTTTACTGGTAGCGTGACTTGAAACTGCCAGAGGCAGTTGCTGCGCCGCAATTCCGATGCCGTCATCGGTGACACGAATGAAATCGGCGCCTCCTTCTCCGAGCGTCACGTCGATGCGTGTAGCGGCTGCATCGACAGAATTTTCCAGCAGTTCCTTGACGACACTTGCAGGACGTTCAATGACCTCTCCAGCAGCAATCTTGTTTACGACACTCGGTGGAAGCTGCTGAATGGCCATGGAAGTTGTGCTTACTGAAATGGGCCCGATGGTAGGATTTATATGGTTGAGCGCCGGACCGGGATGGCTGACTTCGGGCTCACGCTGCGAGTGTCCTTGGAGTTTGATTCTTCCACGGTCTGGGCCCTTGTGAAAACACCCGTCACATTAGCAGCATGCCACCTGCTTTTCCACTGTGTACAGTTGATCGCTGCAGAGAACGGGGCTAATTCAACTCGTACTCTTTAATCTTACGATACAAAGTGCGGGCACCTATTTTCAACAGCCGGGCAGCTTCTTCACGATTGCCATTTGCAAGTTTTAAGGTTTCCTTGATAGCCCAGCATTCAATCTGTTCCATCGATTGGCCAATCAAGTCCCAGGGTCCGGATTGAGCCGAATTTTCCACAGCCATCTCTACTTCTGCCAACTCGGGAGGTAAGTCATCGATGTCCAAAAGATCATCGGTGTCAAGGACAACCATTGTTTCTACGAAGTTTCGCAGCTGGCGAATGTTTCCGGGCCAATCGTAGGCGAACAAGCGTTTGATCACTTCGGGTGAAACTGACTTGATCGACTTTCCGTACTGTTTGGAAAACTCTTTGCGAAACTGGTCCAGCAGGGGCACGATGTCGTCTCGGCGTTCCGCGAGGCGTGGTAGGGCGATCGTGACCACCTTCAAGCGATGATAAAGGTCTTCGCGGAAAGTGCCCGCCGCAACGGCTTGCTCCAAATCTCGATTGGTCGCAGATAGCACACGTACGTTGACTTTGAAATGCTTGTTTTCACCAACTCGAGTAATCTCTCCACTTTCCAGTACTCGTAATAGCTTTATCTGAGTTGGCATTGGCATGTCACCGACTTCATCCAGAAACAGGGTGCCACCATCAACATACTCAAAACGTCCTACGCGATCGGTGGAAGCGTCCGTGTAGGCGCCCCGGATGTGTCCAAACAGTTCGCTTTCCAGCAGATGTTCACTCAGCGCGGCGAAGTTCACCGCGACAAACCGTTTTTTCTTGCGGGGACTGTTCTGATGGATGGCTTGGGCTACCAACTCTTTTCCCGTTCCGTTTTGGCCTGTGATCAGGACTCGTGCTTCCGTGGGAGCGATACGTTTGAGGCGGTCGATCACGGCCTGCATTTCGGTACTGGTATAGATGATGCGATCAAACCCGAACTTTTCGTCCAGCCTTTTGTGAAGGTCGAGGTTGGTTTGGCGTAACCGGACGGCGTCTGCAGCTTTCTCTGTTGCTGCGCGAAGGCCGTCGGCATGAATGGGTTTTTCAATGAAAGTGAAGGCACCTTTTTGCATTGCTTCGACCGCCTTGGGAATGGTGCCATGTCCCGTGACCATGATGACCTCGCAGTTGGGAAGCGATTCCTTGGCCCGGGAAAGGACCTGCATACCATCGATGTCGTTCATCATCAAATCAGTAATCACGACGTCGTAGTTATGCTGATCGATTTTTATTGCTCCTTCGGGTCCGGAAGTAGCTTGTATGCAATCGTAGCCCACGCGTTCGAGGATTTCCGACATGGCCTGCGCGTGGTGCTTGTCGTTATCGATAATCAAGACCCTGATGGGCGAGGTATTATCGTTTTCAGATTCGGTTTTTTTTGCATCGACCATGGCAGTGATGATAACGGATTGTCCTGGAAAGTGGGAGGCGACGTGTTAGTGGCTCGACTCATCACTTTCGTCTGCTGTCAGGCGAGGCGGAATCGGGAACTCAAGGGTGAACTGGGTTCCCTGTCCGACGACACTCTGTACTGCAATACGACCACCTGTTGCTTCGATGATCCGTCGAGCCGTTGGCAGACCCAGCCCAGATCCGTTTTCTTTCGTGGTGAAGAAGGGTTCAAACATCCGAATGGCGGTCTCCTGTTCCATTCCATAGCCATCATCGATTAAATCCAAGGCGACGCGCGAGGGTGTCAGTCGTGTACGCACGACCAAGGTTCCTCCATGTGGCATTGCTTGAATGGCGTTCAGTACCAGGTTCAATAGGGCGGCGTATAGACGGCCCGCGTCCATCAGGATGCCGGGCAAATCCGCATCCAGGTAGCGGAGTACCTCAATCTTTTGTTCTTGAGCTTTGAGGCTGATAAAGTCGAGTACTCGTTGGATCTGTTCGTTGAGATTCCCAGCCTTAAGATCCAGGTCGGTGACTCGCACGTACTTTAGAAAGTCGTCAAGTAAGTTCTGCAATCGCTTGCATTGAGCTTGAACAATCTCCACTTTACCCAGCCCGCGACGTTCACGCTGACTGGTAGCCTCTTCTAGATCCTCCGCCAGAAGATCCATATTCATGCGAATTACGGATAACGGGTTTTTGATCTCATGAGCTAACTCACCTGCCAGTTCAGAAACTTCGAGGTACTGGTTCCAGATTTTCTGGTGCTGTTCTTGAGCGTTTTGACTCTCGGATTCTGCCATGCGAATGGGTCCGATAGGCGCGTCAGACAGACTTCATGCGGTGAAAAAAGCCCGGCGATCCAAGAGGCTGGATCGCCGGGCAACTGACTATCAAGGATATCGAGCGCGATGTTGGCAGTTCCACCGAACCCCAAAAATCGCACGGTGACTGCACAAACGAGTTCCAACAAGTTCGTGCGTTAAATGTAAATCCGTCGTCGGTCTTGCGAGCGACGACGTTGTCAGTCGTCAGCGACTGCACTGGTTTCAGCGAGTTCACTCATCGCCTCGCGGTGACTTAATTTCACTCGGTCGTGGTCATCGACGGAAATCACTTTGACTTTGAGTTGATCGCCTACGCTGCAAATGTCAGAAACATTATTGACATAGTCATCGGACAACTCGCTGATGTGACACAATCCATCACGACCGGGTAGAATTTCGACAAAAGCACCGAAATCTTTGACACTACTGACCTTCCCGTCGTAGATCTTGCCGACTTTCACCGAAGCGGTGATCGCTTCGACTTGAGTCATGGCCGCTTCTGCCCACTGTTGGTTGGTACTGGCTACCGTCACAATACCTTCATCGTTAACTTCAATAACCGTACCGGTTTGTTCCTGGATACCACGAATTGTTTTACCACCAGGTCCAACGAGCAGGCCGATCTTTTCCGGATCGATGTTCGTCCGAAGCAGACGCGGCGCCGAAGGAGACGTTTCTTCTCGGGGCCGGGGGATCGTCGTCAACATCTTGCGTAGAATTTCGATTCGTGCTTCCCTCGCTTGCGTCAAGGTTGCCCGCATAATTTCTTCGCTGATGCCTTTGAGCTTCAGATCCAATTGGATGCCGGTAATGCCGTTTTGCGTCCCGGCAATCTTGAAGTCCATGTCGCCGTGGTGGTCTTCAGAACCGAGAATGTCGGTCAGGAGCACCCAGTCGTCTCCTTCTTTGACCATGCCGATTGAAATCCCCGCCACGGGATTAGTGATGGGTACACCGGATGCCATCAGTCCGAGCGTGGCTCCGCACACCGATGCCATGGACGACGAACCATTGGATTCCAGAATGTCGGAAATGACGCGTACCGTATACGGGAATTCATCGGCGTCGGGGAGGACAGGTTTCACGCTGCGTTCCGCCAATGCACCATGGCCGATCTCTCGGCGACCGGGGCCTCGTATGGGACGGCACTCGCCGACTGAAAACGATGGAAAGTTGTAATCCAGCATGAACTTCTTCGAGTACTCCTCGGCCAAACCGTCGACACGTTGCTCGTCCCGTCCAGTTCCTAAAGTGATCGTAATCAAGGCCTGAGTTTCACCGCGTTGGAAGACTGCCGATCCATGGACGCGTGGCAGGACATCGATCAGGCATTCGATCGGTCGTACGGTTTTGTTGTCTCGTCCGTCCGAACGGGTTCCTGCCAGAATCAAGTCTCGCACTACGCGTTGTTCCAAGTCGTGCCAAGCCTCTTTGAAAGCTCCGGCATCCATAGCACCTTCTGCGTCGGGGTCAGGAATGAGTTCGGTTTTGACCCGTTCTTTCAAATCTGCACAAGCGTCCTGCCGGGCTTGTTTGCCTTCGGTTTGTTGGGCCGACTTGAGGTCTTCGTAGAATCGGTCTTTGAGATTTTCAT
>PBTE01000141.1 GCA_002726515.1 Planctomycetaceae bacterium | reverse complement strand
CTATTGTGCGCGCGAAACCGAATGAATGCGGCGCGCTATTGTGCGCGCGAAACCGAATGAATGCGGCGCGCTATTGTGCGCACTGTGCGTGCGAAACTGAGTGGATGCGGCTCGCCATTGTGCGCACGAAACCGATCAGACTCTTGGATGAGCTGAGTAAATCCGTTGCCCGCTGTTTCGCCTGGATCGTGGTCCGATATTTGCATTGTCAATTTCGCGGCTATTGTGATTACTTGTCCAATCAGATGAAACGAGGCGTGAAAAACGGGTTGTGGAGAATCGCCAAACGTCGGATCGATTTTCCTGTAGTAGAGCTTTCCACGATGAGATCTTCTCGTCTTATGACAATTTACTGTTGAACTCAGGAGACGAACATGATTGATCGGCGCACTGAAGTCCAACAATCTGAATCCGAATTCCACCCGCTTCAATATCGATTAGCGACACTCTTGAAAATCGTCGCTGTTCTATGCTTGCTGCTGAGCGCCGTGAAAGCGTTTGGGCCGTTTTCTGCGGTTGCCGTTCTTTTTTTAATGTTTACCTTATTCGCACATGTGGCCGGCAGTACGATGGGGACTCGGCTGCGTCGAGAGGGTAACCGTACTGCCCAGCAAAGTCCGGACAGAACCATCATTGATGCGAGTAAGCACGTGGGGGTTGGCAACCCTTTAGGGCAACGCGCCAGTTTGGGGCGGGGTATGATTCTGCTGACAATCTTTGGTATTGCGTCAGGTGCGATCCTCGGCGGTACTTTGTTGGCGTGGACCCATTCCCATCAACTGACTTTCTCCAGTCTGAGCCTGGGGATTTGTGCCAGTGGTGTGATCGGTGGTTTGTCAGGCTTCCTGGCCGGCAGTTTTCTCAGCGTTTTGACGCAGTTGGCATTGCAGGGGGAAAAGGAATGGAGCGTCCGGAATCGTCTTTAAGTTGCCAACAGTACTGCAACCCAACAACTCTTGAAGCGACAAAAGCACTTGTTTTTCCGCAGGCACGTTCCCGCCTCGCAGTTCAGCAAAAGGACTGGTTCTGCAAGACACACCTGTTGGTGCCCTGAATTTCGGCTCTTGGAATTTTTCGGAAACCCGATTTTCATCAGAAATATTCAAGGCTTCCTGACAACGGCCCATCACCCCCCAACTCCTTCTACTTCGTGAACCACCACCTGGTTGTTGGCACTGGGCACGAGCCCGCTCCCCGTCACAATGACAACTCGGTCACCCCGCGTCAATAAACCCGTTTGACTGCCCCACTCGTTGATGAATGCAGACAAGTCCTCGTTTGACAGACTGGACAAACCAAGCACGGGCGTGACTCCCCAGAATAAAGTGATTCGCCGCAGGATGCTGGGTGAGTCACTCACGGCAATCGTCGGTACAAAATCTCGTTGTGTTGATTTTGCGAGGGCCGAACGGCCGGAAAGTGTGGCTAAGACAACCAGTTTGGCATGCAAACGTTTGGCAATGACTCCGGCGCCCAGCACAGTCGCCGAAGTAATGGGATGCACACCGATTACCGGAGGTGCCACTGGCTCGCTATGTGAGCTTTCTTCCAGCGTCTGTTCGGTGAATTGCATGATCTGTCCCATCATTGTCACGGACTCACGAGGGAACTCACCTATCGCCGTTTCTCCCGATAACATACAGGCGTCGGCCCCGTCTAAAATGGCATTTGCCACGTCCGTGGCCTCGGCTCGTGTGGGCCGGTTGGAATGTTGCATGCTGTCCAGCATCTGTGTCGCCACGATAACCGGTCTGGCGTGGAGGTTGCAGGTCTTAATAATTCGTTTTTGAGCTATCGGCATCTCGGCCACATCCGTTTCGACTCCCAAGTCACCCCGGGCGACCATCACCACATCCGCTGCAAGGACGATCGACGTCAGATTCTCGAGTGCTTCAGGTTTTTCGATCTTGGCGACGACCCAAGCATCTGATCCATGCTGATGTAAAGTGTCTTTTAACCGTTTGATGTCCGCGGCAGATCGCACAAAACTGAGACCGACAAAATCAACGTCCTGTTGTGCTGCCCAACGCGCATGTTCCAAGTCGGTGTGGGTCATGGAGGGGACACTCAATTTTACTCCCGGCAAGTTGATTCCCTGACGGCTCCGCAGAATACCGGGTAAAACGACTCGACAACGAAGATGATCAGGCTGCTTTTCTTCCACCACCAACCCCACTGTACCGTCAGCCAACGCCAGTCGGTTGCCAATGTCGAGTTCGTCGAGCAGATGTGGGTAATTACTGACGAGTTCCATGGGCCGAGTGGCTACTTTGCCTCGAATGAAAAAGAACTCGGCATCAAGTTCGCAGTGCACCGGGTCCTCTGCAAGTTGGCCCAGTCGAATTTTGGGACCGGAAAGATCTGCCAGGATACCAACAGGACGATGCAGTGCGATACTCACCTCATGAATCGTGGCCACCGTCTGGGCATGCTGTTCCGGACTTCCATGAGCCATATTGATGCGAAACACGTCGACCCCCAAGGTGGTAAGATCGGATAGCAACTGGCGGCTATTCGAAGATGGTCCCACGGTAGCCACAATTTTAGTGCGTGCAGTTTGCAGGTTGTGAGCCAGATCTGTCATCAATGCCTCCATTGACCAAACGGTACGTCGCCCAACACAATGATCCGTGTGAAGTGGATCAATTTACCCAAATCGCACTAAGCAGGGCAGACGACTATGCGAGTTCGCCGTACTTCTCTTCTTCTTGCAGGTTTTTTGGGAGCAGGATTGGCGCTACTTCTGTTCTTTGTACTTTGGGGTTTACGGTCGAGGCAGGATTGGCCGGAACTGACCGTTGACGATTTCGACAAGGCTTGGGAACACTGGCAGAAAACCAGTCCGGAGAATTACGACATTTGTATCCAGGTTGCCGGGCGCCAGCCCGCAATCTACGAGGTTTCTGTTCGAGATCGCGAAGTGATTTCGGCAGTTTGCAACGGAGACCGCTTGAAATCCAAAAGGACGTGGGGCACTTGGAGTGTACCGGGAATGTTTCAGACGATTGAGCACGATTTGGAACGTCTCGCCGAATTCAGGAAAAATCAACGTGCGGGACCTCCACCTTTGTTGCTTCACGTTCAGTTTGACCCGGCTCACGGGTTTCCCGGAGAGTACCACCGATTGGAATTAGGAAAGCAAATGCAAGTCGATTGGAAAGTGACGGAGTTTCGCCTCGTGGGTGAGTAGCCGGGTGAGGATGCGGATGGCGGACAGGCCGTGGGTGTTTTCTTGTTCTTGGGATAGTAGATAAGGATGCTGTTCACCGGTGTTGGTTGATTCTGCAGACGAAATGTTGAGTTGTGTCTGGCGAGTTGGTGCAATCGCTTTACTGAAATAAGGGAGTCCCCATGGCCTATTGGACCAACAAAGTAGTTCTCATCACGGGTGCATCAGCGGGACTAGGACGTTCGCTGGCAAAAACATTTGCTCGTGAAGGCGCTCAAGTTGTGTTGGGCGCACGTGGCCAACAGGCGCTGGATGAGGCAGTAGCGGAGATCTGTGATATCGGCGGAAAGGCCATGGCAGTTGTGGCGGACGTCACGCAACAACAACAAGTTGACAGGCTTGTTGAGAAGACCATAGAAACACATGGACAGTTGGACGTGTTGGTAAACAGTGTCGGACGTTCCATGCGCGGTAAGATCGAAGAGACGACCGCCGAGGAGTTTCAGGAGTTGCTGGAGGTGAACCTGATCACCACAGTTCGCTGCACACGGACTGCCCTGCCCCATCTGACAGCCACGGGCGGTCACGTTGTCAACATCGGTTCCCTCGCATCGAAATCGGTGGGTCTCTTTTTGGGAGCTTATCCTGCCAGCAAATTTGCCATGGCAGCTTATTCGGCTCAGCTACGTATGGAGTTGGAATCTCAAGGCGTTCACGTCCTGTTGGTCTGTCCCGGTCCCATATCCCGTGAAGACAGCGCGCAGCGTTACAATGTGCAAACTCAGGGACTCCCACAGGCAGCCCGACTGCCGGCGGGGGGGGTGCGACTGAGCACCATCTCGTCTGATGGACTGGCACGACAGATTCTGCTGGCCACGGAGCGTCGAACTGCCGAACTGGTGATTCCCGGTAAGGCCCGCTGGTTGTTCGCTCTTTCGCAAGTCGCACCACGCTGGGCAGATTGGATTTTGCGAAAAAAATTCAATTGACCAACGAATTGTTTCCCATGCTTTTCACCCGGAGCATTTTGTTGGCCGTTATTTGGTCAAGAAATAAAAACCAGTTCGAAACGCGTAACGACCGGTGGTTCAACACACTTTTGCAGTCCATCTCCCGGACGATAACGAATACGACTCGGGACCCGGGGATCCGGTACGTGTTCATGATGAAGAACTGTGGGTTTGGGGTCATCGATCAACTCACTTGTCCCCTCTTGCTGTGATTACACGTGTTGCTGTGATTACACGTGGAGTCATTCAGATCGTCGTCCACCAACGGAAAGAACGGGAGAATTTACAGGTTGTCGGGCTTTTGACGGCGAACCGTTGACATCAATTAACCGGTGATTATGCTCGAAGACAGGGTGTTCGAGTGTTTTCCAAGCCGCTTTGTTTTGTCGATGCTTGTGATGTGCTGGCAAGTGTCAAGCTTTTCTTGTAGAAGGCGAAACCTGTTTGGCCGTTGAAGGAACGGATGCGTTTCTTTTCATTCCACAGTGTTCCGCCTGGCTTCCCGCGATTTGAACGACAATGAGGGGAACAGTTGCCATCAATTGACGGTGGATCGGCAGGAGCTGGCACTCGTGCCAGATCGGGTTTCGGGGGAATGAGATGAACTTGTCTCAACGTCCGCAGAATCCTGGGGGTAAAGGCAGCAAAGCAAAGAAAGGTTTGCGGAGAGTGGTTTCAAAAGGGCATGGTAAAGATGTTCCGCGTGTTGTTCTGTCGACCGGTCTGTCCATGTGCAATTTGTAATTAGCGGCGAGTTGCGAACCGGAGAGAAGGTAGAACCAATGACACAGTATGAAGATACCGGCTGTGTTCACAATTTACTTTCCGTGTCCGTGTTGGCATTTTTCTGTGTCGCTGCTGCCGGAAAAATGGTGCATGCTCAAGTGGATGCCGACAGCAAGGTCTTGCACGCGATACCGGGCCTCTCCCCAGCGACTTCAACCGGATACGACTTTTACAGTGTATACAATGCCAAGGCCGCAGATTCTACAAACGCAAATGAGCTTCGACCAGGTGAGGCGGCCGGATTGAATTTGACGGGCGCCGGTGTGCGTATCGGAGTCTGGGATGCCGGTGACGTGCGAGCTTCGCACGAGAATTTCAGGGCCGGCGCGGTCACGATTGTGGACTCTGTCGGTTTCGATAATCACGCGACACATGTGGCTGGTACGATTATTGGTGATGGCACGCCAGTCGCAGCAGCGCGGGGGATGGCTTCCGATGGATTGGGTGCGTCGGGGCCTACGATCCGTAGCCGGGATTTCCACGATGACATGACCGAAATGGCCAGTGATGTTGGTGTTTTGGATCTCTCCAATCATTCGTACGGTTTGATCCGCGGATGGGAAGGAAATGGTGTGGAACGTTTTACCGAATGTATCGCCGGTAATCGTGAATGGTGGTACGGCAACTATGATGTTAGTTCCACCGAGGACCATTCTTTTGGTTCATATTCGAATATCAGTGTTGCGGTAGATGAAGTGATCCATGACGGCAATAATCTCTTGTTAAGTGTTTGGTCCGCCGGTAACGATCGTGGCGATGTTTACGCCGATGTGGGAGAAACCGACCAATGGGTGGGTTATTTTAACTCGGTCCCGGTAGGCGCTGTCTGCCAGGAAACAGGGGTCGTGGATGAGGCAGGTTTCTACGTTGTTCCAAATGAGGGAACAACCGTTGTTCCCCTTGCCGACGGCGATGGTGGAACAGGTTACGATACAATTCCGAATGGAGGACAAACCGCAAAAAACGTCGTGGTTGTCGGCGCAATGCTGGATTACAGCACGGACCCTCACGATGGGACAACGATGGCATTAGCAGCGTTCTCAAGCTTTGGTGGTACAGACGACGGTCGGTTAGCGCCCCACGTTGTGGGGAACGGGTTTCTTTTGATGTCTTCGACAGCAGCGACTGACTCGGACTACGCCCCCTACAGTGGCACGTCGATGTCCTCGCCGAACGTGACCGGTACGGCAGCCCTTTTGCTGGAGCACTGGGATAATCAGGGGCTGACAAATCCCACAGCGGCCGCGCAGAAAGGATTACTGGTCCACACTGCAACAGATGTCACGAAAGGCCCCGCCAATCCCGGGCCGGATTACGTCACCGGTTATGGGATGGTTAACGGTCGAGCCGCTGCCGATTTCATTACCGAAGCACTGGCCAAGCCGGTCGAGGCGAGGAAAGAACATTTCCACCAGGAAACACTTTCCGATGGTGCTACGCACTCGAAGACTTTCCGGGCGACTGGTGGGCCTGTAAAGGCGACATTGGTCTGGACCGACCCCCCGGGTACTGCACGAACCGCCACGGATGATCGGACCAGCGTATTGGTGAACGACCTCGATTTGCGCATCGAGTCTACTACGACGTTTTTTCCGTGGAGTTTGGATGTGAACAATCCTGCAAATTCGGCAGTGCGCACGGGAAAAAATAACGTTGACAATATTGAGCAGGTAGCGATTGACAACCTTTACGCCGGAACCACATTTACGGTAATTGTCGATCATGACACGGCACTGATCAATCCGCAGGAGTTCAGTTTGCTGGTCAGCGGGGCCTTGGTGCCCGAACCTGCCGGGGGTGTCCTGGCCATTGTTGCAAGTGTTGCGCTGTTGTTCTTGGGACGACCCTGGTGTCGTTGCGCAGCCAGCTAAGCGTTGGGAGAAAATGGAGACCAGTTTGTTTTCAGACTCGCGCACGCAAATCTTCTGCGGATTTTCAAACGCTGCCCTGGCTAGTGCCAAGACAAAACTTTTCACGTCGGGCAAGAAGTGTTTGGCGGTTAAAAATCAAGAGTCAGATGCTTAATTTGGCGTACACCATGGGTGGTATGGGTATGTGGCGACTGCTGTGCGCATTAATTGGTGATGTGTCTGTTCCCTGCTTTCCGCTCCCCGGAGTTCTAAAACACCGAAAAACTTCATCTTGCTGCGGGAATCCGCATAGCCAGGTGCGAGATGTTTTCGAGGTGCACGTATTATTTCAAGCGGTTTTCAAAGGGACGAGGTTGGAGTAAGGACCGGGGTTATCTGCTTTCGTAGCAGCATATTCGGGATGCAGGAAGTGTTTCGCGAAGCAATTGCGATGCTTGCAATAGGTTCGCGGTTCAACCTGTCTCATTATTTTTATCCTGAACAAACTTATCTGAAAAAACGTCTACAATAAAAGGACGGAGTGTAACGTGGGTTGTGATAGCACCACATTATTTGGCGTAGAAATCATCAAGTCTAGCGCAGAGGTGAGAGCGCACTGGAATTGCGGAGGAGACGGCATGCAAAACGATTCATTAGGTACTTTGCAGCTCACACTAACACGAGACAAGGGTGTGGGGCGTGTTGTTGTGCCACTCGAGGGTTTTCTCGGGTTTGATTTGTGGATGAACCACAACCTCCAGCAAATTGTCACACGGTGGTCAGAGAGGACGACGACGCGTGCCATCCGTTCAGGCGATTTGGACGACTACCTCCCCCTTCGTTAACTTGTTCACTGCCACGACGAGCAGCACTAAAGGCGCGTGTCACTCGTTATCTGGTGGGTGATTTCAGCAGGGACAGGTTTTCTGGTCATCGCTGGAACAAACATCGCGCGCTGCTGCCGGATGGAATTTGGGAGTCCAGTGAAATTCAACTTCGCATCGTTGCTGGCCACCTGGTGTTGGAGACGGTTCTCCGCCAGGTGGGATGCCTGACTGTTTCCCGACAATAGCGGCATTGCTGTTCATGCCGGTAAAAGATTCCTTTTCTTGCACGGCTGGGAATCCAGTGGGACTTGCGAGCCCGGTAGTCTGTCCCTTGTCCAACTGCAAAGACCCGTCGGCAGGCCAGGCTGGACCTACGTTCCAAATTCAGGCCGGCGACGTCCGAGTTGGATTTGCAGTCTTTCTACGATGCTGCTGTGCATCTGGCTGACACGGCTTTCACTCAGATCAAGTGTGGTGCCGATTTCCTTCATCGTCAATTCTTCGTAGTAATAAAGGATGATAATCAGCCGCTCATTGCGGTTGAGGCCCTTCGTGACCAGTCGCATAAAATCGTTTTTCTGAACCCGCCGGGTGGGATCTTCACCTTTCTTATCTTCCAGAATGTCGATTTCACGAACGTCCTTGTAACTATCTGTTTCGTACCATTTTTTGTTCAGGCTTATCAGATTGACGGCGTTAGCGTCGAGTACCATTTTTTCCAATTCCTTGATACTCAGCCCGAGGTGTTCCGCCAGCTCCTTTTCTCGGGGATGGCGACCGAGACGGGCTTCCAACGTTTTGTTAGCTTCCGCCAACTTACTGGCTTTGGAACGAACGAGTCGTGGTACCCAATCCATCGTTCGAAGCTCGTCCAGCATGGCCCCGCGGATACGGGGGACGCAGTACGTTTCGAACTTGACTCCACGGGATAAATCGAAGGCATCGATGGCGTCCATCAGTCCGAAAATACCCGCCGAGATCAAATCATCTAACTCGACCCCGTCTGGGAGACGCGCCCAAATGCGATCGCCATTGTACTTGACCAACGGAAAATATTGTTCAACCAACCGGTTGCGTAATAATTCGTTGTCTTGATTTTGTTTGTATTTTTTCCAGACTTGATCAATTTCAGCTTTGTCAAGTTTGGTTGTCACCATCGTTGCCATGCAATCCTCCATGATTACTAAGCTGGTCCAGGCATGGACTCTATTTTCTACTGGCGTTTTGCAATTTGCTATGCGCCGTCATCGTCATATTTCAGTAGGGTTGCGATTCTTTGATTATTGTTGAATGGCCGCTCGTTAATCGTCCTTCGCTGTTTTCTCCGGCCCCCGTAACGTACGCATCCGAGATTTCAAAGAATCTTCGATTGCCAATTCTGCGATGTGGCCGACGACCAGTCCTGCAGCGGTGAAAGTAAAAAGAGAGACACTGGCAGTCGCCAGCGTCGAATCCACATGTCCGCGATGGATTAGCCCTTGTGCGAGCGTAGTGGCGAAGGCTACGAGTCCCATGACGCCCCCGAAAGTGGCACACGTGCTTGACTCTCATAACGAGGTCAAACTTCGACGGGTCCGTAACCTTTAAATGGGAAGTGCGAGGCAACGCCGTTTCACGCCTATCGGCCAGCCATGGCGTCGGAGTTAAACAGAAATTTGGAAAAAGGGATTTTGTTTGGAGTTGGATCATCCTGATACGCCCACCATGGATTGGTGCGTTGTACTGCTGCTGGTAGATTTCTGTGCCAGGGCGACAAAATGTGCTGCCAACTTTTCCATTGCCCTGGCTGCCTGGCAGGTTGGTGATTTAGTCATGAACGGTACACCCAGTTCAGCGGAATCTCTGACTAGCGGATCCAACGGGATTTGCTCGCAGGGGGACAGGTTGACGTTCAGGAACTGTTGGCATGAGTTCTGTAATCGTTGCTGTATGTCAGCAGAGACTTTTTTGTCAAAGCACTGGTTGACGAGTGTTTGAATGGATTGAAGTGTTCCCTGTTGAACTAGCGTTTTGATGGTCGCATAGGTGTCCATCACTGACACCGTATCTTTGCAGGTAACCAATAAGACGTGATCGGCTGCGTAACATAAATTCTGGGAAAACTTATCAGCGGGACTACTGCCGGTGTCTAACACGATCCAGTCGGCGTATTGCTCCAAGGTTCGCACGCGTTGAATGAATCTTTGACGACTGAATTCGGAGCAGTCAATCCGGGTTTCCGAAGCCCATGTTCCGGGGAGTACTTGAATTCCCACAGGCCCTGGTTGGAGTGCCTCATGCAGATCACGTTGGGACGAAACAACATCGCCAATCCCGTATTTTTCACGGAGGCAACAGAGTGACGCAATGTCTGAACGGCCCAGGTGTGCATCGACGACAACGACACGGTGTCCCAGTTGTGCCAGTGCGACAGACAGGTTGAGCGCTATGGTGGTCGTACCGACACCTCCTTTTCCTCCGAGGACCGCAAGCATGCGCGCATTGGTTTTTTTCACCCCGGGAGAGGGGTGGGAACCGTGGAGAACCATACTACGCAGTTCGGAGGCCTGATCACGTCTCATGACAGGATACCTCCATTCCCAGAATTTGCCGAGCTAGTCGGTTTGCATCAGCCGGTTCGATATCGTCGGGCACATTTTGACCATTGGTGAGATAGCTCAATGGCAATTGACACTGTCGCAACAAGGCAAGGATATTACCGAGTTCCGTTG
>PBTE01000140.1 GCA_002726515.1 Planctomycetaceae bacterium | reverse complement strand
CCAGGCCGACACGGACGCTTGTTTGGTGACAAACTTCGTCAATGTCAGCTATTTGACGGGCTTCACGGGTGACGACAGTTATCTCTTGGTGACGAGCAAGGACGAGACGCTCATTACCGATGGCAGGTACTCGGTACAGTTGAGCGAAGAGTGTCCGGACTTGGATCTGGAAGTGAGAGATCCCGGTCAGTCGATGATCAAAGCTGTGCAGCGACTGGTCAAAAAGAGGAAGGTCCGGAGTTTGGTGGTGGAGGCCACGAGTATGACCATCGATCTTCAAGACCGTCTGGAATGTGCTCTGGAAAAGGTGGAGTTGGTCCCGGTGTGTGGGATGGTTGAAAAACTGCGGATGATCAAGGATCAGACAGAAGTGAAGGCCATCCGGCAGGCAGTAAAGATTGCGGAACGGGCTTACGCAGTGATTTGTGCTTCGCTTCGTCCGGAACAAACCGAAAGGGAGGTAGCAGATCAATTGGACCAACAGATTCGGCTGTTTGGTGGAACGGGGTGTAGTTTTCCACCGATCGTTGCCGTCGGATCACGGTCGGCTCTGCCCCATGCCACCCCGACCCAGCGACGAATTGGCGAGGCAGATTTTCTTCTGATTGATTGGGGAGCGATCGCCGCGGGCTACATGAGTGACTTGACGCGGTTGGTGGTGACCGGTAAAATTTCGCCGAAACTCCGTAAAGTGTATGGAGTTGTGTTGAAAGCACAACGTCAGGCCATTGCCTCGATTGGGCCTGGCAAGCTGATGGAAGACGTCGATGCCGTGGCCCGTCGTGTGATCGCCAAGGCCGGGTACGGCAAGTATTTTGGTCACGCGGTGGGCCATGGAGTGGGACTTGAGATTCACGAAGCCCCACGTCTGGGTCCTGGACAGAAAATGCCGCTGAAGACGGGTATGGTGGTCACTGTCGAGCCGGGCATTTACCTCCCGGAGTGGGGTGGTATTCGAATCGAGGATGATGTGCTTGTGACCAAAAATGGCCACGAAGTGCTTACCAGTGTCGGGAAGGAACTCAACGATTGTGTCGTGGCTTGAAGTGAAAAAATTTCCCTTCAGGTCAGCTCTAGAGAGCGATTTCGCGCATGGAGCGGTGTGATTTGTCGAGTGATACAAAGGCCGAGACTGGTAAGAACTGTGGATGGATGAGATGAGAACCAATCGGGGGTTCGGATGACCGACGCGGATCCTACTGCCAAAGACGTTTTTGATCTGGAAAAGATACGCCAACTCGTGGAACTGATGAAAGAACACGATTTGGCGCAGGTTGATTTGCGCCAGGGTGAGCAACGAATTCAAGTCAAGCGGGGTGCGGAAATTGCCACCGGCACGTTTCTTCCCAATATGACTGCGGGCGCGGTTCCGGCTGAATCACCGCCGGTCGCCGCGAAATCGGCAGGGTCTGATGCGCAAGATTCGGGTAACTTTGTCTACATCAAGAGTCCCATGGTCGGTACTTTCTATTCGAAACCTAACCCGGAATCGAAAACATTTGTGAATGTTGGTGACTTGGTCAGTTCCGATACGACCATTTGTATTATTGAGGCGATGAAAGTCTTTAATGAGATTCCTGCCGACGTGTCAGGAAGGGTTGTAGCGGTTCTGGTGGAAAATGAAGAACCGGTGGAATTCGGAAAACCACTGTTCAAAGTGGACACGAATGGTTGATGGCGGGAGCCCATTTCCGGCCAACGGTAAGACTTCGACCGTTTGTGTGACTCCAGGTGGCTGACCTAGCTATGTATAAGAGAATCTTAGTTGCCAACCGGGGTGAGATCGCTCTTCGCGTGATACGGGCATGTCGCGAAATGGGTATTGAGACGGTTGCCATTTTCAGTGAGGCGGACCGGGGCAGCGCTTATTTGGATCTGGCGGACGAGTCGTATTGCGTCGGCTCCGCCAAATCATCTCAGAGTTATCTCAAGATCGACCGCGTTATCAGCGTTGCGGAAGTCGGCAACGTGGAGGCGATTCATCCAGGTTACGGATTCCTCGCCGAAAACGTGCATTTCAACGAGATCTGTCGTAGCTGCAAGATTGATTTCATCGGACCAACGCCCGACGCGATGAGCCTGCTGGGAGACAAGAACCAGGCTCGCAAATTGGCTCGTGACGCTAAGGTTCCAGTTGTGCCCGGTAGTGAAGGACTGGTTGACACGGAAAGTCAGGCCGTCCAGGTGGCTGAAGAGATCGGTTATCCCGTTCTTATCAAGGCGACTGCCGGAGGTGGTGGCAAAGGCATGCGAGTGGCTGCCAACAATCTGGTACTCAAGTCGGCTTTTCAGGCAGCCAAAGCAGAAGCGGAGGCGGCTTTCGGGAATGCCGGGGTTTATCTGGAAAAATTCATTGAACGTCCACGACATGTGGAAGTCCAGATTCTCGCGGACCAGCATGGCAACGTGGTTCATCTCTGGGAACGTGACTGCTCGACGCAGCGACGTCACCAGAAATTGATCGAGGAGAGTCCTGCCCCCAACTTGCCCGACCACATTCGTCAGGACATGTGTAAAGCGGCTGTTCGTTTGATCAAGAAGGCAAACTATAGCAACGCGGGAACGGTCGAGTTCATATTGGATCAGGAGAACCGTTTCTATTTCATCGAGGTGAATGCTCGCATTCAGGTTGAACATCCGGTCTCTGAAATGGTTACGGGCATTGATCTGATCAAGTCCCAAATTGCAATTGCCTCGGGTGAGAAACTCTCCGTCAAACAATCGCAGATTCAAGCCAACGGAACGGCGATAGAATGTCGTATCAACGCGGAGAATCCCGACAAGAACTTTCAGCCAAATCCTGGCAGGATTGAGCAGATCATTTCGCCGGGTGGCTTTGGAGTGCGGTTGGATACGCACGTTCACGCCGGGTACATGGTTCCACCCTACTACGACTCGATGATCGCCAAGCTCATCGTCCATCAGCCCAGTCGCAGCGAGGCGATTGGTACGATGCTCCGGGCCCTTGAAGAATTAGGTATCGTGGGAATCAGTACTACCGCATCATTTCATCAGAAGGTTCTCAGTCACCCTGACTTTGTCGAGGGAGGAGTCGATACGGGATTCGTGGAACGTACGTGGATGTCCTGATCTGACAACCCCGATCTGGTTCATTCCGGTGAGACGGAGTGAAGCCGCTTGACATGTTGCTGTGTCGCAATCCAGAGGTGCGACATGCAAAGTGGCGTGGTTCCACGAACTTGCGGACACTGCCCTCACGTGGGGGTATCCTGCAACCTTGTTCTGTAACGTAGAATTGAGTGGATTCAGCACGAAAACTCCAGACGAATGCTAGGCCAGTCCGATGTCGAGTTCCCTTGCACCGCCCCCTCAACACTCGAGTGATTTTCGCCGGGTTGCAATCCTGTTCGCAGGAGGACCTGCCCCGGCTGCCAATGCCGTGATTTCGACGTGCGCCACCTCGTTTTTGCGAAATCGGATTGAGGTTGTTGGAATCTTGAATGGGTACAACAGCTTGATCCAGTATGACATCGCGAATCCGCTGCGTAAGGGCCAGGATTTTATTCCATTGAATTCCCAGGTGCTGGCACGTACGCGAAACTCGCAGGGGATCATCATTGGTACCTCCCGAGCTAATCCGGGAAAGGACGTTTCTCATCCGGATCATCTGAATGACCCCGACAGGACGGATCCCTTGCGACGGGTTTACGAGGGTCTGCGATCACTGGAGATTGACGGACTGATTTCCGTTGGTGGTGACGACACGTTGAAAACCGCTAACAAACTTCAGCGGTACCAGCAGGGACTTCCAGAGGATGCGGTTCGGATTCCCATCGTCCACCTGCCCAAAACGATTGACAATGACTACACGGGGATTGATTTTACATTCGGCTATTTCACGGCTGTTGAGACGTTGGCTGCTGAGGTCCGAAACCTGTTGTTCGATGCACAAGCTACGGACTCTTATTTCATTACCGAAACCATGGGCCGCAGTGCCGGTTGGCTGGCCTATGGTGCTGCCATTGCCGGCGAGGCGAGTTTGGTAATCAGTGTGGAAGACATTGATGGCAAATACCTTGTCGATCAGGAAGAAGGTGCGGGTGTTCAAGAAGATTCGCGCCCTGTCATGAATGTGGATTATGTTGTAGAACGCATTGTTCGGACGATGCTGGCCCGCGAAGCGGAAGGAAAGGGATTTGGGGTGCTGGTACTGGCCGAAGGCCTGGCAGAGTTGCTGCCCGTTGAATACCTGAAAGGCGTGCCCCGCGACGACCATGGACACATTTCTATCGGTCACATCAATTTGGGCCGCATCTTCGCCGGCCTGGTAGCCGAGAAATACAAACAGGCGACCGGTCGTGAAAGAAGGGTGACGGGACTGCAGTTAGGTTACGAATCGCGCTGTGCCAAGCCGCATGCCTTCGATGTGATGTTGGGCAGTCAGTTGGGCGTGGGGGCCTATCGGGCACTGGTCGAGCGAGGGTTGGACGGTGTGATGGTGAGTGTCAAAGGACAACTCGAACTGCATTTCGTCCGTTTTGAGGAGCTCATTGACCAGGAATCTCTCGTCACTGTAGTGCGCCATATCGACACACAAAGCGATTTTCACAAGTTGGCCAGATTTCTGGAAACCTCCGTGAACGATTAGCAGGTCGGTTTGTCCAACTGAGGGGGATTTTTTGTTGCAGCAGTGAAGTCGTTTGCAGTCTGAAATAAGCCAACCGCCAGTCACACGGAATTTTGAAATCAGAGATTTATCATGTCACGCTCAGCCAAAGTACAACGGAAGACGGCAGAAACAGAAATCCGGCTGGAGTTGAATCTCGATGGAACCGGTCAATCTGGGTGCAACACGGGGGTGGGTTTTCTTGACCACATGCTGACGCTGTTAGCGAAACATGCTGTTTTTGACGTGAGTGTGGAGGCGCAAGGCGATTTGCACGTAGATCAGCATCATACGGTAGAAGACATCGGGATTTGCTTCGGGCAAGCACTGCAGCAGGCGCTGGGTGACAAAGCGGGTATCCGCCGTTATGGTCACTTCATGTTGCCGATGGAAGAGACTTTGGTAGGTAGTGCCGTTGACCTCAGTGGCCGTTGTTTTCTCGTATTTAATGTTGCCTTTCCAGTTTCTAAGATTGGTGATTTTGAAAGCGAGCTGGTTGAAGATTTCTGGCACGCTGTCGCTGCCAACGCTCTCTGCAATCTGCATGTAACTCTGCACCATGGCCGCAATGCTCATCATATCAGTGAGGCGGTCTTCAAAAGTGTTGCCCGTGCGCTGCGCATGGCCGTTGAAATTGACCCTCTCATGTCGGGAATTCCCAGCACGAAAGGGACCCTTTGATTTTAACGGCATGATTGTGGTCCGTCCGTGTTTGTCAGGATTAGCAACGAACGGGCAAAACGGCGAGCCAACTGTTCGGTGGATACGATAATGTTCTTTGCATCGTAGTGCGCAGGAGTCGATGCCCGTTGTGTCCGGGGATTAACCGCCGCGCGTGGGAGCGTGGTCGAGCAAATTCACCGCTCGACTGATAGCGGGAAAGTGAGAAGTGGAACCGCACCAGAGCAGGACAGATTTGGTGTTCGCCGCTTGTGCCGGGTACGAACGTGTGAACGCTGGAATGACATTGGGTTACTGGATCTCCGTTGTCGTATGTGATATGTTCTTGTGAGATATCCGGGATTTCCTGCCAACACGATCGGGGAAAATGATGCAGCAACCCCTTAGTTGCCACTTTGTCCAGCGACGGTTCAGCCTGTGCTTTGTGTTCATTGTGGGAATATCTTTTTTCCACGGACTGTTTTGCTGTACCGATAGAGCTTGTGCCCAGCTGACCGAAAATGATCTGTCGCTCCACGTCCAACGCCCGGCCGGAATTCAACAGATGGACATTTTATTTGATCCGAATAAGTACACGGCGTTTCCGCACGTGCTACGCCTGGAGGGCGACGAGTTGCTGTTGACTTTTCGGCAAGCACCGCGAGAGCAATATACTCGTCACTCTCATCCGCAGTCCATCATCACGATTGTGCGTTCCTATGACCTGGGAGAGACCTGGGATCTGGCAAATGCAACCCAGATGGCTGCCGGGGGTGGCCAGGAACTGTCCACGATTTATCTCGGTGACGGACACGTCGGCGGGTTGCTGGCCATGCACGAAGTGGTTCCCGTTGCAGAAGCCCACCGGATTGGTAAAGAAAGTCCGGCAGCCTGGCCTCGAGCAGAATATCCCAGTCGAAGTGTGGGAGGTTTTTGGTGTTGGAGCGAAAACTTCGGCCTGAATTGGCTGCTTCACCACACCGTGCTGTTTGCACCGGGAATGCACCCCTGTGCAGCTCCCATAAGGCTGGAGTCCGGAATACTGTTGGCGCCCGTTTATGGCAGTCTTCAAGAGGGGCAGCCGGCTTCGTCGGTTGCCCATTTTTCCCGCGACGGGGGCAAAACCTGGTCCGGGGCGACCATGCTTGCTCAAGGAAGCCGAAAGACTCGAGCTTATGCTGAGCCTGCCGTACTGGAGTTGGCGCCGAATCATCTGTTGGCCATGCACCGTGTCGAAGGGGCCGCCAACGGGCGAGATGGTCTCTTTTGGCGCAACCAGTCGCTCGATGGTGGTCGGACTTGGAGCGACCCGGTGGAGACGGAACTTTTGTCGGGTGCCTGCGTCAGGCTCATGAAACTTTCAGACGGACGCATCCTGGCGACTTACGGTCGCCGCGTGAAACCCCTGGGTGTTTATGCGCGGTTGAGTGATGACGGTGGTCAGAGCTGGGGTAAAACGTCCTGGTTGTTGCGTGAATGTCCCACCATTAATCAGGGTTATAGTTCTTCCGTCGAGGTGACGCCGGGTCGCGTGTTGACGGTCTGCTACGCTCATGACGCAGCCGTTGGACCCACCACCGCCGACGGAGTGTACATGGCTCCCAATTCCGGCATCACGGGCACTTTCTGGGATCTGCCTTCCAGCAGCGAAGATAATTGAGGTTTGCCGTTGATCCCATCCTGAAATTCGTCCTTTGCTCCGAATTTCAGTGCTGTTTTCATGCGGGCAATTGCTGACGCTGCGCTGTCTTTCACACCGCGTCACCCCCGGTGAGTTCGAACAGCAGTTCCATTCAAAAGGACTCAAGGAACAAGGTCTTTGATGAGGTTCAGGCAGGCGTCAATCTGTTGATCAGTTCCAACGCTGATGCGCAGGCCGTCACCCCAGTCCGGGAAATTCATGTACCGCACCAGAACGCGGTTCTGCTTCAGTTGGGCGTAGATCGGTTGCACCGCTTCGGTTGGATGAGTGAACCAGACGAAGTTTGCCTGTGACCGGGCGGCGTCAAATCCCAGTTGCGACATTTGCTCGGTCAGGTGGCAACGAGTGGCAATCACCCGGTCACGATTTTTTGTTTGCCATGCCTGATCGTCGATTGCCGCCGTGGCACCCGCAATTGCCAGGGCGTCACAGTTGTAGGAATCTTTGACCTTTGCCAGTTCGCTGATGACCTGTGGTTGTGCCACGATAAATCCAAAACGCAGACCGGCAAGAGCATAGGACTTGCTCATGGTTCTTGATACCATGATTTTTTCGTTTTGTCCCACCAACTGCAAACAGTTGGTGTCGGCAAAATCCACGTACGCTTCATCCACCAACAGCGGGCAATTCAGACGGTTGGCCAGTTCGAGAATCTGTTCCGGTGGAATGATCGTTCCCGAAGGGCTGTTGGGATTTGGCAGAAATACTAATCGCAGTTTTTGTGATCCGACCGCGAATTGCTCAGGCAGTGTCCAGTCCCGGTTGAAGGGCACTTCTTCGCAGTCGGCGCCTTGAATTTCAGCCAGGGTCCGGTAGAGCACATAGCTGGGAGTCGGTAGGCGAAGTTGTTGCCCTTCTCCGACCAAAGCACGGGTCACGATAGTGAGAATGTCATCGCTGCCGTTGCCGCAGAGGATCCAATCTGGTGGAACACCCAGTACGTCCGCGGCCCGGATGCGAAAAGCATCTCCCCAGGGATCCGGGTATCGCCGTAGTCCCTCTCCCAGTACGTTTTGAATTGCCGCAGTGACCGCGGAAGAAGGTGGATAGGGATTCTCATTGGTATTGAGCTTGATGAACTTGCCCTGCTGAGGCTGTTCGCCAGGAACGTAACCTGCCATGTTACGAATTGCGGGTCGGAAGTAAGACACGGAATGTTAATCCTTCGATGGGGTGTGGGAGTCGAGCGCCTGCAAACGCACGTCCACACTCGCTCTGTGAGCGGTAAGGCCTTCCTTATCTGCCAATGTCTGAACGTCTGCAGCTACGTCTTTCATCGCCTGTTCCGTATATTGAATCACACTACCGCTCCGCAGAAAATCGTTGGCAGACAGGCCACTGGCCCATCTGGCCGTACCACCTGTAGGAAGAACGTGCGACGGGCCAGCAATATAGTCGCCCAGACAGACCGGACTGAAGTTGCCCAGGAAAGCGGCTCCCGCATGGGGGATCTGGGCCAGCAGTTCTGCGGGGTTATCGGTCTGGAGATGTAAGTGTTCCGGTGCCAGTTGGTTGGCAATTTCCCCGGCCTGCTGTCGGCTCTCGACCAGAATTAAAGCCCCGTAATTTTCAAGACTTTGCCTGGTTGCTTCATTTCTGGAGAGTTTTTTCAGTTGCTTTTCCAGGTGTTGGTCGACCGCGTGCCAAAGTTCCTCGTTCCAAGTCACCAGGATGCTTGCGCCGGGAGCATGTTCAGATTGAGCCAATAGATCGGCTGCAACAAAATCAGGTCGGGAGGTGTGATCGGCAACAATCACGACCTCGCTGGGACCGGCAATCGAGTCGATGTCGACTTCCCCGTACACGTGTTTTTTGGCCAACGCGACGAACAGATTTCCCGGGCCAACGATCTTGTCGACGGCAGGCACACCATCCACTCCGAAAGCCAACGCTGCGACAGCCTGAGCCCCACCCATGCGATAGACTTCGGAGATGCCTAGTTCATGGCACGTGGCCAGCAAATCGATGTTATAGGATCCGAAAGGTGTTGGAGGCGCCACCAAGGCCAGCTGCTCCACACCCGCCGCCAGTGCGGGAACGGCTGTCATGAGCACGGTCGAAGGGTAAGCAGCCGCACCACCGGGCACACAGAGACCGACTCGCTTCAGGGGAAGATAACGCTGCTGTAACAAGGTTCCGTTATCCCGGCGAACCTCGACATCCGAGTGCAAGATGGCATCTTGAAATTGAAAAATGTTGTCCCGGACGCGACGGACTGTGTCTAGAAAATCAACCCCGGCCTGGCGATGTGCGGAGACGAGTTCTTCACCTGGAACCCGCAAATCGTCCCGGGTCAAAACGGCACCGTCCAGTTGCTCGTTGTATTGTAGTAGGGCTTGAATACCACGTTGCTGAACATCCTTGCAGATGCGGGCTACGACTTGTTGAGGTGTCAATGGTTCGCCAAAGACATCAATCGTCCGCTGCCGGCTTGCGTCACTTACAATGTCACCGCGTGGACTCAGTTGTCTCCGCAACTCTTCCAGTGGTGGACGTAGATCTTCGCTGCGACCGTCAATTTTTCGGATACGTATTGCTGACATGGTGCCTGGGAAGATAACGGGACTGCGGGACGATAAGGTTGTCTCAGTCAGTCGGTGGAATAACGTTTTGTACAGATTTCGAATTTGCCGCCAGCTGTTTCTAGATCTGCTAACGAGCTGAAAGGAGTCATTGACCCTTCCAGCGTTCAATCGTCCAACGGATCAGCGTGCGGGTTTTTATTTCTCGATTTTCCCTCATGGGGGGTCGGATTCAGAAAATTTGTGATTGCAGGGACATTTCAGTTGGCAACATTGTAGCGGGTTTCTCGCTCCCGCAATACGACTTCAACGGTTTGTAAAAGTTCATGCCAACTGTCGTCGACTTCAACAAGTTTTAGGAGTTCGGAATGCAGTCGAACGAGGTCAGAATATTCATCGACGTCATACCAGGGTTTCAGGCAGGAAAATGTGAGCCGGGACTGTTTTATTCGCTCGATCGTCTGGCTCCACACAGCTGGCGTACCCCAATCCACCCCATCAAAAATGGGCAAGGGATCTGTGGAAATGGGAAGGTTATCTGTGGACGCACCGACCAGGTAATAACCACCGTCGCGTGCCGGGCCGAGCACGACCCGGTCTGTTTCAAGACGTCGGTAAGCTTCGTGCAGGTATTCCCGGGGTATTGTGGGGCTGTCGGAGCCTATCAGGACCACCCGCTGGGCGCCCTGGGAGAAGGCGTGTGCAAAAAAGTCTTGCATCCGCTGACCGAGGTCTCCCTCGGGTTGTGGCCATAGTTCCCAGTTTTTCGCCACCAGGGATCCAAAGTCGGTTCGACGTTCCGGAGGTGAAAAAGCCAACGTACGAAAATCCGCAAAGTCCTCGAGTCGCCCGGTGAGATGTTGTAAACAACGGTGGTAGACGGAGCTTGCAGAAGCATTTCCGATCGTAGCGGCAAGCCGCGTCTTCACTTTGCCAGCTTCCCAGTATTTAGCAAAGATGCCCAGGTGACGCATGTCTTTTCTCCCCCGTATCATCAGGCGACGCAACAGCACTTCGTCAATTCGGCCCCGAAATCGTTCCTTGCCGTGAATGGCCACAACGGGGACGCAGTTGCCATAGCGAGCGGTTAGCTCCTGGTCGTCATCGATGTAAACTGAAGTGACTTCAAACTTGTACTTTGCAAGCATGGCGTATGCCTGGTCGCACAGATGACAACCCTGGCGAGTGTAGAGAGTTGCCGTCAATTCATGCTTGTTCTTCATTATTCCAACTGCCTATGGAATGGGTGAGGACACCACAACCTGACGAACTGTTGCGAGTCGTCAAGGTAGAAATCGTGTTCACCACCGCAGATGAAAAGGTTGCTCTGATTCTCTCTGTCCGCGAAAATTTTTACCAGTCCTGTTACGGAGACCACGGTTGTACCGCGCTGGTCTGTTGCAAGTGCCGATGGAATGAACTTCGTTCGACCGGGCGGGACTGGCAGGGAGTTTCGCGATCGATCCGGAGGTTGCGGCCTCCTCCAACAGTCAATCCTATGAGACTGGCTGCCCCTGGGTGGCGGATTTGAACCAGGGATGACCCCGGGTGCTCCAGACCTTTTAGAGGAACGCTCCCACGTGACCTGAAACGGAACAATCGGCTACCCCGTCGGGGCGGAAGGGTTTCAAGGCCGCTGTCCGGATACTTCTCGATTTTCTTGTCCTCTAAGTAGGGCGAAAATAGCTACTTATGGATATTGCTTGAATTCAGTGTCAGTAGCTGCCTAGGATTGAAGTAGGAGAACTCCTTGCCCTTTTCCTGCCGGGATCTGTGCACTCCTGCTTCCCGGCAGGGGAACACTTGTCGTGAGCGACCGGAAAAATCGGCTTCGATGTTGCGACTGTTCGACAGAATGGCGCTCAACGGCCGCTCCCAGTTGCCAGTCAACTTTCTCATTTGTTGGTAACAAGCTATGCATATGTCCCACAAACACCGGTCTCCTGTCGAACCTCGGCCCGTTCGTACCAAGATTGATTTAGGTCGCAATATCCGCAATGGCCGACCGGGAAGTCGTCGTGTTCGAGGTGGCCAGCGCAACGAGCATTTACCTTTCGTACCTCCGGAAGACTGGTACGAGCCTCGAACAGACGCAGAACCTGAAAAGGACTATCGAATCATTCTTCAGGACCCGGGGGAAGGGTATCTTCACGTTGTGACACCCACTGAAATACGTCACCGTCTGAGTCTGCTTCCCGGCTGGATGTTGCGTGAATTGGAGGTTGTACAACTCAGCCGGATGACCCGGAAAAAAAGTCGATTTCCCTGCTACGGTATGCAGTGGGGTGCGACCCTTTACTTGTATCCTCTGGAGACGGAACGAATTGAGTATTTCGTCCGTCCTCCCACTCCGGCCCAGTTCAACGAACCCCGCATGTTTGGTGGACGTTGGGAGGTAGATTCGAACGGTGGCTGGTCGCTTTACTGGAGCGATTTTGCAATCAAAGATTTCTATCTGAACAACATTCTGATTCACGAATTGGGCCATCTTCTCGACCGACGCAATACGGGTTATCTGGAACGGGAGAGGTTCGCAGAATGGTTTGCGATCGAGTATGGATACAAACCGAGTCGGAGTTCGAAATCGTTCAAGCGTACAGTCCGTCGACGACATCACTCGAAATAACGACCGGCTGTGGTCATTTGTCTGCAGCCAGGTACAGACAGGTCTGTTGGCGCGACCTCCGGCGACATGATATTTCTCTACGATCCCCCTTTTCCCAGCCACTGAGGGTTCTCAGTAGTTTCTGAGGAATTGCGTTTGTGTTGCGTGCGCTGCAATCGGTGTCTCCCGTCGGTTGAAACGCAATTCAGCTGCGGTCTGGTACTCGTCGAACACGGACCGCCAAATGGACTTTCCTTTCCAGTGAGGTAGGTTTGCCTGTTTTCGGAAGTCGCAGCGCCGGTACCTGCCGCGGCTGCTGTTTCGTATAATGGCTGCGAGATCGTTAGCTTAGTTGCCGGTCGGCGCGGTTTTTCATCTCTCGAGTCCTACTGTTGAACTCCTGTCTGCAGACGCGTGGTTGTCAGCCAATCTGAACAGGCTTTACTTCGAACTGAAACCGACTGAACTTTGCGGACCGGAAGAACGAATAGAGGACAAGACGCAATGCGGTTTCATTGGCGGCTTTCAATCTACCTGGTGTTGGTACTGCTGACATCTTTTCGGTCGGTCACTCCACAGGCAGTTGCTGAAGACAGGAAGCGGCAAATCAAAGACATGGATCAGTCAATTGCCCGGGCCGGGAAGTTATTCAAGCAGGGTGACTTTCAGGAGTCCGCCAGGTTACTGAGGGAGATTCAGGTGCAATTTGGGCAATTGGCCGAACGACGTGATCCGACACTCACGAAGGCACTGCGAAAGGTCCACAAGTCTTTGAAGCGAGCACATGTTCGGTTGGAACTGGAGGGATTCAAGTTGCCACCGCTTCAGCCGGTATCGGATTATCTGCCGATCAACCGTGAGAAGGTGAACGCGCGCGATGAGAGCGAAAAGGTCAGTTTCCAACGTCATGTAACGCCGATCCTGGTTGGTCGGTGTGGCAGTTGTCATATTGACGAGTCGCGCGGACAGTTCAGTATGGCGACCTTTGCTGATTTGATGCGGGGGTCTGTTGGTGCAGGCCTGGTGATTTTCGCAGGTGAACCGCAGGGGAGTCGACTGATTGAGGTCCTTGAAACCGGTGACATGCCGGGCGGGGATGGAAAAGTCGAGGCGGCGGAACTCGCGACTCTGAGGCGTTGGATCCAGCAAGGTGCCCGGTTAGATGGGAGTCGGCCGGATGCGCCTCTTCGTCAGGTCGCGGTACCGGTCGACCTGGGACAGGCCGGCCAGGTGCCGACGCAGCGCGCCTCGGGTCAGGAGTCTGTTCGTTTTTCAGTTGAACTGGCGCCCGTACTTGCCTCTCGATGTGATCGCTGTCATGGAAACGCGAATCCACGGAACCGATTCAGCGTCAGTACGTTTGCTCGGCTATGGGCCGGTGGCAGCAGTGGGCCCCCGGTGAGACCGGGACGTCCGGAGGAAAGTCTGCTGATCGCCAAGCTGAAAGGGTCCGCTCCCGGCCAGCGCATGCCGGCCGGTCAGAATCCCTTGCCCGTTGAAGTCATCAGGAAGTTTGAGACATGGATTTCCGAAGGAGGTCGTTTCGACGGCCCGAATGACAACTCACCGATGGGGCAATTGGCGGACTTAGCCTTCCTTTCCTCTGCCACCACCGAAGAGTTGGCCGAGAAACGTCTTGAAACCGCCACGCAAAACTGGCATCTGGGTCTGCCTGGAGTCCACGTGGAACGACACCAGTCCAGGAACTTTCTGCTACTTGGCAACGTCAGCCAAGAGATGCTGATGGATTTGGGGTCACAAGCCGAAATGGTCTGGGAAAAATTGACCACTTATTTCAAGTGGAGGCGAGATGACACACCCAACAGGGGGCGGATGACGATCTACATTTTGGAAAAACGATACGACTACAGTGAGTTCGGCAAGATGGTTGAACAACGCGAACTCCCCCGTAAGCAGCAGGGGCACTGGCGGCATTCGGCGATGGATGCTTATGCCGTCTTGAACACAGGTCAGACATCGGCGACCGAGCTCGAAGTTGTTCTGGCCCAACAGCTGGCCGGTCTGTTTGTTTCTGGTATGGCAGAGGTTCCCGAATGGTTTGCCGAAGGATTGGCGCGAACGGCTGTGAGTTCCCTCGGAAAAGGTCGTCCTCGCATGAAAAAACTGGACGCTGAAATTCACAGGGCCGTACGCTCGATGGACCAACCCGACGATTTTCTGGAAGGTCGCATGCCCGCCGACGCGTCGCACCTGGTATCTCATGGTTTTGTGACTTTTCTGATGCAGAATCGGCGGCGCTACAACCGACTCATTCATCTGCTTCATCAGGGGCGGGAATTTTCCCAGTCGTTTAGGACCTGTTACGGGACGACACCGGCACAGATAGCCCAGCACTGGGTGGGGCAGAAACCATTTTGATGAGGCAAACGGACCATAACCTGACACCTTGTTTTTCCGTGGTCCGCTTTTTTCCCGGGGGTACCGGCTAGGAGTTCGTCTTGCTTCCTGACGTTCCTCAGCCCAGAATTGGGGTGACCCGTCGCGAGGTTTCAGCCTGTCACGCCGGCACGACAGTGAAAAAACTCCATGGCGCGGAGATGACAGGCAGGCGAGCGGGACCTGGACAGTATTTTATTTGTCCAGGGAGTGGAATGACTTTGTCACATAGCGATTTTGGCACCCGGTCCGATTTCATTTCCCCGGCGCGAGGCCGGTTTCAGGAAGATGAGGAAGAAAAAGAATGCATGTTCGTGACGCATATTTCGTGTTTGTCCTGTTTTTTTTGACCCTGTCAGCCATGGGCTGTGGGGTGCCCGCCGGAACGGAAATTAATCAGACTGAGGCCACATCGGTTGATGGGGCGGCACAAGAAAGGGGCTCTGCAAAATCAGCAGTGGAACCGGTGAAACACAGCGTTCCGTTAATTCCGCGTCAGGAATTTTTTGGTAACCCGGACAAGGCTCGTGCCCGTATTAGTCCAGATGGCACCAAGCTCGCCTTAATTGCCCCGCTAGATGGTGTGCTTAACGTTTGGGTGGGGCCGGCCGACGACCTGCAAGCGATTCAGCCTGTTACACATGACACGCATCGGGGCGTGGTACGGTTTTTCTGGGCATACACCAGTGAACATCTGATTTATTTGCAAGACATCGACGGAAACGAAGATCACCATGCCTATAGCGTCAACCTCGAGACCGACGAGATAAAGGACTTGACCCCCATCGCTGGTATCAAAGCACGAATCCAGGAAGTCAGCGAACGGTTTCCAGAAGAAATTCTGGTCGGCGTGAATGATCGAGAGGGCCATCAACTGCACGACGTCTACCGTGTGAACATTGTCACCGGCCAGCGCGAACTGGTTCAGCACAATCCCGGTTTTGCCGGTTTTATTACGGATGACAATTACCAGGTTCGTTTGGCGCAGACTTTTACCTCAGATGGTGGCCAACTGTATCTCATGCCGGATAAGGAAGGTGAGTGGCGGGAATACATGCAGATTGGTTCGGTCGACGCTATGACTACCGGCTTGGCGGGTTTTGACAAAGCCGGCAGCATGTTTTTGTTAGACAGTCGAGGACGGAATACGGCTGCCCTGAAATTGCTTGACCTGGAGACGGGTGAAGAAACATTGTTGGCTGAAAACGAAAGAGCGGATCTTTCCGGAATCATTGCGCACCCGACGGAGAAACATGTGCAGGCTGTCACGTTTACCTACGCACGACGCGAATGGCAGATCCTGGACGAGTCGATTCGCGATGATATCAACTATTTGAAGGAGGTTGCCGAAGGAGAAATCCAGATTACCAGCCGTACGCTTAACGATAAGTTATGGACGGTGGCGTTCATCATGGATCACGGTCCAGTCCAATTCTATTTGTACGACCGGGAGCAGCAGCAAGCCGAATACTTGTTTTCCAGCCGACGATCCCTGGAAAATCTTCCCCTGGTCCGGATGCATGCCGAGGTAATTCCCGCCCGGGATGGACTGGAACTGGTGAGCTACCTGTCACTGCCCAGTGGTACCGATCCCGATGGTGACGCGCGACCCAGCAGTCCCCAGCCCCTGGTGCTGTTAGTTCACGGGGGTCCCTGGTCACGTGATAGTTGGGGGTTTGATCCGACGCATCAATTGCTGGCAAATCGTGGGTATGCTGTTTTAAGTGTGAATTATCGCGGTTCCACGGGCTTTGGCAAGAATTTTGTCAATGCAGCAGACCGCGAATGGGCCGGTAAGATGCACCTGGATTTAATGGATGCTGTGAATTGGTCGATTGCAGAACGGATTTCCGATCCCGATCGGATCGCGATCATGGGTGGAAGTTATGGTGGTTATGCGACACTCGTCGGGTTGACCTTTACTCCGGAGATTTTCGCTTGCGGCGTGGATGTTGTGGGACCTTCCAGCCTGTTGACCCTGCTGGAAAATCCGCCTCCTTATTGGATGACGTTCATGCCTGTGATGAAAAAACGTGTCGGGGACCACACCACCGAAGAAGGCCGCAAGTTTTTGAAGTCTCGATCACCCCTGTTCCTGGCGGACAAAATAAAGCGTCCGTTACTCATCGGGCAGGGAGCGAATGACCCTCGAGTGAAACAGATGGAAGCTGACCAAATCGTGAAAGCCATGGAGGATAAAAACATACCAGTCACTTACATGCTGTTTCAGGACGAGGGACACGGGTTCGCGCGTCCGGAAAATCGCTTGGCATTTAACGCGGTGACCGAAGCATTTCTGGCAGAACATCTGGGCGGACGGTATGAACCGATTGGAGACACCTTCGAGGGAGCCGTGTTTACCGTCCCAAGTGGGGCCCGCCAGGTGCCCGGCCTGCAGCAGGCCCTTCAACCAAGTGACGATTCACTCTAGCCGATGTTGCCCACCACGCGGGTTGTGTCCCCCTGTTTTTCCTCTACGGACGTTTCTGAAACCGTCACCCGCATGTCAAAATGGCTCTTCCGGAAACTGGCATTGACGCGACCCCTGCGAGACGTCAGACTCCGTCGCCCAATTTTCTCTCACAAAGAGACAGTCTCCGTCGTGATGCTAGCGTCCCTGGCCGGGGAGTGGTTGTTTTGGTGGGAGTTGCCCGATCAAGGAGATCTGTATGCACGGTCGAGCTCGTTTTCGTCGCAAAGTTTTGTCCATCCTGGGAATCCTGTGCCTTTTGACGTGCGGGTTTAGCAGTGCGCGGGCTGGTACGGACGATTCACAACTTCAGGCTGTTGGTTCCCTTGCGGCTGCGCACGTCTATACCTCGTACGGGTACGTCGGTGTGATGGCAGATGCATTTGTGGCCAAGTCATTCTCGGCCGAGCAGGTGGTGAACCTCATGACCGAAGTGACGGACATGATCAATTTAAACATGGAGTCGTTACGAAAAGTGCGTCCGACGGTGGCTCCTGAGGACCAGGTTTTCATTGACCAACTGATTCGCGTCTATGAACTGGTAAACTGTGAAGCCCGGGCGCTGGCGGATTTTGCCCGCACGGAAAAACCAGAGCATGCAGCTGAATTCGAGAAGGCCAGAACCGCAGTTTGGCCACATCTGAAACAAGTGCTCGGTATCGACTAACCGTGGTTTCAAGCTGCCTTCGAACAGGCCCTGACCCAGCCGGGACTGGGCACATGCCCAGAGGGAATGCAGGGTTTTGAGGTGCGACACACTGTAGCGCCCGTCCGCCTGGATCCTTGATCAGCCGGACGCCAGGAAGCTATACTCGAGTCGCATTGGGAGGCTGAATTTCCGTTTTGAAATTTCTGGCATGAGAAGGGTCGGTCGATGAGCCAAAAATTTTCCGTTGTTCTGTGGGCGGTTGTGTTGGGCGTTGGAATGGGGTGCGTCCGGCAAACAAACAGTACAAAGTCTGGTGGTGCTGATTCGGGGGAGAAACCCCATGTCGCCTACGTGACCAATGGTGTTGCTTCTTTCTGGGTGATTGCAGATGCGGGTGCCAACGCCGGTGCGGAGGAAGTCGGTGCTAAAGTGACCGTGCTGATGCCGGCCGAGGGGATCAGTGACCAGAAACGCATGATTGAGGATATGTTGACCAAGAGAGTGGATGGTTTGGCAGTCAGTCCCATCGATCCGGTGAATCAGACGGACCTGCTCAACACGGCTGCCAGGTTCACCAACTTGATCACGCATGACTCCGACGCACCTCAGTCGAATCGTCTGGCTTACATCGGAATGGACAACTACATGGCTGGTCTCATGTGTGGCGATCTCGTCAAGGAAGCTCTGCCGGAGGGTGGCAAAGTGGCGATATTCATCGGACGCCTGGAACAGGACAACGCCCGCCGTCGTCGCCAGGGCTTGCTTGATTCCATGTTAGGGCGGGACCATGACCCATCCCGTTTCGACCCTCCTGATCAAGTGATCAAGGAAGGGAAGTGGCACATCGTGGGCACCTACACCGATCAATTCGATCGCGCTCAGGGCAAAGCCAATGCGGAAGATGCGATGTCGCGTCACCCGGATCTTCAGGGAATGGTCGGATTGTTCGCGTACAATCCACCCCTGATGTTAGAGGCTCTCAAGCAAGGGGACAAACTCGGCAAGATTCAAGTCATCGCTTTCGACGAAGCGGATGAAACACTTCAAGGAATCAAGGATGGCACTGTCTACGGTACGGTGGTACAGAATCCATTTGAATATGGTCGACGATCCGTTGTGTTGTTGGCGGGACTAGCTACGGGAAAGACTTTGGCAGAGTTGGGTGTTCCCGAGAATGGATTTGTTGACATTGAGGCCCGCCAGATTCGGTCCGATAACGTGGATGCTTTTTGGGACGAACTGAAGAGTAACCTGGGCCAGGAATAGCTGGTACCGACTTGTTCCAGGACGGAAAATTCTCATGCCGAACGTTTGGGACTGGCCCTTTTATCTGCACCGTCCGTGTGGAAGTTGGTGACTGTTCAGCCCCTATTGAAAGGTCTGATGGTGTCAGCGCCTGGCGGGGACCTACGAGTTGAACGATTCAACACCAAACCACAAACTGATGATATAGGGTCTTTGGGATTTGCGGCGGGCGAATGAATTCGGCGCTGGTCCGGTGTTGCCACCTTGAATCCGTAACCAGTTCAGGAAACGTTTGTCTGCTGTGCAGTCCATGTTGTTTTTTCCAGTTTCCATCACCAATGTCTCCCACTTCTGACAGCCAACCGATTCTGGAAACGCGTGGCATCACGAAACGCTTTTCGGGTGTTTGCGCGCTGGCGGACGTTGATTTCACGGTCCGCCCCGGGGAAGTGCACGCCGTGATTGGAGAGAACGGGGCAGGTAAAAGCACGTTGATGAAGATTCTGGCGGGTGTGCAGATGCCCGACTCGGGTCAGATCCTGATGGATGGTGAGCCGGTAGTGGTGGATTCCGTTCAAACGGCATTGGATCTGGGAATTGTATTAATCCATCAGGAACTGAACCTGTCAGACAATCTCGACGTAGGTGCGAACATTTTTTTAGGTCGTGAGCCGCGCCGCTTCGGTTGTATTGATTTCGCGCGCATTGGCAAACAGGCGCAGCACTACCTGGACATGGTTGCGTTGAATGTAGATCCCGCCACCGTAGTCAATCAACTTACGATCGGAAGACAGCAAATGGTCGAGATTGCCAAGGCCCTCTCTGTCAACGCGAGAATTCTGATCATGGACGAACCGACATCCAGCCTGTCGAGGCTCGAGGCCGAAAATCTTTTCAATGTGATCAGGCAACTTCAAAACCAGGGAGTCGCCATTATTTACATTTCTCACCGGTTGGGTGAAGTAAAAGAGATCGCCGATTGCGTCAGTGTATTGCGCGATGGTGAGAATGCGGGTAGCTTGAGCCGGGATGAAATCGACCACGACCGGATGGTCCAGTTGATGGTTGGCCGAGATATTTCACAATTTTACGCACGTAGGGAATACGTGACGGAAGAACCTGAATTAGTTGTCAAAGACATCCGTACGGCGGCGTGGCCGAACCATCGCTTGAGCTTCGAGGTTCGTGCCGGTGAGATGCTGGGTCTAGCCGGATTGGTCGGGGCAGGTCGTTCAGAAGTCCTGCGGGCACTGTTTGGAATCGATCCGCTGCTTGGTGGAGAAATCCATCTCCGGGGCCGGAAACTGGAACTGCGTGGCGCAAGCGACGCGATCCAGGCCGGTCTGGCACTCGTGCCAGAAGACCGCAAGCAGCAGGGACTGATTCTCGAGATGGGGATCCGTGAGAACATTGGATTGGCCGGATTGCGTCGCCACAGGCAAGGTGGAGTATTTCTCAACCGTTCTCGCGAACGAGACGATGCGAACCGTATGTTACGGGATCTGAAGATCAAGGCTGAGAGTGACCGTCAACTGCCCCAGTACCTGTCCGGGGGCAATCAGCAGAAGGTAGTGCTGGGCAAGTGGTTGGCATTGGAGCCGCGCGTACTGTTGCTTGACGAGCCTACCCGCGGAGTCGACGTGGGTGCCAAGCAGGTGATCTATCGTTTGATGGAGGAACTCACAAAGCGAGGTGTGACAATCCTGTTTGTGTCGTCTGAAATGGAAGAAGTCTTGAGCATGTCGGATCGAACCATTGTCATGCACGAGGGAAGGATTGCCGGGGAACTGCAGCGTCATGAATTGAGTGAAGAGTCCGTGATGCAGCTTGCAACCGGACGTTCCAATGTTCCTGCTTGAAACGGACCATGCCAGATGAAAAAAAACCTTGGAATCTTGAGCCTCCTGATGTTTGTTTGCGTCGTGACAGCCTTGTTGTCAGACGGCTTCCTCAGTGAATTCAATATCGAAAATTTGATTCGGCGCACGGCGCTGTTCGGTATTATTTCTATCGGCGCAGCGTTTGTGATCATCACGGGAGGAATCGATCTTTCCATCGGTTCGGTTGTCTGTTTGATCGGCTGTCTCGTACCTTGGCTGCTGGTAGAACAGGGATTGAGTGTCTGGTGGACGTTGCCGATTGCTTTTTGTATTTCGTTGGGGATCGGGTTGTTTCACGGGCTTCTGATCACGAAACTCAGGTTGCAACCCTTTGTAGTGACGCTGTGCGGGTTGCTCATTTACCGGGGCATCACACGCGGCTTTCTGAACGATCAGACCTCGGGATTCAGGGGCCAATTTGAAGGTGTGCGGCAGTTGTCGTTGGGGATGATTCCGCTTCCCGGGACCGACGTGGGGGTTCCCGTGCCCTGGGTAATCCTGATAGTGGTCGCCGTGGCAGCCATGATTTTTTTGAACTTGACGATCTACGGACGATATCTATTCGCGCTGGGAAGAAACCAGGAAGCTGCCCGCTACAGCGGGATCAACACAGACCGCATGATCATTCTGGGTCACGTGATTTGCTCACTGCTAAGTGGTCTGGGCGGACTGCTTTTTGTGTTTGACGTGGGTTCGGCGCAACCGGTTGATTTTGGAAATTTTTATGAATTGTACGCCATTGCCGCGGCAGTGTTGGGGGGATGCAGTTTGCGGGGGGGCGAAGGGTCGATCGTGGGTGTGATTCTGGGAACTGCCGTGATGCGCGTGTTAAAGAATTCCATCACGATGATCGACCAGATTCCCAACAAGATCGAGTTTGCTGTTATCGGCGCGGTGATCCTGGGGGGAGTGACGATCGATGAATTGTTGAAGCGCCTGGCGGCCACACGTCGCACCGCGTCGCGAGTCAAAGAAAGTCATTCGACCGAATGAGTTCCGCTGCCGGTCCTTGAGGCCAGCCCGTTGAGGAATAGCTTACGAGTCTATTGGCTCTGGTCAACTCGTGAAGTATCATGGGGCTGGTACGTTGTTTTCGGGCGGCAATCCCGTCAGATCGCCCGCGCGAGGTGGCCGCTCTTTCTCGGTAGTTCCGAAATGCTCGAAGTTCTTGGATCTCAGCGACGACTTTGTGGTGGGTTGACCCGGCGTGATTGGTTGCAGGCGGGTACACTAGGAATGTTGGGATTCGGGTTGGATGACTTCTTGCGATTGCAAGAGATTCAGGCTGCGTCGGTGGTCGATCAGAAATTTGGTCAGGCCAAGTCCTGCATTTTGCTGCTCCCCTACGGTTCACCTCCGCAGCACGAGACCTTCGATCCGAAACCGCTTGCTCCGCCGGAAATCCGGGGCGAGTTTGCGCCCGTCTCCACCTCCGTTCCCGGCGTGCAAATTAGTGAGGGACTGCCTAAGATCGCAGATGTTGTCGACCGTCTGACGATCGTACGTTCGATGACGCATCCCTATCCGGTGCATTGCACAGCGTACGTGACGAGTGCTATTCCCGACTACACTCCGGATCTGGAGACGCGTCCTCGAGATCCCCGCCACTGGCCCTACATCGGATCGATAGTCGATTACGTGGAAGAGCAGCGGGCTGAGGGGGTTGCTGAAGTGCCGCGAAACATCGCGGTGCCCTGGAAGATGAACTCCCGGGGTGGCGAAGCGGCGTCAGTACAGGCCGGACCCTATGCTGCTTTCCTCGGTCAGGCCTACGATCCGGTGCTGACTAATTTTCCTGACGAAGGAATCCGCCAAATTATCAAACAGCGGCCCTATGGTACGTCCCATCCGGTGAAAGATCCCTACGCAGGCATCGATCCTGGTTCGCGTTTTCATGTCGGTGGTGCACAACTCCGGCAAAGCGTGACTCTCGACCGACTTCGTGCAGGCCTGAGCTTGCGGGACCAGCTTTCGTCCGCGCGCAGGAGAATAGACCAGCTTGCCACGCGTACCCTGGACCGTCATCGGCAGATGGCCTGGTCGCTACTCTCGTCACCGAAACTGGACGAGGCCTTAAACATTCAAAGTGAATCGAACACAGAGCGGGAAAACTATGGAATGACGCTGTTCGGGCAATCGTGCCTGCTGGCACGCCGGCTTGTCGAGGCCGGCAGTAAATTCGTCACCGTGTTTTGGGACGAATACGGCCACTTGAACACGGACTGGGACACGCACTGGAACCAGAATCACCGGCTGAAGGGCTGGCTGCTTCCTGGTTTCGACGCGGCATTTTCCGGGCTGATCATGGATCTTGAAAAGCGTGCCATGCTCGACGAAACGCTTGTTGTCTGGATGAGTGAACATGGCCGGACTCCCACTTTCAATCGAGAAGCAGGACGCGATCATTGGTCTCGTGTCTATTCTATCGCCATGGCTGGCGGAGGCGTGGCAGCAGGAAATGTGATCGGCGAAAGCGATGCCAGAGGAGGGGATGTTCTGGATAAACCTGTCTCGCCCAAAGATATCCTGGCCACTGTATTTCATTTGTTGGGCATTAACGCCGATGCCCTGGTCCACGATCGACTTGGACGCCGCCTGCCGATTGCGGGAACGGGCAAGGTGCGCAGCGAGATATTTTAGTTTTCCGGTTTTGTTTTATTTGTTGTAGCGCCCGGGGTTGGAAAGCGGTTTTCAACTCGGATATAAATCAGTGGTTGGGTTTCAGTCCTTCTGTGTAACAAGGGAATTGGGGTTTTAGGGCGCAAGCCAGGTTCACGATGACCATCACCATTACAGATTTGACCGTTCGCGACATTCGTTTTCCGACGTCCGACAACCTCGACGGGTCGGACGCGATCCACACGGACCCGGATTACTCCTGTCCCTACGTGACCTTGATCACCGACGCGGCTGATCTGGAAGGTCACGGGATTACGTTTACGCTTGGCCACGGTAACGAGTTGTGCGTTGCGGCGATCGAAACACTGAAGTCACAGGTTGTCGGCCGGACGCTGGACTCGATAACCGCCGACTTCGCCGGGTTCTGGCACCAGTTGTGCAACGGTTCCCAGTTGCGATGGCTGGGGCCGGAGCGGGGTTTGATTCACATGTCAGTTGCCGCGGTGATCAATGCGATCTGGGATCTGTACGCCAAGCGGGAAGGGAAGACATTGTGGAGGCTGCTGTCCGACATGTCGCCACAACAGATCGTCGACTGTATCGATTTTCATCATATCACGGACGTTTTGCCTCCCGGGGAGGCGCTGGCCATCCTGCAGGAAAACGAGTCCACCAAAGCGCAGCGTGTCCAGGAATTACAGGAGGTCGGACTGCCTGCCTACACCTCCAGTGCCGGGTGGATGGGTTACGATGAGGAGTATCGCCGCGCCCAATGCCGCAAGTACCTGGCGGACGGTTTTACGATGTTCAAAATGAAGGTGGGTGCGGATCTGGAAGACGACATCCAGCGTGCCACGATCATCCGCCAGGAGATCGGAGATGATCTGCACCTGATGATGGATGCGAACCAGGTTTGGGATGTTGACGAAGCAATTTCCCAGATGAAGATTCTTAGCCGCTTCAATCCGCTGTGGATCGAGGAACCAACGTCACCCGACGACGTGTTGGGGCATGCAAAGATTGCTCAGGCGATTGCACCTATTGGTGTGGCCACCGGTGAGTGTGTTTCGAACCGCATCATGTTCAAACAGTTCTTACAGACCGGTGCGATGCAGTTCTGTCAGATCGACTCCTGCCGCGTGGGCGGTGTGAACGAATTGCTGGCGATCATGCTGCTGGCGAAAAAATTTGATGTGCCCGTCTGCCCGCATGCAGGAGGAGTCGGGTTGTGCAACTACGTACAACACCTGTCAGCGTTCAACTACATTGCCATCGCCCCGTCTCTGGAAAACGTGGTGCTCGAGTTCTCCGACCATCTGCACGAACATTTTGTCGATCGTCTCCGGGTGGAAAACGCACGTTATCGTCTGCCGGACAGGCCGGGATACAGTATCACGATGAAATCCGATTCATTGGCGACGTACGAGTTCCCCCACGGCGAAGTGTGGAAGAACCGTCAGTAGACAGATGATTGGCTTGAAGTTTTGTTGTTCGGCAGGGAGGGGCGTATCGGAGAATGATGGGTCGCCGCTGAAAAAGAAGCTGTTTTTATGTGCCAGTTGAGTTGCGTGGGCAAGTAGACGCTTTCCGACACGGGATAGGCTGCCGAGAGTTTCACCCTGCGCGGCATGGAATGAAGCGACAGCCATTCTGTCGTCGGAATTTGTCTGGTTGTCGGGCCGTTGTTCCTGCATTATGAAACCAGCGGATAAGTAGAAAAAATGACATTCAATCTCGTATCGAATGGAAATGGAGCCAGGATGACAATTTGTAAAATAGTTTTGCGACCGCTGGTGACATTTGCAGTGGTGCTGGGATTTGTTTCATGTCGAGCGGTGTCGGCTGAAGATCCTTTACCCCCGGATCTCAAGGAGTTTGTGAGTTATGACGGGCTGACCTGGGAAGAGCATTGGGTGCAGCAGTTAGATGGCAGGGGCGGTCGTGTCTGTCATCCTGCCAAGTTCCGTTTTCTGCCTCCCCACGAAGGTAAAATGGTACTGCCCTGGGGTCTGGCCCGCATGGACAACGGAGAAATTGCCGTGGCCGGGGTGGCCGGCGCCATGAGCGAAGCGCGGGAGGACCACCAGACGGTGTTGGCATTCAGCAGTGACCGCGGCGCGACCTGGAGTGAATACTATCCCGTGCCGGACCTCGCTTCTCGGCCCATGATGCTGGTCTATTTGGGAAACGGTGAACTCAGTTTTCGCAGTAGCTGGGAAGCCTCCGGCAATTATCAGTTTTACAGCAAGGACTACGGCCGGACCTGGTCAGAACGAGTCAAGTCACCAGTCGCACCCGATGGCGAGGCGTTCCATTCGGAGGGCAACCTGCTGGTCGACCGCGATGAGCATGGTGTGGCAGTGCTGTTGGGGGAAACGGGGGCCACGCACTCGCACGGTCCCCCTCCGGAAT
>PBTE01000139.1 GCA_002726515.1 Planctomycetaceae bacterium | reverse complement strand
TTCTTTTTGTTCTTCGCCCCCTGCGGGGCGCTTCGCAGCGTCGCGATGTTCACCGCTTCTGCCGACGCAGCAGCAGCACTAAACCACCTGCCAGCAACAACAGGAGTGTGGAGGGTTCGGGGACCAGTGGGGACCAGGCGGCCGGCTCGGTGAAACCACCGCTGACGGGGAGCGTACCCTCAAAAAGGATCGTGTCGACGAGAATGGAACTGATGTCCGTTGGCTCAACATCTGAATCACTGTCCTGCGCCCATCCTCCATCCACAGCGATGCCGATGGCCAGCACGTCGAGGTCGATGATGGGCGTCACGCCATCAAATGGGTTGACCAGCGTCTGCACGTCTGCCCACGTGTCTCCGCCCGAGTCGCCACCGACCTGGCCCGTGTCGTATTGCGCAATGGTCGAACTCGAGTCAAAGATTGCCGCGCCGATTTGCCAGTCGGGACCCGGATCTCCCTGCCACGGTGGGACGCCACCATTGCCCAGGTGGATGAAGAGATGGCCGTCTTCTTGTGCCCACGTATTGGTGTCAGGGTCGTAGGTCGAGTCGTAAACACCGTTGCTGTTCAGATCAAGGCCCAGAAAAAACCGCGGGGTACCGCCGCCAAACAGGCCCGCCTCGTTCTTGAACTCAATCTCGAGCGTTGTCACGTCCCCCAATTTCGGTGTGTTTTCCGGGAGGTACATGGCCTCAGCGCCAGTCAGGTTCGTGAAGAGCGGCAGTTCTCCTTGCGATCGCATGCGTACCACGTCGCGTCCGTCGACATTGACGAATTCGATCGCTGTGGGCAAAGAGGGTGCATTATAGCTACGGAACTGGAAATCGCCCGCGCCCGTCGCCGATGCACACACTAGCACGCAGACCGCGAGGAAACAAATCGTTAGGCGAGTACTCATCATGATTGCTCCGTGAATGGAAATGAAGAATGCTTTCAACAAGTGACCTATAGCAGACGAAAAATGCCGGTTGGACATGAACGGCGCTGGCGAACGTACCGTCGAGACAATAAAAAAAGGTGCAAGGCTGCTGCGCCGGAGCGCAGGAACTTAGCACCTTCGTCAGGATCTGGATTGGCTTACTCGTCTGAGATGACAGAAGCAAACGGATGTAAAGTTACCAGCAACAAAAAAGCTGCTGAGCTTCTGTGCCGGTGCACAGGAACTTAGCAGCTTTTTTTGGAATTTGAATTGGCTTTCTCGCAGGACCATCTACAACAAACTTTAGCCTAACCAAAACTCTGCGAGAGTGCGATGGCCCATCTCGAATTTTTTTTGACTCCGCATCGGGCTGCGGAGTTTTGATCTGCCCAGCGACCCCCTCCCTTGCCACCGCAGACTTGCCCAAGTCCTGAAATTGACACCTCTTCAGTTCAAAGTGTACCGAGTGACTCTTGTTTAAAATGACATTTTGAGCGTTTTGCTACGTTCTTGGGGGAAAGGCCGGGGACTCGCCACGAGAAACTGTTTGGGACGGCTGATCATCGTCCATGGACAGAACCAAACGCCTGGCTGAGTTCCGGTTCGACAGCAGAAATTTGGTGCCTGCGAAAGTGAATACTACCACTGGGCTATTATTTTGAGAGGCCGCACTGGTATTTTGAGAGGCTACACTGGTTCAGAGTTTGGCATACCAGTAAATGCTGCGCGTCATCTCCTCAAATCCCTCTGTTTGGTAGAGACAATTTGCATTCTCGTTACTGACCAGACAATCCAGGTAGATGTGGCGTGCGCCTTGCTGTTTCGCATGTGCTTTGAAAGCACGCAGCATCTGGCGACCACATCCGCTTCCCTGATACTCCTGGCCGACAGCCAGAATGTCGAGAAAGGCCAGGCGCATTTCTTCTTGGACCGTTCCCGCCGCCATCGCCACCAGTTGGCCTTCGGTCGTGCCGACCAGCACGGTTTCGTTGCGAAACGCTTTTCGCAACTTGTTTTGCCAACGTTCTCGCCAATTGACTCCATTGAGTGGTCCGAAACGATCGTCCACTTTCTTGAAAAAGGTGATTGGCTCGAAACTTTCAATCGCCATGCGCTCGAGGTCATCATGATCGGCAGGTTCGGCGGGTCGAAAATGGAGTTCCATGTCGGGTATCCTCATAGGCTGTGACGGCCGCATTGTGTGCTCGGTCCATTGGCATTGGGGACGGATCCCCTCAGCAGTCACTCGGATTGACTTTCAAACCCTCGCACCGATTGTCCGACCAACTGTGTCCCTGGCCATCGGTCGTGTTGGAGAGGAAACTTCGGCCACATACGTGTTACTGGTGCGGCCGGTGAGGAGAGCCGGCTTCTCTTCGCTCAGGTCAAAGCTGGCAAACCATAGGGCTCGCGGTATTTTTTAGTCAGCAGTTCGTTGGCCTCGGGGCAGTTGAGGAACTCTTCACGCTGCGGGTCGAAGTTCAGGGCTCCGCGCGTACGAAAAGCGATCTCACCCAGGTGCACCAGCCCGCAGGAGAGGTGAGCGATCTGGGCGCTGGCGTTGGTGTTGGGATCTCGTGAGCGGACCGCCTCCAGGAAGTCCGTCCAGTGATCGGCATGACCCCGGTTGGTTCTCGTGCCGGGTGGTTCCTTGGGACCCGGTTTGTCTCCGCGGAAGTAGACGTTGAATGCCCCTCGCCGCGAGAAAATCATATAGCCCTTGGTGCCGTAGAAAGCATTGCCACTGTCATATCCGTGCAGTCCGTAGGGAGTGAACAGACGGTCCTCGTAAATCAACACTCGGCCGTCCGCGTACTCGTAAGCGACCATCATGTTATCTGGAAACTCACGGTCACCCTTGTTCGCTCCGCGATAGAAAGTATCTCCGCCGTGTGCAGTGATTCGACTGGGGTGTGTGCTGACGCCCAGACCCCAGCGCGCCATGTCGAGGTCGTGGATACCATCGTCTCCGATGTCACCGTTCCCGTAGTCCTGGTAAATCCGCCAGTTCCTATGGAAGCGATTCACGTTAAATCCCCGTACCGGTGCAGGTCCGAGCCAGCGGTCATAGTCGACATGCGTCGGGGATGTCGTATCGGGGACGACTTTCCGGGTACCACGCTGTTGCACGTTCCACGCTTTGGCCACTCTGATTTCGCCGATGATACCGTCGGACAGCAGCTTGCCGGCCGCGGCGGTAACGGGGCTGGATCGCATCTGGGAGCCTTGCTGGACCACGCGGTTGTGTTTTTTGGCAGCTTCGACAATGAGTCGTCCTTCAGCGAAGACGTGAGACATCGGTTTCTCCACGTAGATGTCCTTGCCGCTCTGGATGGCGGCCAGGGCGATTGGCGCGTGCCAGTGGTGTGGTGTGGCGATAATAACCACATCAACAGATTTGTCGGCGACAATATCTTCGAATCGCGATGTCCGTTTCGGCGGGGTCTTCTGGAAGCTACCGATCGATTGGGTGACCCGGTCGATTTGCGTCCGGTCGATGTCGCACAACCAGGAGAAATGAGCGTTATGTTTCGCGGAGATGACGCTTTTCAGGTGTCCGTGACCCATTCCGCCACAGCCGATCAGGGCCAGATTGATCCGCCCGTTCACACCGCCCGCATTTGCCGGACGAGCTGCTGCCACCGTTGCCGCCGCCGTGGAAGTCGTCAGAAAGTCTCGTCGTGAAACCGAATCGTTCATCGGTTGTCCCCCGGGGTGATGGTTTGAATTGGAACGCAGACCTGCCTGATCTGCCCGCAGGCTATTTACCACAGTGTAAGTCAGGAGTCGATGATTTTGTAGTCTTAAGTTTTCAGCTGGCGCTGAGTGGTGCAAAGGGTTCCCGACTTGTAGTACTCAGCAATAGAAGCCTTTTTCAGGGACCTCCATGGATGAAGCGTGTATGCGCTCACACATCCTTCTGGAGAATATCGAGTCCTCAGAAACGAAGCCGGTTCGCAAAAGAAGAGCACTACTGGATCAAGAGCAGCTCAATATCGAAGACGAGCATCCCGGCAGGCGCACCCGGCCGCGTGGGAGTCTCTCCGTAGGCCAGGTCAGCGGGAATCCAAAATCGGGTCTTCTCACCCACCACCATCAGCTGAAGGCCCTCAGTCCAACCCGGGATCACCCGGTTCAGGGGGAAACGGGTAGCCTCGTCTCGTACGACGGAACTGTCGAACATTTTTCCATCCGTGGTCCAGCCGCTGTAGTGTACTTCCACCGTCGAGCTGGCCTCGGGGTGTACGGTGCCGGTCCCCTCGCGGAGAACGTTATAGGCCAAGCCGCTGGCGGTCACGGTGGCATCGTCAGGAGGACCTGCGACATTTTCGGGTACGGGTGGTGGCGGAGGGGGCTCCTTGATGTTGAAAAGCTCAATATCGAAGACGAGCATCCCGGCAGGCGCACCCGGCCGCCTGGGAGTCTCTCCGTAGGCTAGGTCAGCGGGAATCCAAAAGCGGGTCTTTTCACCCACCACCATCAGCTGAACTCCCTCGGTCCAACCCTGGATCACGCCATCGAGGGGAAAACTGATCGTCTCACCCCGAACGACGGAACTGTCAAACAGCTTGCCGTCGGTGGTCCATCCACTGTAATGCACTTCTACCTTGGAGGTGATCGTAGGACGGTTGTTGCCAGTCCCTTCGCGGAGGACCTTGTAGGCCAGGCCACTGGTAGTCGTGGTGGCGTCAGCTGGAGGGGCGGCTACGTCGCTTGGGGCAGAAGGGGTCGACACGGTGGCATTTTCTCCGACAGGGGTGGATGAGGTGTTTGCTGTGGGAGTCTCGGCCACACGAGCCGTGCTTTCACTTTTCTGAGCGGCAGGCTCTGCTGGTGGGGCTATCGACTTCTCACTTTTTCCAGCGGCAGGCTCTACTGGTGGTGGGGCTTTCGACCCGGTGCAGGCGGAGAGGGTCACCGACAGACAAAACGCAATGACAGTTGAATGGTAGTTTTTCACAGTGTTTTCCCTGGGCAAACGCAGGCTCCTGGACCGCAAAGTATTCTTCTGGTCTGAATTGAGGGCGAGGTTCCATCCGGCCCTCTGGATTCACAGCCTGCGGTAGACCGCCCGCTTGCTGAGAGAACACGTGTAGGGATTTTAAGCTACTTGGGCCGCCGCTGCCAGAATCCGGCGGACATTTTAGGAAGTTTCTTCGCCCGGTCGGATCATGATGGCTGTTTTGCACCATGGATGAACGAATGCGAGGCTCAAGGCGTTGGTGGTCCTCAGATCCGGACAAGAGGAGTTTGCAAGGGAATCTGGTCCCGTGTGAGCTTCGCAGGCAAGAGTTGGAACAGAAAAGGAAGCCTGCGGGATCTGCGGAAGCGCCAACCATTGCCCCCAATTACCGCTTCCACAACCCCCCCCCTGTTGCAGCACGAGACGCACGACACTTACGTCAGCCAACCGGCAGCAGCAGATACTTATTTCCCTGGCGTGCCCGTACCGCTTCGAATGCCTGTTTCCACTCTGTTAACGGAAAACGTCCACTCACCAGTGGAGCGGTTTTTATGTCACCCTCGCCTAGAAGTTGAATGGCTCGTCGCCATGTCGGATGGCGGTACGTGAAGCTGGGAAGGATCGTCAACTCTTTAATAATCGCCTGGTCCAAACAAATCTCGACTTCGTTTCCATACAAGCCGACCAGCACGAGTTGGGCCGCTTTGCGTGAAAACCTGATACATTGCTCCAAAGAGGCTTTTGCTCCGGCACATTCAATCGCCACGTCAACGCCCAAATCACCGGTCATGTCGAGGACCCTTTCTAAAGAGTCCGCCTGTGCGTTGAGGACCAGATCGGCTCCCAGTTGTTTGCCCAGTGCCAGACGATTCTCGTCCCCGTCGGCACCGACCAGGATGACTGTTGCACCCAACATTTTTGCTGCCTGCAGACATAACAGTCCGACAGGTCCGGGTCCTGATACTAATACAATATCTCCCGTTGAAACTCCGGCGCGTTCATGAACGGCTCGCACGGCAACGGCGGTTGGCTCGGACATGCAGCCGGCTTCAAAGTCGACATTCTCCGGAAGTTGATGCAGGCTTTCTTCTCTTTGACAGACATACTGTGCGAAGGCACCATCGACGTGTACGCCCATGCTGGTTCGATGAATGCAGAGTCCGATCAGCCCTGTCTGACAAAAGCGGCATTCACCGCAGGTATATTTAAAGCTTTCGGAGGTCACCCGGTCGCCCTCTTTGAAGCGTGTGACTCGATCACCCACCTCGACAACAACACCTGACATTTCATGCCCCAGAATCATCGGTGGGGAATTCACGTACTCGTCATCGTGGATGTGAAGATCCGTTCCACAGATTGCAGCAGCTTTCACCTCGATCTTCAGTTGATCAGGCTGCGGAATCGGTTCCGCCACCTCCAGAACTTCGAGATTTCCAACCCCCGGAGCTGTTTTTATGAGAGCTTTCATAGGATTAGGATGGTCGTTGGTTTGCTGGCGACCGTTACAAGAAAAAATGCAGGAAAGCGCGACTACCTCTCACGTCTCAGCTGGATTTCCTTCACGATCGTGTCAATGCCTTCAGCCAGACTGTTCTGAAATCGGACCACGGGGCCATAGGAGCGAAACTCCTCGGAAACCATGGAATTTTCGTCACATGCCCGGATGAAGTCAGGAAACTTTTCACGCAGTTCTTCGACCACTTCTCCGGGTGCGGATGCCTGGACACGGCTTACCACCGGAGGAGAGTCTGCGAGCAGCGTTCGGGCCAGTTTTCCTGATAAAGTGATGGCCATGGCTCCACCCGCCAGTTCCGTCCAATGATACGGTGAGCGGGCCCCACCGGAAATAATAATCGCCTCGTATTTTCGCTGTCGATAGATGTTGTATGCCGCCCGCGCTGCGGTCAGCCCTGCCTGGCCGAGCACATCGGAGGAAATGTTCACACCACGCCGAGCCGCATCCTCTGCGAGATATTCGTCAAACATGCCCGGTAGTATGGTGATGAGGCACCTGGGTCTCTGTTTGGTGCGCTCTAATCCTCGACGATGAGCTTCGGCCATGCAAACGTACTGGGGCACCGAGAAACTCATCGTGGCGATGGTTGACCAGCCCCGGGCCGTTAGCTCTTCTAACGCCTGGACGCCCGTGGCTGTCGCCGGCAGTTTGATAATGATATTTTCGCCTAACTCGTGAAACGTCTCCGCCTCTCGGAGTAGCAGCGCCAAATCGTCATTGGTGTAGGGGTTTCCCTGAATGGCTACGTGCCCGTAGCGACCCCTGCTTTCCCGGTACCGGGTTTGAAACATCCTCAGCGGTCGAGAAACGACCTTTTGAATCACCTGCATGGCCAAATGCTGGTTGTCATTTTTGTGTTTTTTCCCTAGCACCTCATCGATGATTTTGTGGACAAAGTCCGGTTCCGACTTCAGTAACGTAGCAACATATCTTGGATTGGATGCGATGCCGACCGCTCCGTTGTCCAGGCCCAGGTTGATCTCCGGGAGTGATGGATTGTTAACCCAGAATTCCGTGCCGAACCGGGCATGAACTTCGTGAAAATATCCTGCCATGGTGACATCTTCCTTCTAATGTTGCGAAGTCGGATACAAACGGAACTTCGCTTGCCGAGTGAAGAAATCCGGTATTGGAAAGCTTACTCTCGGCAAAAAATTTTCTCGCATGTACTATACCAATCAGGGACTTGACTTCACCAATGAGAACACCAGGTCCACGGTTCAAACTGTAAAAATTCGGCTTACAGCCAAATTTTAAATGACGAAATCCCGCCTCTTGAAAAGGCTGACCGGAGGCATGTCACCGGGCTGTACCTGTCATCGCTGAACCGGTAAGCAGGCGGTGATCGCGAAGTGGTGTAGTCGGGTAGCCTTACCAATGGACCGCAGGAAAATTCTAGTTCAACTCTGCACGGTACGCTGATCAACGAAACGCTCGAATTTCAGACTCGTACGTCTAAGAGTTGCCTTCTCATCGACGCGGGTGTCGGGGCGTAATCAACCCGGGAGCGTTCGCTGACAGCGACGTCGCCGGTTGCCCGGCCTGGTGCCTAGTACCGTTCCATTGCCTGACCGTCATCCGGGTGAATTAACTTCGACCAGACCGAGTGGTTAATGTCCAACCTGAAAGTTCGCACGCTTCCATCTGCAAGGGCGCCGTTCATGATATCAGCGTGATGGGTGCTGGCGCGGAAATACGAGTTGTGTATGCCACCCTTCCTAATGGGTGGTTCCAAGGCGTTCTGCGATACTTCATTCCAATATTTATAGGTGTGATTACAGGGCCTCTCGCCGTCGGTTTTATGACACCTGGGTACAACATGCGCGAACATAGCTGCGTCAAAACCGGGGTGAGCGAAAGCGGCTTGGTTCCAATTTGTCACGCGAAATGTTTCACCGAACATGATCGTATTGGAGTTTCCGTCCGGGACCGTTTCTACCGTGTAGTAACTCTTCCAACTGCGTCCAGGTCCGCATTTCCAATAACAATGACCGTATAGCCTTTCATCAGCACGGTTGTGTCCAAGTAACAGGTAGTTGGCGGCATAGCTGGTATGAGTTCCGCCGTTTTGCTGACTGTGAGGATCGGTCGGACAGCGGTAGGCAGGTATGTATCCCCAGACGTCCCAGAACTCCACACCGCCGCCGATATTGGGATCGAATTCCGGATAATTAGGGATTGGTGTCTCCCTTGGTATAAAATCCATGAGCGTCTCGCCGGGTATATTGCAATGTGTCAGGGTTAGGTCGTAGAGATCTTGTCGTTCCAAAAACGGCAGCAGCGTGTGATAAAGACTCGACGTACATTTCCAAGTTAATCGCGCCAGTTCAGGGAACTCGCTGTCGTTCGCAGCAGCGTAGTTGTGAACCGCGGTCACCTGCTGCTTGATATTGTTGGCACATTGAACACGATTGGCTGCCTCACGCGCCATCTGCACCGCGGGTAACAACAACGCGATCAGTATCGCGATAACCGCCATCACTACCAGAAGTTCAACCAGTGTAAAGCCAATGCGGCGTTCTGAGTTGGCCATAAGAAACAGTCAGCGAGAAATGAAAAAACCCCGAAAATTCACCAGTCATTCATCCTAACAGTTGAGCGTTTCTGTAGCAAGGAATGTTGTTGAATGGGAGGGGACTGATTACGGATTCGGTTCCAAATCGCCTCGGTCAGATGGTTTAATCCCCGATGTAAAATAGCCAGTTGCTCCGGGGGGGTGCCAACCTGCGGCACCGGCGTCGGTGCAGGGAAAAATAAGGTTGCGTCACGATGTTCTTGAGTGCAACACCGCGCAATCCGAGTGAGGGGTAATCCCGTACGCCACACTGAAGAACGAAACTATCGACTTCCAGATGGCGCGTGCGAGAGTTGTCTTTCGATTAGTGCGGGAAGCAGCGGCGCTGTCGCAGGCGGCCTTCACCGGCGATGCGATTGGGAACGCACGTTGCCGGTTGCCCGGGGGCCCGGCCTAGTACTGTTCCACCGCCTGACCGTCATCCGGGTGGATTATCTTTGTCCAGACCGCGTGGTCCATGTCCAACCTGAAAGTTCGCACGCTTCCATCTGCAAGGGCACCGTTCATGACGTCCGCATGATAGGTGCTGGCGCGGAACTGGGTGTTCCATCTTCCCCCAATTCTTACCGGTGGCAATTCGGCAGACTCTGACGCCTCATTCAGACCCTTATAGTAACTCTTATGTGGATGATCCCTGGGTACGACATGCGCGAACATGGCTGCGCCGAAACTGGGACTGCAAAACGCGGCATGGTTCCAATTATTGGCATGCACCGTTTCACCGAACATGATCGTATTACTGTTTCCATCCGGGACCGTTTCGATCGTGTAGTAACTCTTCCAACTGCGCTCGGGGCCACATCTCCAATAACACCATCCGTAGTCCGTAGGTTTCCCTTCATGCGCACGGTTGTGTCCCAGCAACAGGTAATTGGCGGCGTAGCTGATATGCTCCCCACCATTTTTCTGACTGCGAGGATCGGTCGGACAGCGGTAGGCAGACATGTATCCCAGGGTGCTCCAGAACCCCTTGTCGGACTCCACGAAGCCACCACCCCCCACGACCTGCCCGAGTTCCGGATGACCGGGGATTGGTGTCTTCCTCGGTATGTGCGACATGATCGTCTCTTCGGGTATGTCGCAATGTGTCAGGCTTTGGTCATACAACTCCTGTCGTTCCAGAAACGGCAGCGGCGTGTGATAAATACTCGACGTACATGTCCAGGTGCATCTCGCCAGTTCAGGGAACTCGCTGTCGTTTGCGGTAGCGTAGTTATGAACCGCGGTCACCTGCTGCTTGATGTTGTTTGCACATTGAACACGATTGGCTGCTTCACGCGCCATCTGCACCGCGGGTAACAACAACGCGATCAGTATCGCGATAATGGCCATCACCACCAGGAGTTCAACCAGTGTAAATCCGGCACGGTATTTCAGAGTGAGCATCAAACGCTCTCCGGTGAGAAATGGAAGGGGCGAGCGAGACTTCAGTTGTTCAGTCTAGCATACGGACGCTTCCGTGGCAAAGAACATTGTTGCCCATGTACTTGGGTTCGTACAACGCCGGTTTTCTGACCTGGTGCCTAATACGGTTCCACCGCCTGCCCGTCATCCGGGTGGATTAGCTTGGACCAGATTGCTTCGTCAATGTCCAACCTGAAAGTGCGTACGCTTCCGTCCGCAAGGGCACCGTTCATGAGTCCAGAGTGATGGGTACTGGCGCGGAAAGGGCAGTTATGAATGCTACCTCCCTTAACCGGTGGTCCCAAGGCGTTGCCCGTGGCATCATTGAGTCCCGCATAGTAACCCGCGTGTGGATGATCCCTGGGCACGATATGCGCGAACATGGCTGCGTGGAAGTAAGGCGCACAAAAAGCGGCATAGTTCCAATCTCGGTCAGTAATCGCGTATTCGCTGAACATGATCGTATTGGTGTTTCCATCCGGAACCGTTTCGATCGTGTAGTAACTCTTCCAACTGCGCCAGGGGCCACATCTCCAATAACACCATCCGTAGTCCGTAGGTTTCCCTTCATGCGCACGGTTG
>PBTE01000138.1 GCA_002726515.1 Planctomycetaceae bacterium | reverse complement strand
CAGGTCTTCATTTCGAGCGTCCTTGCTCATGGTAGATTCCTTTCTAAAGGCTCCTGTTTACCCAACTCAACGAGGAATCTACTCGACCCACACCCAAAACACCAACCCAAATTCCAATGCACTCCACGCGCGCGAGCCTGTTCCTGCACCCGTGAAGCAGTCTCTCATCAATATCTCTTGACCCGTTACAGCAAGCTACTATACTCCTCGCCGTCTTATTCGTAGGTGCGCTGTTCTGCGCACGGACAATCGCGTCACGTTTCGCGCGAGTCCAGTCGCTGGCTGGTGTCGTGCCTGGCAAAGGGTTTCCGTCTGTGAATATGCAAGAACCATTTGTCGATATTCACTGCCACCTCATCCCCGGCATCGACGACGGGTCGAAATCTTGGGATGAATCGCTCGCCATGGCCGAGATGGCGACCGCCGACGGCATCGAAACGATCATCGTCACGCCGCACCAACTTGGCACGTATGCACACAACACGGGCGATGACATTCGACGCAGAGCCGCAGAGCTGCAGTCTCAGCTCGACTCCCACAACGTCCCGCTGCGCGTGCTTCCCGGTGCGGATGTACGCATCGATGACGGGATGATTCAGGGGTTGCGGAACGGCCAAGTATTAACGCTCGGCGACCACGGGCGTCATGTGCTGTTGGAGCTGCCACACGAGATGTACTTTCCGCTCGAGCCGGTTCTCGACGACTTGGAGCGAGCTGGCATGGTCGGCATCTTGTCGCATCCCGAGCGCAATCAAGGACTATTGAAGCAGCCGCACCTGATCGAATCGCTCGTCGATTACGGCTGCTTGATGCAAGTTACGGCCGGCAGCTTGATGGGAACGTTCGGACCCGGTTCGCAACAAATGTCGGAGTGGATGCTAGAGCAAGGTCTGGTTGACTTTCTTGCCACGGATGCTCACAGTCCGCGCGCGCGTCGGCCGTTGATACGACGGGCGTTCGAACGAGCCGCCGATTTGATCGGCGAAGAGACCGCGATCGACCTGTGCTGCGGCAATCCCGCCGCGGTGGCGGAAGGACGCGAGGTGGAAATCGTGCGTCGCAAGCCACAACGAGGCGTCTTTTCGAACTGGTTCAATTGGCGGAAGGCGGGCTAGACGTGATCGTGGAACGGCGTTGGTTTCTTCGCGCAGTCGCTGGCTGCGTCTCGATCGGCTCGCTATCGGCGATGACGCCGCGAAGCATTGCGTCGAGTTCGTGGCCGGACGAGCAAATGGCGGGAGCGTTCTTCTGCCACGCCGATTTTCCACTCAACGAGTTTGAGGGGCTATGGCGTGAAATGGCCGGGTTGCAGCGGGATCTAACATTACAGTTGCGTGTTCCTGCTGCTGCCGAGCCAATCCACTTGTTCCTTTTTTCACAGAAGGCGACCTACCAAGAGTACTTGCGACTGTACTTCCCTCAAGTACCCTTCCGGCGTGCCTTGTACATCAAGGATCGCGGTCCCGGAATGGTCTTCGCCTATCGGAGTGTGGACTTTGAAACGGACGTTCGCCACGAGAGCACACATGCTTTGCTTCACGCCGCATTACCGGTCGTGCCGCTGTGGGTGGACGAGGGTTTGGCGGAGTACTTTGAAACAGCGAGGACGCGTCGAGCATACGATAGCCCCCATTTGAGTCGCATTCGTTGGTCAGCGCGGTTTGCACAGGTTCCTGACATCGAGCAGTTGGAAGGAATCAGTAATTTGGCGGATATGGGAGTTGACGAATACCGCGAGGCCTGGGCCTGGGTTCATTTCATGTTGCATGGCCCGGCGGAAGCACATGAGGAACTCGTTTCGTTTCTCGCCGCGATCAATGCGCGTACGCCGCCGGGCACGCTGAGTCAGCGTTTGCAGAGCAAGATGCCTGATCTGACCGAACGATTTCTCGATCACTTTCGCAACTGGAAAACATAAGCAATCCAAACATTGGAGGACTCTCACATGAAACTTGCGTCTAGAACTCGGAGTTGCCTCGTGACGGGAGCCGTCTTCGGCATGCTACTCCCACAGATCAGCCTGGCGGACACGCACGTGACTCGCCCGACTGTCAGAGATGCCGCTTTGCAGGCTGGTGGAACTCTGCAGGGCTCGCTGCTGTCGCCGGACGGGAAAGCGCAAACCGGGAGGACCGTGCAGTTGTTGTCTCGTGGAGAAGTCGTGGCCAGCACTCAGACTGACCGCGAGGGACGCTTTGCCTTTCGTGGCTTGCGCGCCGGCGTTTACGGACTGCACACGGACGGCGTTGCGATCGCCTACCGTTTGTGGGCAGATGGCGCAGCCCCACCATCCGCCGTCTCCGACGTACTACTAGTCAGCGGACAGGAGCCCATCGTGCGAGGAGCGATCGGCGATCACTTTGGTGGCCATCTTGGAAAGCCCCTGTTGCTCGGTGGGTTGTTGGGCGCGGCGGGAGTTATCGGCGGAGTGATCGGTTACAACATCCGCGACTTCGATCCCGCCAGCTAAGCTAGCAAAGCTCAGCGGTTTTCTTCCAAGAATCGACTCTCGTCTGGCAGGACGAGGGCCGATTTTTTTATGTAACAAGCAGAAGAGCAAAGATAGGGAGAGTCTGCCGGCTAGCGCGGTAAGTTTGAATAATGGGAAAGTACAGGTCCGATAGTTGTTGAGGTCGTTGGCGCGTCAGATGTCTTCACACGCAAACCAGGTAGGGTTGGACGATGAGACTAAAGCAATTCATTACGGGGGCAGCCGTTGCCCTGAGTACGTTCGGACTCCTACTGCCGCCTGAGGCGATTGCTCACGCTGCGGACGCTGTCAGCGGCGTTCGACAAGCTGCTGTTACTATTGACCTTGCGCTCGGGCAAGGTGGCACAATTCGCGGACAAGTCGTCAACCAAGACGCGATCGGCAAGGCTGACACAATTGTCAGCATTCGACAAGGCGATCGAGAAGTTGCTCGAACAGTAACCGATGACTCTGGCGCTTTTGCGGTGACCGGATTAAAGAGCGGCGTCTATGTCGTTGCTAGCGGAAAGTCGGCCGCACTTGTGCGAGCTTGGAATTCAAATGCCGCTCCACCCTCGGCAGCCGAAGGAATCTTGTTGGTTCCCAATGAACTAACTGTTCGAGGTCAGGAGCGCGTACATGATCTGTTGCATGGAAACGGCCACCATCTTGGTCTTGGGAAGCATGGGATTGGAGCGCTTCTCGTAGTTGGCGTTATTGGCACCATCATCGCACTTTCGATTGACGATGACGCCAGCTAGCACGCACGATCTCTATAACTTCGCAGGATTCCCTAGTCGGTGGATCCTGTCTGCGCTCTCAATGTCAGATGTGTTCCAACGGCAAAAGGTGTTCGTTTCCCAGTTTTTCGTTGTAGTTGGGCCGGTGAATCTCCGATTGTTACTTCTTGTCGCAACACAGACAATCTCTCGACGCAGGGTAATAGCATGAGAATCGCGAAAGTACTAAAGACGTTCACCGTCGGGCTGGCATGTATGGGTTTACTCGGCGGGCAGTTTGCGCGCGCCGCAGCTCCCATCCAAGATGTCGCGCTTCAGCCTGGCGGGCGACTGGTCGGCCAGATCGTCGATGGACAAGCAGTTCCGCAAGCTGGCGTTCGTCTCGCAGTCGTATCTGACGGCGAACCGGTGGCACTGGCAGCGACCGATGCCGAGGGGCGTTTTGAAGTCCGTGGCTTGAAGGCCGGTGTTTTTGGGATTCAAACTGCACAGACCGGCGTCGTCTATCGCTTCTGGGCACCGAACACCGCTCCTCCCGCCGCTGCGGAACAAGCCCTACTTGTTAACGACGAGACGGTGGTTCGTGGGCAACTTCACGGTGGCGGAGGGTGGGCCAACCACTTCTCATGGCTGGCGAACCCGTGGGTGCTCGCGGCGATCGTCGCAGCGGCAATCGCCATTCCGCTGGCTGTCGATGACGACGCAAGCTAGAGGACGACCAATTCAACAAAATCGACGCGAGCCCCGCAGTTATTCGGGGCTCGCTTCTCTTCTTGGACAGTCCAACAGACGCGAGGCAGCTCTCAATGCCTGCACTCGCCTTTCGCAACTGATCTTTTTCCCTGCTTGGGTTTTCGCTACTATCCCGCCGCTTCACACCTTCTGGTGGTGGCTGTCCGGACTCTTCGCGGTATTCGCACCGCCATCTGGACGAAGCTTGGCGCTGATGGAGCGATTGAATGAAACTATACCGAAACACGTCATGGGGCGTTCTGTTCGCCTTTACCATATCGAGTCTTACGCATTCCAATGCCGTGTCAGCCGCGCCTCCGAACGACAGAGCCGCAACTCCGCAAGCTTCGGTCCTCGATGTCGAATTGGGTGCCGATCACTCGCTCTCTGGACAATTGTATGGCTCCGAAGGGCAAACCAAGGCTGGCGTATTAGTCCGAGTTGTTGCCAACCGCGGATCTGAGACAAAGACCGATTCCGAGGGACGTTTCCGATTGACGAATGTCCAAGCCGGGGTGATTCGGTTGGCGGCTGAGGACGCGGACATAGCTGTGCGATGCTGGACGCACGGGACTGCACCGCCGACAGCTTCCAAGCGCGTCCTGCTGACTCCGAACCAGCAGATTCAACGAGGGCAGCGTCCGATCGCGGATTTCCTGTCTGGTCCCGTTCTCATCGGTCTCGTGATCGCGGCTGCCATCGCGATCCCCATCGCGATTCATAACTCGAGAGACAGCGCGAGCTAAGCGACGCCCGGGCCTCCATGGAACGGCAAGACGAGCAACACGACTTGAAGATGGGCCTAGCGATGGTTTGGCGTTCGACACGCAGACTGCGATCACGACAGCTTCTACTCGCTTGTTTGTGCCTGCTTGCGGCAGCGGGCTGTCAGCAGGCAGGTCTCTATCAAGCCAGCTCTCTTCCACCCCAGTTCGCCGCGCCTCGGTACGGCAACCTGCAAAACGTTGATTTGTCGCAGCTTGCCCAAGCGACGAGCAACAGCCAAGTTTTGTACCCAGGCGACGTCGTTGAAGTCTCGATCGTTACCGGAATCGAAAAGGGCACGCCGGCCGTCTGGAAGGGGAGAGTCACGGATGATGGTGCGATCAACGTTCCGCTCGTCGGTCCGGTCGTCGTAGCGGGACTTGAACTGACACAAGCCGAACTTGCTGTGCGGAGTGAGAGCATTCGGCGCGGCAAATATATTTCACCGAACGTGTCCGTCATTCTGACGCAGCGTCGCACGAATCGCATCACCGTGGTTGGGGCGGTCGAGGAGCCGGGAACGCACGAGTTGCCTGCATCCAGTTGCGACGTGCTCTCTTCGATCGTCATGGCGGGCGGCTTGAGTGAGGAAGCTGGCACAATCGTCGAGATTCGGAGGCCGCCACGGCAAGTCACTCCAGCGTCGTACAACGGGAATGTCGCGGCAGCGACGCCCCCTCGGGCTGAGCGGATCGATCTCGAACAGGTCGCTGTTGGTCAACAACGAGACTATCGCCTCGAAGACGGCTCGACCGTGATGGTGATGAAGAAACCGAAACGCTTCGTGCATGTCATCGGGCTGGTGAAGAAGTCCGGCCAATACGAAATGCCGACGGAGCAGGAGCTCCGATTACTCGACGCGATCGCCCTAGGTGGAGGACGAACGCTGGAACTGGCTGACAAGGTGCACATCATTCGCCGGGCTCCAGGTCAGTCAACTCCTGTTGTGATCCAGGCTTCCGTTCGAGCGGCAAAGCGGGATAACGCCTCGAATATTCGCTTGGCCGCCAGCGACGTGATCAGCGTCGAGGAGACGACGACGACGTTTGTTGTCGGCACCGTCCGCGAATTCATCCGCTTTGGTTTCTCGGCCGCGATCCCGGGACTCTGATTATCAAGACCTAGAGAATTCCGATGAGCCAGACGCCAGAACTGAGAGCTGTGAGTCCGCCGCATTCGTTCGACGAGCTGCATGATCCCCAAGACGGCGCTGCTGAAGCGGTTCAAGCTGTCGCGAAGTTCTTGCGGGTCGTGTATTACAGGCGGTCATACGTCATTACCTGCGTGGTAGTCTCAGCCTTACTTGGTGGCCTCTACTACTACAGGGCGAGTCGGGTTTATGCGGCGACGGCTTCGCTGTTGATCACGCAAACCGGAACCGACATCCTCAACTCAACGATGATGCCGAACGCCCAGCAAGACGCCTTGATTCCGACCTACGAGCGTCTGTTTTCCAGCGCCGTCGTACTTGATGGGGCGATCCAAAGGCTCCTGAAATCACCTGCCGAGGCGCGGATCGATCTCGCGGGATTGCCGCGAGACAAGTGGATCGACGCTCTCCGCGCAAACCTGTCCGCGAGCGGGCTCCGACGGACCAATATCGTTGAGTTGAATTACCGCTCCAAGTCCCCACACGCTGCTGAGGCAGTCGTCGATGCCGTCGTTGACTCCTACATCGAGTTCATGAAGGAAAACCATACCGATGTCTCCGTCGAGATAGTTTCGATTCTCGAGAAGGAGCGGGTGGCGAAAGAACAAGAACTACAGGCAAAGCAACAAGAGATGCTCTCGCTCAAGCGTGCTGTTGGTGCCCTTGGTACTGAGGGTTCGACGACGGTTGTACACCCGATGGTGCAGCGAGTCATTACTCTCAACAACGCTCTAGTAGAGGTCCAACAGGAACGCATGCAGCTAGAGGCGTCACTTGGCGCAGTGCGCATGGCAGTTCGTAATGGCAGCGACTTGCGGCAACACATGATCGATCTCGAGCCCCTTGTTGGCCGACAATTAGTCATGAGCGGACTTGGCTTAAGTCCGGAAGCTACGGACCTCGTTAACAGCGTCGAACGAAAACTACTCGCGGATCGCGCTCGTCTCGACACGGCCCGCGACTATCTAGGCCCGACGCATCCGGAAGTACAGGAACTTGTACGTAACATCCGGAACGCCGAGCAGCACATTCAAGAGTTTCAAGCGAATGTCAACCGTCGGCTGGATGGCGTTCAAAGTGAGCAGATGGCGCCGATGCTACTCGGCATGGTTGAAGAGCGATTGAGCAAAACATGGGAACTGGAAGCGGATCTTGAACGTGAGTACGTCGCAGCCGAGGCCAGTGCCATTCGCCTCAACGATCGCCATGCGGAGTTGAGCATTGTTGAGAGCCAAGTGCAGAGATTGAGCAATGTACATGACATGCTGCTCGACCGGATTGCTAATGTCGATCTGAATAGCGAAGGTGGCGACGTCCGCGTATCCATGGTGAACGAACCCAAAGCTAACGAACGGCCAGTCTCCCCGCGATTGGCTCTGACAGGAATCTTGTCATTAATAGGCGGACTTGGAATCGGCTGCGCACTCGTTTATGTGATGGACTTGGTCGATGATCGTTTCCGGTCTCCGGATGAATTGCGGGACCAACTAGGTGTCCCCGTTTTGGCGATGGTGCGAAGACTTACGGTTGCTGGTAATGAAGGAGCCGAGTCGTTGCAAGTGCATGTTGCGGCAGGGGCGGTAGAAAGCGAAGCGTTCCGCACACTTCGCACGACGCTAGCGTTTTCGGGACAGGATCTGCAGCGGATTGCCATCACGAGTTCTGAGCCGAGTGATGGCAAGACAACCGTTCTGACGAATCTAGCTGTCTCGTACGCCCAAGCGGGCAAACGGACACTGTTGATCGATTGCGATCTGCGCCGGCCCGGCTTGACGAAGTTGTTCCAACTGCGCGGAGTTGCCGGGCTGTCGGATATACTTCGCGGAAATGACGAAGTGCCAGCGATGTGCGAAGAGCGGATTCAGGCGGCTGGTGTAGACGGACTAGACGTCTTGGTATGCGGTCCCAAGCCGCCCAATCCCGTAGAGCTGTTAACTGACTCGCGCTTCGTTGATGTGATCGCTTGGGCTGAAACGCATTACGACCAGGTGCTCATCGATTGTCCACCTGTGATGGCTGCTAGTGATGCGGCCGTCGTCGGTCGCCTGGTCGATGGAATCATGCTTGTTGTTCAGCCCGAAAAGAATCATCGTCGACTCGTGTTGCGCGCTGCAGAGCAGCTGTTGTCGATGGGTGTCAACCTGATCGGCGTTGTCCCGAACCGAGTTGGCGATGATAGCAGTGGGTACTACGGAGGTTATGGCTATGGTTACGGCTATGGCTACGGCTATGACGACGGGTACGGTATGGATGAGGAAGACGAAGATGACATTCAGACTTCAGCTTCCGATTCGATACAACCTCGGCGCGCGGCATGACGATCGGGTCAACAAGCGAATCGGCTTGCCATCTGACGCTAGCTGGCCAAATCTTGGTCTTTGTTGCGCTGCCGCGTTTTACTAACATCCCCTCTTCATGCTGAACGCTGCGCTTACTGTTCGGTAACGATAAGCGAAACCTGAACTCATGAACGGGGGAGCCTTTAGATGTCGGAGTCTTCGTTTCGCGATCGCGAAGTACTGAGACCGTGGCGGCAGTGGCTCGGTATTGTTGTTGACCTTGGGATTGCGGCCTCCGTACTCATCGCGCCGCTCTTCATGGGGGGAAGGGGGCCTTTAGGTCGCTTTGTCTTCATCGCTATCGTATCTAGCACCGCGATCGCGTGGTATCTGCTTCAAGCTACATCTCAAACCAAAAGCTGGCGCTGGTCGCGAGTCGAGTGGTTGTTGGTCGCCGGCCTAGGCGTGCTCATGCTGCAACTGGTCCCGTTATCACAGCCCTTGTTGGAATTGCTCTCTCCCAGCATAGGCGAACTCCTCCCTATATGGGTTACATCAAACGATTCTTCTCTCACCATCGGAAGCTGGACACAAGTATCGCTTCACCCAGTGGCGACGAGGATCGGACTCGGCGTGTATGTCGCGTATGCCCTGTTGTTCATTGTTGCGTATCAGCGTCTAGATACCCTGCAGGATGTACATCGACTCTTGAAGCTCATTGCGTGCGCTACCTGCTTTGCGGCAGTAGTCGCACTGCTACAGTTCCTCCTGGGAAACGGAAAGTTCCTCTGGGTCTTCGAACACCCGTCGCGGACAACTTCGGATGTTGTCAAGGGAACTTTCCAGAATCAGAACCACCTTGCACAGCTATTAGCCTTGGGAATCGGCCCCATTCTATGGTGGATATCAACTCTCAGCGGCGATAGGCGTGAGACCCGGCAATCCTTCTCACGAACGCAGCCGCGTTCGTTCTGGACGAGCCACGGGACCCTAGCGCAGTCATTGTGGGTCGGCTTCGGTATCGTGGTGTTCGCAGGTTTGCTGACTTTCTCCCGAGGCGGCTTTATCGCGATCCTCGCGGCGTCGTCTCTGGCACTCGGAATCATCGTCTGGAAACAGATGCTCGGACGTCGTGGCATGCTGGCGATTGGAGTCGTCGCGGGACTCATGCTGCTTTCGCTCGGCATCTTCGGATACGAACCACTCGCCAGAAAACTGGGCACGCTTCAGCAATCGCAGTCACTGGAGGAGCTCTCGCGTGGGAGAGCTGCGCTATGGAGTTCACATACCAAGATCATCGCTGATTACTGGCTGCTTGGAACAGGGGTTGGCACACACCGAGACATTTATCCGGCCTATTTGGATGAACACTTTGATGTCGAGTTCACACATGGTGAGAGTAGCTACATGCAGCTATTGGTCGAGACGGGGCTCATCGGCACGGGGCTCGTATTACTTGGGATCGTCATGATCTTCCGGGCGGCGGTTGCGGCTGTATGGGGCTCGGTGCCGCCCGCACTGTCTGCAGTTTCGGTTGCCTTCATTCCGGGGGTGGTGGCGAGCGTTCTGCACTCCTTTGGCGATTTCGTTTGGTATATTCCCGCCTGCATGACAACGACCATCCTGCTCATTGCGGTTGCGTTTCGCGTTCGAGATCTTATTGCGGAAGAGCTTGATACAGAGCGGGAACAGGTTCCAGTCCGGGCTTCGTCCAAGACGATAGCCATTCCACAACTCGGCTTCGGCGCAGTCGGCGTCGTCTGCGCCACAGTGGCGATTCTGGCAACAAGCCTGGCATACGGCCCAGCCAAGTCGGCATTGGCCTGGAACGCGTATCGCCGCGTAGCCCGTCAAGAACGCGGCCTTACGTCTGACCGAATGGATCTAGATCGACTTGCTGCTTTGGAGCGCCATCTTGAGAACACCGTTTCGCAAGATCCAACGAACGCGCGGGCGCACGTTCACCTCGCTGGCGTTTATCTTCAGCGGTTTGATATCGAACAACTAACGGCCGAGAATCCGATGCCTCTTTCGCAGATTCGTGATGCGGCTCTCGCATCCCAATTTCCGACACGCAACGCGATGAATCAGTGGATCGACCGCGCCGTTGGTGAGAACCGACGATGGATTGATAAAGCTCTTGAACACGCGAGGCGAGGCGTCACGCTTTGCCCGTTACAAGGTGAGGGCTACACATTTCTGGCGAGTCTCGCTTTTCTGGAGAGTCCAGTGGGCGAACGAAAGACTGCCTACATCCAGCAAGCACTTGCGACCCGACCCCACGACGGCCGTGTGCTGTACGTGGCCGGTCAGGAGGCGCTGCTAGAGGGTGATATAGAGCGGGCTCTCGACCTCTGGAAGCAAGCCTTCCACCAAGAGACGGACGTTCGCGATCGGCTCCTGCGCGAGCTCGCAGCGATCATACCGCCTAAAGATCTGATGGATCGTTTCGAGCCCGATGTTTCTGGTCGTCGCGCTCTATACGCGCACTATTCCTCACTCGGAGACATTGAATCAGCGCAAACGATAGCGAAGTATTCCATTCCAAAGCTAGAAGCGTTAAGCCGCCAGCAAGAGCACCACGAGTTGGCCGACACACTGCGCCAGTTGAGTGTGTTCTACTTTGCCATCAACGCAACGGAAGAAGCCATCTCCGCCTTGCAGAACGCCGTGGCGGCGGAGCCAAGTCACTTCGCTACGCGGCAATTGCTTGGACAACACTTGCTCGAGGCATCGCGTGCGACAGAGGCGCTCGAACACCTGGAGTGGTGTTCGAGCCGGCGACCGGACGACCAAACACTCCGAGACATGTTAGCCCAAGCCAACCGTGCAAAAGTCTTGGAACAGGCAAAACGGCCAGCAAGCAACTCGGCACGGATCAGGTAAGCGTTCACCAGCACGGTTGTAGGCGCTGGTGGTAGGGTGTGGGTTTCTTTCGGCTGCAGGCACGCTGCGGCGAGGAGACGATCAGGATGCGAGAAGCTACGAGAATCAAATGGACCGACCGCTTGCTGCGATTTCAAAATGCAAATTGCACGGTCGCGCAGTTTTGTCAAGCCGAAGGCGTTTCCATCGCGTCGTTCTACAAATGGAAACGTCAGCTAAACAGGCAGCCTTCCAACACGCAGCCGACCGGTACGGCTAGAGACGAAGACGGTCGATGTGCAGCCGACAAACGGTCAGCGTTTCATGCCGTGCAACTAGGCGGCGGTTGCAGTACCTGGCAAACCGTGTTGACCGTCAGCTTGCCCAACGGAAGTCAGATTCAGGTGGCCGATCATTCGCCAACCATCCAGACCGTTATCCGTGAATTGCTGGGGGCCGAAAACGCGGTCGCCGAAAACACGGCCGCCGAAACAGCAGCTACGCAGGCCGAATCATGTTGAACGTTGGCAGTCACATCAAGATCTATGCCTACACGCAACCGACCGACATGCGCAAAGGTTTCAACGGCCTCAGCGGGATCATCCGCGACCAATTCCAAGCCGATCCCACCGACGGCAGCTTGTTTCTGTTTGTCAATCGCCGCCGCGACCGCATGAAGATGTTGCATTTCGACGGCGGTGGCTTCTGGTTGTACTATCGACTGCTTGAAGCAGGCACGTTTGAAGCGTTCGTTCCCAAAGACGATGCTTGTCGTTTGCAAATCGACGCGACTCAATTGTCGATGTTGCTGGCCGGCGTGTCGCTGGAAGCTTCCGGCCAACGACGCAAACGGTTCGACGACCGAGCCGCGTGAAGCGATCGTTTGGTTCATCCTTGCTTTTTCAAAAAACGTTGCCGATTGGGCTTGCTAGCCTGACAAGAATACGTATCCTTGTTGGACATGGACACACAAGCTGACATTGTGATCCCCGACGACTTGGCATCCTGCCAGACGTTGCTCAACGATCAGCACCAGCAACTTCGCGAACAAGACATCCAACGTCAAGAACAAACGCAGCAGTTCGAGAAGCTTTCGCAAGAGCACGCCGAGCTGCAACTGGCTTACAATAAACTGCTGCAACAACGTTTCGGCAATCGCAGCGAACGTTACATCGACGACCCCAACCAGCTGCGATTGGACTTGGGCGACACGGACGAAGCGGCGGACGCAGCGAACGGCTTGGCCGATGCGGTGGAGGATCTCGAGCAGACGATCCCCGAACACAAACGTCGCAAGCCTCGCCAAGAGCGCGACGAAAGTCTGCCGGAACACTTGCCGCGTTACGAAGTGACTGCCGAAGTTCCCGACGATTTGAAGTCGTGTCCGACGCACGGCCAGTGGACGCTGCTTCCGGAATCGATGTGGGACAGGACCGAAACGCTGGAGTTCGAGCGGCCGAAGCTGAAAGTCCGCGTCACCATCTATCCGAAGTACGCTTGCGAAGGCCAGCCGTTGTGCGGCATCGAATCGCCCGAACGCCCGACATCCCTCGTGGAAGGCAACAAGTACGATTCGAGCATCGCCGCCGAAATCATCACCGGCAAATACGGTTATCATCTGCCGCTGTATCGGTTGCAGGATTACTTCGCGGGCAGTGGATGGACGCCGTCGCGGAGCACGCAATGCAACCTCCTTTCGCAATGCCACTTCGTGATCGAACCGCTGCTGGACTTTTTCAAAACGCAAGTGCAATGTGATCCGGTGGTCGGTTGTGACGACACGAGCGTGACACTGCTGTATCCGAAAGTGCTGCCGACGTTCGACCTTTCCGACTCAAAACAGCGGCGGATTCACGAAGTGTTCAGCCGTGCGATCGAACAAAACAAGTCGAGCATCCAAGCCAAGATGTGGGCTTATCGCGGCATGACGATTCCGCTGAACGTGTTCGACTTTACGGTCAGCCGGCATCGAGACGGCCCGGAATTATTCTTCGCGAATTACCAAGGAAACTTGCTGGGAGATTGTTGGTCGGGCTTTGAATCGATTGCCCTCGCATCGGGCGACGCGATTGTGCGGTCGGCGTGTAACAGTCACGCGCGTCGCAAGGTGCGCGAGTCGTCGGCGTATCCGGCGGACGCGGCGCGAGTGCTTCGTTGGTACCATCAACTTTACGACATCGAAGATCGCGGCCAGCAGTTATCGATCGACGAGCGGCTCGCGTTACGACAGCGCGAAGCGAAGCCGATTTGGAACGAGCTCGCATGCTGGCTGGACGAAGTGCAACATCGCACGACGCAAGTGATTTTACCGAAGAGTGATTTCGGCAAGGCGTTGCAATACCTCCGCAATCACTTTGTGGAGCTTCAGCGTTATCTGAGCGACGGTCGCATCCCGATCGACAACAACCTGACGGAGCAATTGATGAAGCAAGTGGCGGTGGGTCGCAAGAACTGGTTGTTCGCGGGGAGCTTGGCGGGCGGCGAACGCTCGGCAGGCTTTATGACGCTGGTGAGCAGTGCGTTGCGCAACGACTTGGACGTGTGGGCGTACGTGAAAGATGTGCTGGACCAACTCCTGGACGGCCTGACCGACTACGAACAACTCTTACCGTGGAACTGGGCATCTGGTCATGCGGAATTCATCCGGCAATACCGAATCGAGGAGCGAGTCGATCGCCGCGAACGCAAACAAAACACCCGCGCCACCCGCCGCGCCACCCGCAACCGCTAAACCGCTCACCGACGACGACGACACACCCAGTCAACCCCATCCTCGCTACGGTGCTCGTGAACGCTTACGCACGGATCAGGTAGCTGGGCGGTCCCTGGAACGCTGCCCACAAAACACAAAACTGATCCACGAGTTCCCAGAGTTCAGATGGCGCTCCAAACGCAGTGTGCTTTAGAAACCTCTCGATATGTTTGGACTACGTTTAGGTAAACAACGAGACTTATTGCGTTTGCGAAGTCAGCGGAGAGAAAAAGCGAGAACGCCGCACAGAGTGTTTCGAAGTCGGTGATCGCCTGAGCAAGCATATCCTTGAGGTGCTCGCTGCGAACCAAACACAGTTAACTCGGCGTGATTCGCTAAGCCGCCCGCTTCGATTCCGCAGCGTGCGGCGTCAGTTCTGCGTGGTCACCGACCTGCCTAATGCCATCTCGCCGCAGCACTTTCACGAAAGTGGCGAAAAGGATTCTCAGGTCGAACAGAAACGACTGATGCTCCAAGTAGTACACGTCGAACTCGACCTTGTCCAGAATAGCCAGCTCATCACGACCATTGATTTGGGCCCATCCCGTCAACCCCGGCACCAAGCGATGTACGCCGTGGACGGTTCGCAGGCTAATCAAGTCGTCCTGGTTGAAGAGGGCCGGACGTGGTCCGACGAGACTCATGTCCCCAACGAATATGGACCAGAGTTGCGGCAACTCGTCGAGGCTTGTCTTCCGCAGAAAAGGTCCGATCGGTGTCAGCCAACCTTTGGATTGCGTGAGCAGATGAGTGGCGACCTGGGGAGTCTCAATTCGCATCGTACGGAATTTGGGCATGCGAATTATCTGATTGTCATAACCGACTCGGTCCGACCAGTACAACGCCGGGCCTTTCGAAGTCAACTTGACGAGGAGAGCCACGATCAGCATCGGAACTGAGAAGACAAGGACTGCCATAACAGAGACGACGATGTCAAAGAACCTTTTCATTGGTGAACCCCTCAGTTTGTCGGAAAACGAATCTTCTTACTCATGCCGCGCGCCTCGCCAACCGCAAGTCGGAATTAAACTGCTGATACCAGTCCGCCGTGGCCCGCAATCCTTGCTGCACAGTGTATGGCGGCTGCCAGTCCAGCGTCTGGCGAATCTTGCGACTATCGACGTGTAACGTGCCAAGCAATCGCTGCATGACGGATGACTTGCCGCTCACGCGGCCGAGACGTTCCAGCCAGACTGGCGAAAATGGAAACAACCTGGTGGAACATCCTAGCGCGATCGCCAGTTCGTGAATCAAACGGGAGGTGGAAAGATCGCTACCATCGCTGACCAAGAATGTTTCCCCCGCGGCCTGTGGATGCGCGAGGCAAACGCGAATCGCGTCCACCAGGTTACCCAGATAAATCAGGCTGCGGACATTGTTCAGACGCCCCAGCGGCAATGGCAAGCCGGCACTCGTTAACCGCAACAGTTGACGGAAGTTGGCTTTGACTTCCGGGCCGTAAACCAGTGTTGGCCTCAGAATGACCGTCTCGAGAGCAGTTTCGGCCGCGATCTGTTGCAGCTCCATCTCGGCTTCCCATTTGCTAATTCCATAGGGATCTCCTGGCGCTACCGGGTTTTGCTCCGTGTAAACGTGGGGTGTCTCGGCGCGGCTCTGCCCTTCACCGTTGACCTTGATGGAACTGAGAAAGACAAACCTCCGCACGCCCTGTCGCACGGCCCAGCGAGCAAGACTCGCGGTTGCCTGTGTATTCACCTCACGAAAGGCAGCCAGCGGATCCGCGGCCTTGTCTTGCATCTGATGCACGCGAGCCGCCAGATGAACGACACAATCTAGTGGTCCGATCGTCGGCTCGTTCGCTGGCAGGTCATTCAGCGATTCCACGACAACCGGTTGAACTCCGACGGGTAGGTCACCGTTTCTGCTGGCCGAACGAAGTACGCCGAGAACCGTGAGGTTCTCTGCCAAGAGGGTTCGACATAAAGCCGCTCCCACGAACCCGTTGGCACCCGTGACTAAGACTCGCATGGAACGCCTCCATTCATGTTGGTGACCTCTTCAGGCAGCACGACGAAAGTCGGCGGCCGCCTCGTCTTCGTTAGCAACGATGTCCGTGATCAACTCTTCGCGCCGCCCATGCTTTTTCAAGATTTCCAGCATACCGTGGGCTAACGAGTCACGATTGTAAAACTGCACGATGAAGTCGCGGCCACATCGATAACGCTCCGGGGCTGACGCAACGACGTTGATGCAGTTAAGGAGCGAATCGGCACTGTCTGGAGTCATCTCGACACCGGCGTTGTTGTTGACCACGATGTCGCAAGCTTCTCCTTGGACTCCCATGATGATGGGTGTCTGGGCTTCCATGATCTCGAAGATCTTCGAGGGAATGACTGTGCCAAACAGTTCCGTGCCGCGCAGGTGGACGAGGCAGGCATTGGCCCGCGCGACATAGTGCGCCACATCTTGCTTCGACACCAGGCCGAAGAAGCGGATGTTGGTCAGCCCACGGCGGCGAGCCTCTTCCTCCAGTTTCGCGCGCTCGGCTCCGTCGCCCACAATCCAAAACACAACATCGTCTCGCCCTTGGGCAGCTAGTTTGGTGGCTGCGTCCACAACGACTTGCAGCCCATGGGCCATGCCGACCGTGCCGACGTAAGCACAAACGAATTTGCCGTCGCTGTTCCAGTACTGACGCAGCTCTTCACTGGCGGGACCAGGTGGACGCGACTCGACATCGACGCCGTTGGTGACGACCGAGATCTTTCCGCGGGGAACACCACGTTCTAACAACTTATCGCGATAGCCGTCGCCGACCGCCACGATGTGCGTGGCCGAGGCGTACATCTGTCGTTCAAGCCATTCCAGCGAGCGGATCACGAGTGACCGCCGCATGGCTCCCACGGCCACGACCGACTCGGGCCAGATGTCGCGAATCTCCAACACAAAGGGACGGCGGGTGATCATCCGCGTCAGCGTTCCCGACAGCCCGGCGAAGAAGTGCGGCGAAGTCGCCACCAGCACGTCAACGTTACGAGTAAAGCACGCACAAAGGGCGGCTCGCAACATATAGCTGACAAAGCTGAACGTCCGTAACAAAAAGCCCTGGTTCGCGGTCACGAGCGTCCACACGCGAACGACGCGAACGCCGTCGAGATTCTCAACACTTTTCCAGCGATTCTCGTACCCCGCGTAGACTTCGCCCGTCGGCCAATTCGGCGCGGGAGTGATCACCGTTACCCGGTGACCAGCAGCCACCCACCGGCGGCAATGCTCATACTGACGAGTCGCCCCGGCGTTGACTTCCGGCGGAAAGTTCGGCGTTAGAAACAAAATGTGCATTCGTCCCCATCCTTGAGGTCTTCAAGAAACACTAGCTACCGTGCAGCGAACCTCCAGCGGCAGCGAGCCCTCATACTTCCACTGAAGCCGTTGCGTGGCGACTTCAATGCCGTACTCGGGATGATAGTTCGCTTGAACAATCGAGAAGTTCAGCGGCTTGTCCGAGTCAACGGTCACTTCCACACAGAGCAGGTCACGGGTCAACCGCCAACCCTTCTCTATCGACGTGGCATTCCAAGCTGCAGCGAGCAGCCAACCGCCTTGCGCATGGTGCTCGCCGGCACCGCTGATGCGATCATGTACTTGCAACGGGCCGTGCTCCGCAACCTGTATGGCCCGATGGTGATTAGGCTTCCCTGGCAAGTGGCGATAACCGTCATGGGCCGCAGCGGCGGACAATCGATCGGCCTGAATATCGACGTGCACTTCCATCGGTCGAGCCCGGCGTCCCACGCGAAAGATATGCCACATTTCGCTGGAGTCCGTCCCGTCGATGCAGACTGTGTTGTGCGCATCGGTCGAGCGATCGTAACGGCGTCGTTCGTCATGGTCATAGCTGTGGCAGCCGGGATCGACGAACAACCGTTCGCCCGCGAACGAACACTCCACAGTCAGCGTATCGGCATGCGCGTGGGCTGGCTGGTAGTCTGGCCCAATCTGCCCCACGTCGAAGACGAGCGACCACTGTTTGTCGTGCCAGACGACAACGCCCGAGTCCGCGAAATTCCGTCCACCTCGCCGCGGGGCGAGATCGAGTTCAATGCCAATGGCTGAGCCAAGTCGAACATGCTCTTCCACTGAAGCGGCCGCGCCGTCGTTGAACTGAGCAACCCGCCCATCGGGATGTCGCAGCCAACACACATAGTCAGCTGCCTGCCGCCACGTTTGACGCATCTTCTCGCGAGCCGCTTTGCCTTTTAACAGCAACGCCAGCGACAGCAAATCGTCCATCACCTCAAGGTGATAGAACGGGCTGCGTTCAAAATGCCCGCCGTCGGTCAGCATCTGCTCGTCCGCCTGGGCGATCGCTAATCGTGTTGCGGTCCGCATCCAACGGTCGGCCTCGCGCCCCGCAAAGAACCGTCCTGCCCAAGCGAGCCCCACCGCGTCGCGTAACAAATGATTCGCACGCAAGTCCCATTCGAGATTATATTCGAGCTGTGTCGCCTGCAAATGCATGCTCTGCAAGAACTCTCGTTCCAGCTCCGGAGACTGCTTCCAAAACGAGCTACCCAAGCCGTGCCAGAGCCTCGCCCACCATCCCAATCTGGTGGCAATGGAGTAGGAATTCCAGGCGAGTGCTTCGACGCCCGGCCTTCCCAAACGGCAGCCCCGCAGCCACTGCTGCAGGAACGACCGGAGTAACGTATCCGCCGGGTTGTTGAGGACTTGGTGAGATCCAACCAACTGCGACAGCTCAAACAGCCAAGCGTGGTAATGAAGCGTGATCGCCCAAAGACGGTTCTCAGTCTGATGGCCGAGTCGCCAGTCCGGCTCATCCGCGAGCAGCGGAAGAGTCTGATTGACAAGGCTCAACTTTCCTCGACGCAGTTCTTCAACCAGCCCGGCGCCTTGCAGACAGCCTCTTCCGAACAGCGGAACGGACGGCAAGGCACCAACGGGCTGGTGCAAAGTGGCCGAGTCGCTGTGGCGCGACCGGCGCTTGCCACTGGCGAACGGTATCGCGCGACATGCCACACGTCGCAACCGATAGGCAATCTGAGAACTGCGCAGATACCTTGTCGTGCGCAAGACGCGCAGCCAGGAGTCAACATCTGCCAGGCGCAAGCTCATTATCCTGCCATCTTCATCGCGTTACCATCCGGCGTGCTCTCGGCCGATCGCAAGTCGATATCCAGCGGATGCCCCGCACGCAGGCATTGCACGGCCAGGATCGAAGCTAGGGTCGTCGATCTCAGTTCATCCCACGAGATCGGCGCCTCGCCGCCGCATCGAATCGCATCGATGAACGCACGCAACTCGGCCTCGTGGCCTTTGTCTTGAGTGCCCTTCCAAAGTCGTTGCTTCTTCCCGCCCGACCAAGCCTGGGCGATACGGAAGTCGTCGATGATGGCGCTCCGCCCGCCACCAAAAACCTCGACGCGCTCCTTGGGGCACGCTTTGTCGCCCCCGGAAAGATACGCGACATTGGACACCGAGCCATTGTCGTGCCGCAGCGTGATGAAACACTGGTCGTCCGTCACCTGCGGTGCATTCCGCCCGCCAATCGACTCCGCGAACACCCGCGTCACGGGCGAGCCCGTTAAGTAAGTTGCTAAGTCGATCGCGTGACACGCCTCGCCAATGATTCGCCCGCCGCCGATTGCCTCATCTTGCGTCCAATGATCCGCCGGAATCATCCCAGCATTAAAACGAATCGAAACCGTGAGCGGCTCGAACGTGTTGGCAAAGAACTTGCGAAGGGACTTTGCAGCAGGCGAAAAGCGCCGATTGAAGCCAACCATCACGAGGGCAGGGTTGGGCACAGTACGCAATCCATCCTCGATAGCGTGCAATTCATCAACGGACATGCACAACGGCTTCTCAACGAAGACGTGTTTACCCCCGCGAATACCGCGGATCACCTGTTCGGCATGTTGGTGGTGTTGAGTGATGACGAAGACTGCGTCCGTTCCGTCGTCCTTAAACACGCTGCCCTCATCGCTCGTTGCCGTCGCAAAGCCCAGTTTGTTACCAACATGCGCCGCCGACCCGCCGCCTGCCGAGCAGATCACCTCGAGACGCACGTCTGGCAATGCACAGAGTTTCGGCAGCAACACCATTCGCGCGAAGTTTCCTGCACCCAAACAGCTAACGCCAACCGAACCGGCCTTGGGCTGCGTCTTCAGTCTAATTGTTGATGAGAGTTGCTCTGTGTCCACTTCTGGATACTCGAGCAAGATCCCCAGATAAGGCTGATCGCCCTTCTCGATCAAGTCGTAGGCTCGCGACGCATCTTCGATCGCAAACCGGTGCGAGATAAGAGGACTGACATCAAGCCGCCCGGACGCCATCAAGTCTAAGACGGCTTGTATGTTGCGCTGCTCCGTCCAGCGAACAAATGCAGCCGGGTAGTCTTGCCCGCGCTCTTCGTACTTCGGATCATACCGACCCGGTCCATACGAGCAAGAGACAACGAACTCGGCTTCCTTGAAATAAAAAGGGCGGCGGTCCAACTCAAGCCCGACCACCCCGACCAGTACGACTCGTCCCTTTTGCCGCACCGCATTCGCCGCCAAATCGATCGGCGCGTTCGATTTAGTAGACGCGGTGATCAGAACGGCGTCAGCTCCAAGTCCGCCCGTAAGAGCCTCAAGCTCTGAAGCACGAAGCCCGACCCTCGCCTCAGTCGCCCCCATTTGTTTTGCCAGCTCACATTTCGCAGGATCCAAGTCCGTGCCGATAACCGTGGCACCGGCCGCTTTCAACAACGCGACGGTCATCTGACCGACCAAGCCCAATCCAATTACTAGGACGGTTTCGCCAAGCGTGACCTTCGACAGCCGCACTCCTTGCATCGCGATTGCGCCCAACACCGTGAAAGCGGCTTGATCGAAGCCGACACCCTCGGGCACTTTGGCACACAAGTTCTTTGGCACAGCGACAACGTCCGCGTGCTGTCCGTTGGAGGCGACGCGATCACCTGGCTGAAACTCTTGAACTCCGGCCCCACAGGCCAAGACGATTCCACTGGAGCAATAACCCATCGGCATGGGATCATCAAGCTTCTCGCGGACTTGCTGAACGGTATTCCACAGTCCCTCGTTACGGACCTTCGCTAGCACACGTCGAACGTGGTCGGGACGTTCTCGGGCTTTCGCCAGCAGGGACTTTCGCGCGAGCTCGCGGGCCATCTTCTCGGTACCCGCCGAGATCAATGAGCTGCGATTGGCGATCAGAACTTGCCCAGTCTGATGACAGGGCGCCGGGCGGTCAGCAATGGAAAGCTGACCGTCATTGACGTTTTGTACGACTTGCCTCATGCCTGGCTACATGCTCCCTAACTATGTATCTAAGAGGCGTACTGTACCGTAGACGCAACATCGAGAGCTAGGCAAATCCGGAGAGTGCTAGCACTGCTGAAGCGATTTGCCTCCTCGGCCTGCAGCCCGCCGTACTTCTTCTGCCACCGCTTGTACGTCTGCTCGCTGACCTCCAAAGCCTGGCAGACTTGAGCCTGGCCAGATGAAAGCCTTGGATTTCCTCACCAAGGTTGGACCAGAAAATGGGTAGCACTCCAACATGGCCCACTCAGACTCGTCTTCTCCCTTGAATTAGCAGTTCCACTTTGTAGACTCACTTCTGGTGGTGGAAATCAAATTGCCTATCAGTTTGATTTTTTGGCGACACAATTCATTTTCGATTGATGAGTTGTGTGACCGCTTCCTAATTTCACACCATCCGAAGGGATGGTTGAAGAAGGCGTAAAACTAGAAAGGCGTTCTATGCTCAAACTTGATTTAGGATGTGGAGGTAGTTGCCGGGAGGGTTATACCGGCGTCGATTGTCTGCAATTGGATGGAGTTAGCGTAGTTCATGATCTAAATAGATTTCCGTACCCCTTCGATGAGGGTTCGGTCGATGATATATGGCTGGATCAAGTGATTGAGCATCTTTCGTCACCCCTCAGGGTCGCTGAAGAGTTGTTTCGAATGTGCAAAGACCGTGCTACAGTTCGGATTGGCGTTCCCTATTTCCGGAGTCGATATATGGCGATCGATCCGACTCATGTCACGGCATTCAGTGTGGATTCCTTTAGTTACTTCGATCCTGATAGTCCGCTGTGTCAGCGCTATCAATACACGGACGCAAGATTTCGGATTGAAAAAATCGAGTTTGATAGGGAATGGAGAGAAAAGAAGAGCTTTCGGAATCTGCTTCATCGAATGATGGTTAAGCTGGCAAATCGTTATCCTGTTGCTTATGAGGAGAGGTTATCTCATCTCTATCCACTGAATTCATTGACTTTCACTTTGGTAGCCATCAAAAACAGTGAGTGAGATGCGTCAAACCGGGGGCATTCCAGGACGACCGTGGCGAGTCGTGTCGTCAATGAAGTCCATCTGGAGTGCTACCCCAACCCGCTCACGGCTGTCGTGTACGGTCATTCTGAAGCAGCAAAGAAGCTGACGCATGGTACCGGTGCTATGCCGCAAGCCGAGCGGCAGGCCCAAGGCCTGCGACGACCTGCTTTTCGTCGCGACCGGGATAGCTGATTAGCACTGCCCGATACTTGCCTTTGAACACAAAGAGGCTACCGGCCGCCGCCCCGATGATCTTGAACTGATCGATCAGTGAATGGATATCGTCCAAGCTGCCCGCGCCACCAAGGACAGTAATGGGCGCGTCAACAGTAGCCCGCATCCTCTCAACTAGCTTGCCGTCATAGCCCGTCATCGTTCCATCTTTATCGATGGAATTGATAACGATCTCACCAACACCCTGTGATTCAATTGTTCTCGCTAGCCGGAAAGGATCTTGCTTCGTATTCCTTCGGGCATTGTGAGTGTATACCGAGTATTTCCCAAAGACGTTCTTCTTCACATCGAGCACAAAGACGACGCTTTGCTTGCCGATCGCTTCGGAGATCCTGCTGGCAAGCGTCGGTGTTTCGATCAGCGCAGAACTCAACGCAACTTTCTCGACGCCCAAGCTGATGATCTTCTCAGCTTGCTGCTCGTCTTTGACGCCGCCGCCATAGCAAAGCGGCATTCTGCATTCCGCCGCTAGATTCTCGATCAATCGAAAATCAGGTTCTCTGCCTTTAACGCTGGCGTCGATGTCCACGACGATCAACTCATCAACTTCCTTCTCGTTGAAGATCTTGACGGCGTTGATCGGGTCGCCGACGTACTTGGCGTCTTTGAAACCAACCGTCTTAACGAGGCCGCCATTGTGGACCAGCAGACAGGGGATGATTCGAGAGCGTAACACCGCTTATAGCTCCGCGAAGTTCTTGAAGATCGTGATGCCATTCAGATGACTTTTCTCGGGATGAAACTGAAAGCCGTAAATATTGCCGGACGCGACAGCCGACGTGAATTCAGTCCCATAGTAGGAGGTGGTTAACACGTTCTCTTCGTTCGCGCAGGCAAAATAATAGCTGTGTAGGAAGTAAAACCCTGTTTGCTCGTCAATGCCATCGAGAATGGGAAGTTGTTGCCTCGGCGTGACGGAGTTCCAGCCCATATGCGGCAGCTTCGGTTTATGGGTGAGGTGCCTCGCGTCGATCTCCTTGATCGCACCGTCAATCCACCCAAGTCCTTTCCGCTCACCCTCTTCGCTCTCGTGCGCCATCGCTTGCATGCCAACGCAAACACCAAGCACGGGCACTTCGTCGTCAAGCACCATCGAATTCAGCGTGTCTAGCATACCGGATGCTTCGAGCAACATCATCGTCTGATCAAACGCCCCGACTCCCGGAACGATGATCTTGTCTGCCGACCTAAGCTCGTCACTTGTCGTTGCGACTTCGCACGGCACGTTGATTCGCTTGTAGATGTTTGTGATCGCCTTGACGTTGCCCGAACCGTAACAAAGCACCTTGATCATCGCATGGTCCTCTTTTCGATCCCCAAGGACTGCAGTACTTTCGTGCCAATCTTGTAGATCCCAATCTGCGATTTGTAGTCTGAGTAACTCTTGTTGGGCGCATCCATGTAACTTTGCAACTCCTCGACCGAAATCCCTAGCTTGGTTGCAATGTACTCGAAGTCTTGTGCAATGGTCTCTTCGTCGTAGGCCGGCTTAGAGAGCTGCGCGAGGGCTTCCTCACGCGTCATTTGACCGGTGAGGATCAGGCTTGAGAATTGGACCCGTCTCTTGTCGATGCCAAACTTGACAGGCTGCCAATAGGCTTCATAGAACTTCGTGAATCGCGATTCGAAGTGCTTTTGTGGGTAGGTCTGCCAGCCGAAACGTTCGGACAACAGTTTGATCGCATCTTCTTTGATGTAGGGGACGTAATCCAAGGGCTTGACGACCCGGATTCCCTTAAAGTACCCATAGTACAGTTTGTGCCGAAGTATGTTCGTCAGCGGGAAGGTCTCCAGGCGGCGCGTCCCGAATCGGTGGTGAATATCCTTCAGTTGGCGCAGATCACTCGCGTGGTAATGCCACTCAAGCGGATTCTTCACGCATTCCGTCGAGTAATTCGCGCCCGTCAAGATGTACTTGATTTTGCGTTTGTGAGCGAAGTTGTACATCGTGGCAAAGAAAGCATGATCTTGCGGCGTATCGATGTGCGCAACGCTGGCTTTGAAGAACGCCAGTTGCAGGTCTCGCATCTCTTCCCAGTCGATCACTTCGGTGTAGAGATCTAGCCCCAATCCGTCCACTAGCTTCTCGATGTTATTGACCGCCTCTTGGGAATTCCATCCGGCATCGACATGGAATACCAACGGTCGTAGGCCGAGTTTCTCTTTCGCGATGTATGTAAGATACGAACTATCCACCCCGCCGCTCATCCCCATGATGCAATCGAAATCCTTGCCCTCTCCCTCGGCCTTAATCTTTTTGACGACCTTCTGAAGCTGCGCCCAACCTTTCTCGCCGGTATCCCAGTTCGGTCGGATGTTTTCGTAGAAGCCCTTGCAGTGATCACAGACACCGTTCTCGTCAAACTGAATCATTGAGTCAGTCGTGTCCATGACGCAATTGTTGCAGACCTCGTACGGACGGTTGCGAGCCGACATGACTTCACTCTTCGTCGAGATACGAGAAGTCCGTTGCCTAGTCTGATTGGGAGTCGCCGTTGGCGAGTGCGACGGAGCCGAAAGTCTTAGAGATTGGTTCATATTATTCAGGCTGCTGGATAGACTTCGTGGTAATACCTGGTCAACGACCGCTGCTGATCATACATGTCAAGAGCTTGCGGAGATGGGATGTAAGGCTGGCGCGCATTCGCATCGGCAAACTCCAGCGCCTCCCGAAGCCAAGTTCTGTTGTGAAGATCGACAACGATTACTCGGGCTGCCATACACGGAGGGAGCAGGTTTATCCAATCCCCCTCCGTGACGGCGACGAAACAACCACAGAAAATCGCCTCATAAACACTCCGCGGGGACGAATCGCTGCTCGGTATGGATACTACCAATCGCGTTCTGAGCAGCAACATATGCAGATCCATGCGGCTCAAACGCCCCAAATCATGGTCTCCGTCCGACAGCTTCTGGGATACAACTGTCTTGTACTCGCACTCTTCGAATGGGTAACAGAAATGAATCGGAGTATCTTTCGCAGTTTCGTTTCTGGCGTCCACCAGTCGATCGATCTGGTAGTTTGGCGTGAACCCCCGAAGCGAAACGATGTTGGGCCTAGAATCCGTCATCTTTTGTTGCGCCAGTTCATCTTGTAATGTAGCTATGCCGCCGACATCAATGCCGTTCTGGATGATTGTTGCCTTGAGTCCGAACAATTCGTCGAGAGACTTACACATTGCGACTGAGTCTACGACGATCTCTGTTGCGCGAGAAAGCCCGATACTCGCGAACAACCTGTACAGCCGAGATCGGTATGGCCGAACCAGTAGCTCGCTGCCCTGCGGAGTGGCCACGTATTTGCAGCCAGAAAATCTGGCCAGCATAATGTAGTACATCGAGTGGGCATGAATAACGGGACGTGCATATTGACGAAGGATTCTGCGCAATCTGACGATCTGCCAGGGAAGCACCAGCAGTTTTACGATATTTCGCCAAATGTTCCCGAACCGTGTTTGCTTCGAGAACAGAATTCTGTCGAGAACCAGCAGTTCTTCGACGCGATCGTCCGACGTGGTTAACTTCTCGAACGATTCTCCGTCGATCAAATCCGTGATGAGTAGGGGCGGTTGGCCTGGAGTGTATTTCTGGGCACTGCGGAACCAGTCCATCGTATGAAAACAGCGCCCATTTCCAAGAAATACTATACTTGTGTTAGTGCTGGTCATGGTCTGCAGACTTGTGTTTCAGATCCCACTTGATAGGTCATGGAACGGTTCTCCTTTTGGCCCAGGTATCGAGACGCGTGCCTCTCGTCGTACACCGCGCTGCCATGGACTCGTTTTCGGGGAGAAAGACAAGCCAATAGATAGCTGACGCAAAGTAGAGCCAGATATCCCACAGGATGGCGTTGTTCAGAAGCATCGTCACAGAGATGAGACTCCAGTAACCGAACTTCTCGAGGCGGCGTCTTCCCGGCTCGACCCTCATAGTGCGGATGCACAGCCAAAGAAACAGGCAGGTCGCCGGCACTCCGACGATGGTCGCCATCTGTATGTAACTGTTGTCGGAGAATTGATCGATGTGCTCGGGGCCGAGAATCAAGCTGTTCGCGTCCGTTCCCGCCAAAAGCGACTGCCAGCTCTGAGAAATCGCCGCCAGCCCGATTTGGGTCTTTGCCCAGCGCGTCTCCCCCCCCTCTGCAGTCCTGTCGATTCGCTCTTGGAGACTGGCGATGAGGCCGGACAATTCGTTGGGACCTCGGTCGCTGATGGACAAGGCACCTAAGAGGAACACTACCCCGAGCCCGGCTGCGATGCGTTGTTTGCCACCAAGTAAGATGGCGGCACAGCACAACTGAATGCAGGAAGCCGCCGCCGCACATCTTGATCCGGAACTCATTACGCCAGTCAGAGTAACGGGGCCCAAGACAACCCAAAAAAGTCTCTTCTCTCTGATGGGACTCAAACAATAGTACGCAAAGAGCAGTGCCATGAGGCCACCGTGAACATTTGCTCCCGCAGCAAATCCGACGTACCGCGTACCCTGCGAGAGGGTGACCGTTGCGTTGACGCTCTCCACACCGATCGTATGGAGGCCGAGAACGTAGCCCATACTTAAGATGCCGAAGAAGAGACCATGGCCTATGAGTATGTAAGATGTAACGTTTCGCGTCGACCGGTCAGCGAGGACAGGTCGCCAGAGCAACAACATAATGGGCGCTAGTACGAAAAACCGGAGTTGATTCAGTTGCGCCGCCAAGCCGCCTTCTGGATTCACGCCGAGCAGGATTCGAAACGCGGCGATAGTAAGACCTATAGCTGCCATCATGCTGGGCACTTTTACGAGCTTGGGGTCATCGCCGATAGCGACAACGAGCAGGGCCAGTACGATAATGGCTGTTGGAAATGCCGTAGCGAAGAATGAGAATCCTAACAACTGCAGCGGGAACTCTTGGTTAAGCCAGGGCCCGAAAGGAAGATAGGCCAAAGCGAAGGTCGCCATCAGCCGCGCTGCTCTCATCGTCACCGTCCCTTTCGGCCCCGCGAGCGAAAGCCTAGTGGAGCTTGGGAGAGTTCGGGAAGCGATCAGCATGTGATATCCGTGTGGCTCACGCCCGGCTGAGAATCGTGAAGCTTGGCAGATCCACGGAAATAGCCGAAATACAAGAATCAACCAAGACCAACTTCATCGGCTGAGGTGTTACGGCAGCAGAACTGCGGCGCGGAATGAACTGCCCCAGCTCTTGGTGGAAAATCAGCCGACCTAAGATCGACTGTGGGCCGTGCGCTCTATGGCGTGACAGCAACGCTGATAACCTACTGGAACTTGTAGGCCAAGGATCGGAGCCAGCGGAGCGGGCCAGCGCCAAGAAGACTCAGTACCAACCACCTCCAGGCCATCTTGTTGAACGGGTTGATTCTCAGAGACTGCAGCAGTAGCTGCGTTCCCCGGCCCGGAACGTCCTCCAGACAGTGAGCCCGGCCGAGTCGCAAAAGCTTCGCCGCTTGGATGCCTGACGTTAATGGCGGGGAGTTAAAATGGGAGTTCATTTTGAGCGTTTTTTCTATTGCCAGCACCGCTCCTTCTGCCATGGTGATGGCATGTGAACTCAGGCTGTCGGGGGAAGTGCGGTACCAAAAAAGGGGGAGATCAACGAAGCCGAACGGTACATGTGGGGAGAGTCGCAGCCAAAGTTCGTAATCTTCCGTGCCGCGGTGCCTGGGGTCCTCGTCTAAGTAACCGTATTGGTCAAACAACGAGCGGCGCATCACAGTCGAAGAGTTGCAGATAACGGGGTTTGTGCAAAGTAGTGAAAAGAGCTTTCCGGGGTTTGGGACTCCACAAAGGTCCGGTGCGATTTTGCTAGGCGAACGCGTCTGGCCATTCCAGACGTAGCACTTGCTGAAGACCATACCGACAGCCGGTTGTGATTCGAGATACGAGATCTGAGTGGCCAGTTTCTCCGGCAGCCAGACATCATCCGCGTCGAGGAAGGCCACATACTTACCCGAAGCGCGCTTAAGACCTGCATTCCGGGCAACCGCTGGCAAGCCGCTGTGGCTAATTCGATGTAGTTGGATCCTGTCGTCACGAAATCCAGCTACAACGTCGCATGTCTCGTCGCTCGAGCCATCGTCCACGATGAGCATTTCCCAGTGCGGCCACGTCTGGCTCAATACCGACTCGATCGTCTCGCCGATATAAGAGGCCGCGTTGTATGCGGGTGTGATGACAGATACGAGAGGATTCATGCTAGCTCTTTCCCTGAGGCTTCACGAAACGATGGGGCTTTACGTCCAGGCAACGCACGAGCTGGGCTAGTGATAACGGTCGACGCGCAAGCATTCTCGTCGCGTCCCGTCTGTTTCACTATCCGATCGTAGAGCGATTCGTGCTGTTGCAGCATCCGCTTCAGGCTGAATTCAAGGCAGTAGCGATCGAGGGCCGCTGCCCCCATCCGCTGTAGCTTAGCTCGATCGGAAAGAAGGGACGCTATCGCTTCCGCCAGCACGTTCGAATCGCGTGCAGGAACAACAATCCCGCTCTCTCCGGAGTGCAATATGTCGCGAATACTTCCTACATTGGACGCAATAACAGGTTTTCCCAGGCTCATTGCGTGGAGGATAACGTAAGGCATCCCCTCGAGCTCAGACGGATGCACTAGCATATCGAGAGTCGCCATTAGGCTCAGCGTCTCCGATAGCTCACAGAAGCCCGAAAACGTGACTCGGTCAGCCAAATCCTCTTTCTCGACCAATTCCTGAATCGCTCCCCTCGTGGGTCCATCACCAATGAGGATGGCTCGCAGCGCGGGAAACCTACTTTTTAGCGACGCCATAGCCCTCACAAGATGCTCGTGTCCCTTGTGGGTCAAGAAATTGGCGACCATCCCAATTAATGGAGCCGAATCTGATTGACGCGTAACCTCGCGCGGCAGGCGAGCAAGTTCCTCCGCACACCGAACCCCGTACGGGATGGTTTCCACTTTGGCCTGTGGGAAACCGCGCCGTTCAATGAGGGACCGGCCGAGCGTGTCGGAAGGCAGGACAGCCGTATCCAGCGATCGCGCGACACAGTGGTCAATTAGCCATTCATCGATGCCAGGGAACGCCACCGGTGCCGGTGTGTTGCAGACTGACATGATGCACCGCTTCGTCCCTGAGAGCTTAGCAACGATCGCCGCCAACCGCGCGGTGATAGCGCCCGGATAGCCACCATTAACGATGTGGAGTATGTCCACTTTGTGTTTGCGGAACGCAAGCCACAGTAGAAGAAAGTTGATCGGCAGCATCGCATAAACATAGAGCAGCACTAGGGCTCGCTTGACGGCTCTCACTGGACCTGAAGACATGAACCTGCCGAATAGTCGTGGTCGCTTATCTGGCCGCTTCTTTCCTGAACGCCTCCTCACTTCAAAAAGCCCGATTGGGCAGCCACAAACGTCAGGGCACGCATCCAGTTCCAGGAACTCCTCAAGATCCTTCCATGAGTCGTAAAACAGGGTTATCTCATATCGTTCGCGTTGGATATTCCATACCAAGTCTTTCAGGTACTGCTCCGCGCCGCCGATTATCGGCGTAAACATATAGAGACCAAGACGTGTTTTCTCTTTCATGCCAGTCAGGCTCCTTCAACCTGCAAGTCGTTGTGTAACCAACTTTCGGTCCAGCCATTGCCAAGTCGAAGAGATGCCGGCTTCAAGAGTAGTTTTCGGCTTCCAGGCGAGTTCTCGCTCGGCCCTGCCGATATCAAGAGCAATCTCAGGCACGTCGCTCGGTCTGGCTTGGCGATGCACTACCTTGGCCTTAGTGCCCGACGCCAATTGGATGGTTGTCACCAAATCGTTGAGTGATGTTGCGGTCCCCGAACCAATGTTGAAGACACGCTCCTGCCCGGTATACCGGAAGGCGTTGTACGTCGCGTCGATGGCATCGTCGATATAGATGAAGTCCCGTCGTACGCTGCCGTCTCCCCAGATTTCGATTGGCTGCCTGTTCGCAAGTCGCTCTGCGAAGGTTGCCACAGCACCAAAACCGGGGGACGGGGCCTGGCGCGGCCCGTACGGGTTGCCATAGCGTAGAACGATACACCGCAATCCGTACTTGCGTTCCAAGATCGCGAGATACTTCTCCAGGGCAAGCTTAACCACGCCGTAGGAGCTAATGGGATTCGTTGGATGGATCTCCGAGATCGGAAGTTTCTTGGGGATTCCATAAACCGTGCCTCCAGAGGAGGCGAACACAATCGTCTTCACTCCGCTCTCCGCCGCCTCGACAAACAGCCGAAGGGTGTTGGCGAGATGATCGAGCACGTCGGCAACGGGCTGATCGTTCGACGCAGCCGGCAGCACGGCGCCAGCATAGTGAAAGAGTGTATCTACTCCTTCAAGGGATTCGCGGGAAAGGGCTTCGTCGGCTGAAGTGGCAGACACAATTTCAATCTGGCCTTCGAGATGCCGGAGGTTACAGGAACGATCGGCGTAGGGATCGAGGACTCGTACTTGATAATCCTCGCGCAGCAGCCGGTCTGCTATGTGAGAGCCGATGAATCCTCCACCTCCGGTGACAAGACAAATTCCACGTCGATTACGAATGGATGGCATTCCGTGCACTCTCCGGGTTGAGTCGTTATTGAGAAAACATCTTATGCAGCCTTGGTGAGTGCTGGGCGGCTCAGATCCATGGGCCGGTCGAGCAGGTCCAGCATGTACTGCCCGTAGGCGTTGTCCTTTTGGCGGGCTAGTCTTTCGAACTGTTCCAGTGTGATGAAGCCCTTGTTTAGGGCGATTTCCTCGATGCAAGCAATCTTCAATCCCTGCCGCTCTTCGATCGTTTGAACGAAGTTTGCAGCTTGCAGGAGCGACTCAAAAGTACCGGTATCCAGCCACGCAAAGCCGCGGCCAAAGACCTCCACATTCAACTGGCCGTTTTCCATGTAGGCCCGATTCACGTCCGTGATCTCCAACTCTCCTCGGGGCGAAGGCTCAAGGTTGGACGCGATATCGACCACTTGGTTGTCATAAAAATAAAGCCCTGTGACCGCATAGTTCGACCGCGGCTCCTTCGGCTTTTCCTGTAGCGATACGGCCTTGCCTTCATGATCTAGCTCGACGACGCCATATCGCTGCGGGTCCTTTACCAGATATGAGAAGACGGTTGCTCCGTCCGGCCTTGAGGCCGCCCGGGACAGCATTGTCTGGAAGCCCTGCCCGTAAAACACATTGTCGCCCAATATCATGGCGACGGGGTCGTGGCCGATAAACTGTCGACCAATAATAAACGCTTGGGCAAGCCCTTCCGGTTTTCGCTGTACCTCGTAATGAATGGAAAGACCAACCTGACTGCCATCGCCCAGAAGCCGCTCGTACGAGCCGATGTCCTCGGGCGTAGAGATTAATAGGATCTGGCGAATACCCGCGAGCATCAGAGTGGAAAGGGGGTAGTAAATCATTGGTTTGTCGTAAACCGGCAGCAGTTGCTTATTCACCGCCTGCGTTACGGGATGTAAGCGCGTGCCTGCCCCGCCTGCCAATAAGATTCCTTTTGTGAAATTGGTCATTGCCTGTGCTCCTTCTCTAAGTATTGCGGCCTAACCCCAACCGTTCCTGTCGGTACTTCCCAGAGCTGATTCGATCGACCCACTCGGAGTTGTCGAGGTACCAATCAACTGTTCTTCGCAGCCCAGACTCGAAGTCCTCCTGCGGAAGCCAGTGAAGTTCAGTTTGGGCCTTCTTCGCATCGATGGCATAGCGCCGGTCGTGGCCCGGGCGGTCGGTCACGTAATTGATTAACGACCGGCAGGGGACGTGCGGCAACTCCGGCCGCAACGAATCGATCAACTCGCAAATCGCGAGGACAATGTCAAGGTTGGTACGCTCACAGTCGCCGCCGATGTTGTAGACCTCGCCCGGCGTTCCGGAGACCAAGGCCGCCCGCAGCGCGCGGCAGTGGTCACCTACAAATAGCCAATCACGCACCTGTTGCCCGTCGCCGTAGATTGGTAGCGGCCTGCCTTTCAAGGCATTGAGAGTCATCAAGGGAATGAGCTTCTCGGGAAACTGGTACGGACCGTAGTTATTCGAGCAATTCGTTATGAGGGTCGGCAAGCCGTAGGTATGATAATATGCCCGGACGAAGTGATCGCTGGCCGCCTTCGATGCAGAATATGGCGAATTGGGGGCGTAAGGTGTGTTCTCCGTGAACCTTCCAGTGGGCCCGAGCGACCCATACACTTCGTCCGTGGAAACGTGCAGGAAACGGAATTCCGATCGGTTCGGAGCCGAGAGATCGCTCCAATACTCCCTCGCCGACTCCAGAAGGCGGAATGTTCCCACCACGTTTGCCTCCACGAAGGAAGCCGGGCCGTCGATCGAGCGATCAACGTGTGACTCGGCCGCGAAGTTCACGATCGCCCGCGGTTGATACTCGGCCAAAAGTCGGCTGACGAGCGGCCCATCGCCAATGTCACCGTGAACAAATCGATAACGGGGATCATTCGCCACATTGGCCAGTGAATCCAGATTACCTGCATACGTCAGCTTGTCGAGATTAACGAGTGGTGATTGCTCTTCGGCCAGCCATTGACGTACGAAGTTGCTGCCGATGAATCCCGCGCCGCCGGTTACCAGAATGAATTGCTTCGTTGGGTTACTCATCGATTAGTCCTAGGGTGTCGCTAACGATCCGGTCATCCCCAAACCTTGGTCAGTAGTGCAAAGGAATTCATTGCGTCGCGAGCCTTTCTCGACCGAGCCACAATGCGTTGCGTAGTACAACAAGTCACGTGAGAGATTCCGCAGGGCTGTGAGCCGCCCTTCCGAGCCAGTAATAGAGCAGTGCGCCACCTCCTGCCCACGCAGCAGCGACTATCCCTAAACGTACGCCTAATGCCAAGATCAACTCGCTGGTTTCCAGAGAAGGATGTATGTCGAATCGAGGTAACTTGAGGAAAGCGAAAACCAGTGCACAAGTCGTCAAAAGGCAGACCACGACTGCATACATTCGGCGTGCGTCGGCCGCGCTGCGAAAAAGGTATCGCTGAGCCACGAAATAGACCAGAACCGCGAGACCAGCTTGGATCCAAACGTCGTTGCCTGCGATGGCCCACATTCCCCATCCTTGGTATACGACGGCGTAGTTTGCAGCCGCGTTTGCGATCAGTGCGCCCATCAGTAGTCCGAGATAGAGTTTTTGCTTCCCTACCTTTACCGAATTGAGCACCAAACCAGGCATCAACGTGATCGTTAGAAAAACCACGTTGAACGCCAGAATCTCAAAGATTCCCACGCTTCCCTCGAACTTGGGTGCGGCTAAAGAAACGACGGGAGCAAAGCCCGCTTGCATGAGGTTGGCGGCGGCACAGGCAACGGCGGTCACAACAAGCGTGAGGCGATTGGCATCGGGGCCAATGCTGGTCACATCGGCTGTGCGACCGATCTGCGTCCATAGCACGGGGGCGAGGACTCCACCAAAATCCGCAATGGGTCTGATCGCCAAGTCGGTCAATTTGGCGGCGAAGGCGTACTGGCCGAGTTCATCCGAGGAACACCACGTGGCGATGGTCGTAACGCCCACTAGCCGGTAGGCCCAATAGACCAATGCCCCAATTCCGAGAGGCAACCCTACCCGAGTGAGTCGCCACATTTCGGCACGATTGAGGGACAAGGCCAAACCAAGCTTCGGGGCGTAGAGAAGATACATCGCGACGATCGCCCATTCGACAAGAGCCGGAACCACGAACAGACTATACGGTCCGATCGCAAATACCGATCCCAGTAGGAGCAGTGGTTGCGCGACACTGCGAATCATGTTCATCAGCGCGACGATGCCGAAGGACTGCCGGGCATAATGAAGACTCGCAAGAACTCGGCTGAACGTGGACCCGAAATAGATTACAGGGGCCAAGAAGAATCCGGTCATCCGTACTGAATCGTGAAAGAACAAGGTTGCAAGGAGGAGCACTGTCGCTGGCATGATTCCCCAGAGCAATTCACCGCTGACTGCGGTATTCTGAGTATGGCGCGCGGCGTCTGCTTCCTGTCTGCTGAACCGGTCAATTACTTCTCTTTGTCCACCTTCGAAGACCCCGGTACGGACGAGCATCGCGTAGGTCAACCACAACGTGACGAAGCTCACTTGGCCATAGGCGTCTGTGCCGAGTTGGTTGGCAACGATGATGCCGACCGGGAGGTTGAGGACTGTCCCGATAGCGCCCGCGCCTGTCAGTTTCGATGAGTGTTTCAGGATGCCGGTGATGCTCAACATGATGACTCACTCTTGCCATGGACCAAGGCGAGTATCGCGTCAGCCGCCCGAGATGCCGAACGCCCATCGTTCATGTACGTGCCATAGGCGGCGAGGAATTCCTCATCCGGCGATTGAACCTCGGTAAAATCGTTGGCGGCGAGAAAAGACCGCACGCAAGCAACGAACTCGTCAGGGCATTCCGCCACCGTCGCCCTCTTTCTCAATAGGCGTTTTGCTTCCGGGCGTTCCAAAAGGCCGTGTGGATCGGGTGGGTCATACACGATCAATGGCTTGGACGTGAGGAGCACTTCGCCGAGAGCCGTGATCGCGTGATCGACAATAATGGCGTCAACGGCCCACATAAGGTCTGTGAGCCGGAGGCTTGGCGGGCAGATCTCTCCGTTCGGCACCTGACGCTGGATCCAACTCGGGATTGGACTCCAGAGGCTGTTCAGCACGGTGAATTCCTTGTAGAGCAGGCGAACGTCCCGAAACTCAGAGAACACACTGGTCACTCGCTGCTCAAGCTCGAAATACGAGACGTCAGGATAGCCCCCCAAGTCGTGGACCAACCGTCCATAGCCGCCGGAAAGTGTGGGCACATAAAGGATCAACGGTCGCGCGTCGTCGTGACGCAGTTTGGCTCGAAGGTAACGCGCGTCGCGAGGAGACCGATTGACGCGCAAAGCATCCAACCTGGCAGACCCAACTGCCTGAACTTCTCCGCGGTCCACAGGATGCTGAGGCAGACACTCCGTAAGTTGCTCCTTAGTCCCACTTCCATAGACAAGGTGACGCTCAGAATGTCTGAGAGCGGAAATCCACAGGCGACTGCTGATCCGGCTTGAACTGCCGTGTTGGTATACGACGCGAGGGATGCCGTTCGCTCCCGCAGCCTGCAATATGGCAGCATTGACGGCCCCTCCGGAGCCAGCCTCCGCGGCGGCCACGGCGGCGTACCGCGTTTCGGCAAACTTCGCTCTGGCGCGGCTGAATGCGGTCCACATAGGAGGGACGACGTCGAGCCACCAATTGGCCAGTAGAGCCTCGGCGTATGCATTACGACCGATACCCCACTTGGTCCACGGAATCCAGAACGCGTCATCTTCCTTCAGGACCGGCCAAAGCGAACGGAGCCTCCGGAGCATTTCCGTCTCCTGCGCAGATCCATTTTCGCAGGGTGCAACTGCTCCCGTGCCATCCGGCGCCTGCTGCAACGGACTTAAGGAACTGCCCCACCATTCCAGGCAACATCCTTTCGCTCGTAGTGCAACTGCGGTCGGGGCAAGATCATATCCCCCACCCAGAACGAGCACACGCTGAGGCGACACCGAGAACCTGAACAGCGAACGTGCGCACTGCTTGAATCCGAATCGGTACAGAAGGCGAAACTCGTTTGCCAGGGTGGGCGAGAACCGAATTAGTCTGTCGCGGAGCCGTTGCAGTCCGATCCTCCACGGTCGGCGGCGAATGGTTTCCCCCGATGGTGCATCGGGGCGAGATACAACCTGAGATCCGAAACATCGAGGTGACGTAGGAGCCGGGATCAACTCGTCCAAGATCTGAAGGCGTATGTCTTTGTAACCAGCACAGTGCGGCAGAATTCGGGGGTAGATCGAAATTGTCGGAGAAATGTTATCGGGCTGAATCAGTTGCGATGACCAATACGCGATCGTTTCCGGATTGGAACGCTCCAGAAAGCTCTCTAGTACAAAGGCCCCAACAAAAAACTCGTCAAGAAGTGACTGTAGCGACTGGAACGTGCAACGCGCCGGGGCAAACTGAGCTTCGGCGAATTCCGGGATAGCCTCCTGAACGAATGCGTCCACGCTGTCCGCCCAGGCGACCTCATCTGCAAACGCTGTTTCGTGTTGCGCGATTAGATCGTTTGGGTCGTAGAAGTCGTCGAGTTTCAGGTATGGAACACCTTTCATTTGGCACTCGTAGGCAGCCTCCGGAGTAAGAGCTACGATAGAGCGAGCAGGCAGTTTGTGATCCAAGAGACCACTGACCTGGTAAGCAGTTTCACAGAAGACCATCTTCGCGGACATGTCGGCTTGGCTCTCTCCTTGAGATCTTTTTCTCACCTTATCAGCGACCACGCTAAGGGAGTCTCCGCAGCGATTGCTAACGTTGCACTAGGTTCAAGATCCTCCGCACGCTTGCTCAGTTGTTGCAATGCAGCCATAGCTTTGTTCTCGTGCCCAAAAGGCGTTGTTCTAGGCAACATGCCGCCAATACAACGGCGTACCACGTTGAATGTTCTCACTCGCTCGGCGTCCCAGAACTTCCGGCAAGTATTTAGGAGCCAAGCCATGTCCGGGACGAATCACTCGGATGTGTTCCGGGGTAAGCTCTTCACCGCAACGCACATCTTTGACTACGAACAACGATCGCCGAAATACACGACTGCTCGTTTCCTCTCCCGTGATGCCGTAATTCACCGACCCCAACGCTTTTTCAGTAGTGCGGATCGCAGAGACCATTTCTTTGAATTCGTGCGGCTCCAAAGAAAAGGCACTATCAGGGCCTTTCATTTCGCGGGACAGCGTGAAATGTTTTTCTACGATACAGGCGCCTAAAGCAATCGAAGCAACAGGCACGGAGATGCCGAGTGTATGATCAGACAATCCGGCCGGAGCACCGAATGCTTCGGCTAGATGCGGAATCGTGCGTAGATTCATTCCTGTTGGCGAGGCGGGATAGGCACTCGTGCATTTCAGCAACGCTAAATCTCTTACGCCACCTTCGCGCAACGTCGTGACTGCGTCCGAGATCTCGCTAAGCGATGCCATGCCTGTGGACATGATGACGGGCTTACCCGCAGCCGCGATGCGGCGCAACAACGGTAGGTCGACGACTTCAAACGATGCTACCTTGAATACCGGGACGTCCATCTCCTCCAGAAAATCGACGGCCGAATTATCGAAGGGCGTGGAAAAACAATGCATCCCCAGATCTTCAGCGACCTGTTTCAGTTTTGGCTGCCATTCCCAAGGTGTGTAGGCTTCGCCGTATAGCTCGTGCAACACCCGACCTTCCCAGATCGTGCCTTTGCCGACTTGAAAGTACTCATTGTCACAATCAATCGTCATGGTATCCGGCGTGTATGTCTGCATTTTGATCGCGTCAGCACGGCAGTCTTTCGCTGTACGGATGAGCTCAACTGCCTGGTCAAAATCATGTCCGTGATTGGCGGACATTTCCGCGATGATATAAGTCGGTTCTCCAGGTCCGATCCGTCGTCCCGCGATTTCGATATGCGTCATTGGGTCATTCCTTTTGAATACTTGTTACACACGTGTCTAAATCAACTAATATCCCGAACTACACAGAACGCTTCTGCGGCAGCAAGCCCAACTTGTGTTCCCCAACGTGTGGCGATCGCCCGTAATGACTCGGGAGAACGCGGGTGGGGAAACGGGCGGGCTTCGCTTGCATAGGTTTGCATGGCCTCGATTTTTGTTTCCAAAGTTTCTGAAATATCGACGAATTTTTGTGGATGAAACGCGGGCGCGAATTGCTGGAACGCCCACTCGGTGGAAGAGGCGACTTCGTAGGAATAAACACGACGCACACAGATTCCGGCCATCGGCCGCGTGGCGGTCAACGTTGCCCGGTAGGTAACTACATGGTCGATGTTCAAATCACCGCCGTGTTGCGTGTAAACCGTCCCCGGCTGCAATCGTTCGACTAACTCTTCGATAGTTTTCACCACTTCCAACAGCGGCCGGGAATCGAAACGGTTGTCTGGCAGGCTGTACATGAATAAGTCTTTCGCACCGACTAATTCCGCCGCTTTACGACTGCGTTGGTGCAAAGCGGCAATCGCTTCCTTGTCGGCACTGGCACGATCGTCGTAGCGTGATGTGATCCCTTCGCCCAAAATGGCAATATAAACGTCTTCACCTTCGGCGGATAAGCGAGCCATCGTTCCACCGCAGCCGAGGACCTCATCGTCGGGATGCGCAGCTATTACTAAAGTGGCCAAGGCGACTCTTCCTCATCAGTTTTCGTGATGTAAACGTCCGCCTGAATCCGGCCGTCGTAGAGCGCCGATCGGCGAAACTCATAACGAAAGCCGTCGCGCTCGAAAAAAGCCGTCGGATAGCCGTCGGCATCTAACATGCGAATGAAATCGTGCAAACCGAACAGCGACTCCGGCGAGGTTATTTCGCTCTGCTCCGGCTTGCGACGAACAAACACAACCGGATCGCCCTGCTGTGGCTGAGGCTCCGGCTGAGTTTCCACAATTTCCTCGATCATCTTTGCGGAAAGCTCTGTCGCCCGCAGATAAATCTCTTCCGCCCCGCCTTCCAGTGATAGAGGCTGTTTCACATAGACCGGCCCTGCATCCAGTTGTTCCGTCATCCGCAACGCGGTCAGCATGGTCGAACGATGGCCGCGTTCGATCAGGTTTTGCAGCGGACTGCCGCCACGGCCATAGGGCACGTCAGTCATGTGAAAGCAAACGCACTCCCGGTTCTCCACCAACGCGGCTGGTACGATCCACGACCAATGCAGAAAGAACAGGTAACGCGGTTCGACCCCGGCAACCAGTTCTTCGGTCAATTGCGGCGGCGAAGAAACAAACTGCCATCTGCCCGGCAAGGGCCGGATTAGCTGTTCAAAAACACGGCTGTTCCACGGCTTGCAACCGGCGACGATGTAGTTAGGTTGCGAGATCATCAGGCCGCCTCGCTTTCAATCAACTCCAAACGCAAATGAATCCGCTTGCCGTCTTGTTCGAAATACGCTCCGTCATACGGTGGGAAGGTGCGGGCACGCAGGATGTCGATCAACTCGCGCGCCGTATACTTTTCGTCCAAACGGATGCAGTCGATTTGCCGAACATCCTGCGTGCGATGACAGCTACCTTCGCCCTTCTGAGGATATCGGGCCGGGGCTCCGGAACGGATAGACGGCCAGGTCTGTTGAAATAATTCCACTCCTGCTTGTTCGAGTTTGCGATACAGGGTCAGTCCCGTATCGACTGGCTTCACAGAAACCATCTGCTGAGCGATGACGTCGCCGGTGTCGATTCTCTCGTCGATGTAATGGAGAGTAACTCCGGCGGGAGTTTGCTCGACGATGCTCCAGACATTTGGATATTGCCCTCGGTTAAAGGGCAAATACGACGGGTGCAGGTTGATCACCCCGTGTCGAAACATGTTGAGGAATTCCGGCTTCAAGATGTAGTCGAACAGAATCGATACCGCGACGTCAGCCTGGCATTCCCGGATGGCATCCAGCACTTCTGCATCGCGCAGTTGCGAACCGTCAAAGACACGTTCTTCGTTTAGATTGGCGGCGGCGAGAATCTCATCGCCGTGCTTTCGTTTGACTTCGGGATGCAAAGCCAGCCCCGCAATCTCTTCGCCTTGCTGACGAAGCCATTGCAAGACCTGCCAGCCCGTCCAGTTGTTACCTAAATAAAAAACCCGCATGCCTTCTTCCTCAAGCAGCCTGGCCAGCATTGCGCTTTCGATACTCTTCCCGCAAAGCACGAGCCACCCGATATGCCCCTTGCCCGTCAATCAATTGCTGCCCCTGCTGCGCCAATCGTTGGCGCTTCGCCTGATCGTGAATCAAGACGTTCAGTTGACGCGCGATTTGTTGTTCGGAACATTGATGAAACCAACCCAGGCTGACATCGCCATGTTCGCGATCCAACGCTCGGGCGATGCCGAGTTGATTCTCTGCGAGCACAAGCACCAAATGCGGCACGCCCATGCAAGCCAGTTCCCAGCAGGTGCTGCCACCAGCGGAAACGGCGACATCCGCCCACGCCATCAATTGCGGCATATGCGGAGTACTGCGTTCCAGACGTAATTCAAATGATGCCCGGGAGGCTTCTTCACACAAACTCTGGTAGTGCGGATTGCCGGCACCAACGACGATACGTGCCTGCATTCGCGAATCGTCGATTTGCAACAACGCCCGGATCACTCTCTGCGTAACGTTATCAGGATCGGAGCCACCGAGAGTGATCAACACTTTACGAGCAACCTGAGGAGCTTCTTGCGGCGGTTGTCGGCGTTCGATGAATTCCTTCCGCAGCAAGGCGTAGGAACTGCCCAGCAAGAGTTGGGTGTGCGATGATCGCTGCGGATATAAAGTCCCCGCGATGGCGAGGTTTTGGTTGAGCAACACATCGACAGTATAAGTGTCTTGGTGCGAGTAATCGTCGATCATGCCCAACAACCAGGCGTCCCGTTTCACCGTCCGCCGGAAGTCGTTGTCGAATTGATAGCCGTCCAAAAAAAGACAACCGCCTTCGTTTGCCACGATTTCCCGAGTTGCTAAAGCATCCTGCCGACTTCCCACCGTGGCCGAAACTCGTGTGACGCGAAAACTCTCGGCGCTCAACCGTGCCGCTAGTCCGTCCAATAGTTCCGCCGAAATAAAATGCACGCCGCCACCAGTTGCCTGCCAAGCTTGTGCTAAAGCCAGACAGCGCATGATGTGTCCCGTTCCGATGATGCGGTCGGCGTCGGCGCGGATTAGCAGGCTAGGCGGCTTTTCGTTGCTCATCACGGGCAACCTCCTGCCGCCAAAGGTCGCGTTGTTGTAAGCCAAGAGCTTTCGCGATGTCGGGATGTCGCTGCAACGTCCCGACTACTTGGAACACGTCGGCGGTTTCCAGGATTCCACGATCAGCCAGTTCAGCGACCAGCTGTTCGATCATCAACAGGTCTTCCGGGTAATCGACCGTCAGTCGTACATCCGACAACGACGGCTCGGCGCGAATCGCGACGTGATGAAAGCGGTCAGCGGCGAAACGCACATAAGGTGTGACATGTTCACGGTGGCTGGGCAAAGTTGCACAGATGTGCATCAGCTTCAAAATTCTCATCGGCATCGCTTCGGCGCTGATGCCTTCCGGATACGTCATCGGCTCGCAGTTGGTCGCGTAGTCGATGGCGCTGTCTGCAACGCAAGGTTGGGCCACCGCATCGATCACTCGCCAATCCAGGAGTGGACAGTCGCCGGTGATTCGCACGACGGTTGTCGCATCGAATGCTTCGGCACACTCATGAAACCTAGCAAGCACGTCGTCTTCCGAACCACGAAACACGGCAACTTCGTTAGCTCCACACCAGGCTGCCATTTCATCGTCGGCAGTTGCGTCTGTGGTTGCGACCACAACTTCGTCGCATGTTTTCGCACGGCGTACGCGTTCAACGGTCCACGCGATCAACGGCCGCCCACGAAGTGGCGACAACATCTTGCCGGGGAAACGGGAACTGCCCATGCGTGCTTGTACAATCGCGACGGTTTTCATTTACGCTGCCAGCTTTTGGTGAGTCGTTACTTTTGAAACTGTATCGACAACGCGGTTTACATCTTCAGCCCTCATGGCCGGATATACTGGCAGCGACATGATTTGCTCATAAGCCGTTTCCGCCACGGGACAAAGCCCGGCGTTTGTTCCCAACCGCTCCTGATAAAACGGATGCAAATGAACGGGAACGTAATGAACGTTGACTCCGATACCGGCCTGTCGCAACTCATGAAATGCTGTCCGGCGATTAATTGCCGGATCGAGGCGCACGATATAGAGATGGTACGCGTGACGAACCTCGGGCCGGGTCGTCAGGGGAGTGATTGCCGGCAACGCATCAAAGGCTTTGTCGTACTGCCCGGCAATTTCCTGCCGCCTTTGCAGCCAAACCGGCAGACGCCGCAACTGGCTGATCCCCAGGGCGCACTGCAAATCACTAAGACGATAATTAAATCCCAGTTTGGTCATTTGATAAAACCAACCGCCCGCTTGTTCCCTCTGACGGTGATCGAGATCAATGCCGTGATTGCGAAAACTGCGAATACTGGCGGCCAAATCAGGGGCGTCAGTTGTGATCATTCCTCCTTCGCCGGTTGTCATCGGCTTTACCGGGTGAAAGCTGAACGCCGTCATCTCCGCCAGATTTCCTACCGACCGATTCTTGTAAGTGCCTCCGATGGAATGGCAGGCGTCCGCGACCAGCGACAAACCGTGGCGATCAGCGATGGCCTGCAGGCGATCGTAATCGCACGGCTGGCCAGCGAAGTCGACGGCTATTATGGCTCGCGTGTTTGGGGTAATCGCGGCTTCTACCGCTTGCGGATCGATCAGCAACGTATCGTGGGCGACATCCACGAAGACAGGAGTTCCGCCTTGGTAGACCACGCAATTTGCCGTGGCCGCGAAGGTAATTGCTGGAACGATGACTTCGCCACCAGGACCGATGCCCAACGCTTCCATCATGCAATGCAGAGCCGCAGTTCCGTTGCTGACCGCCACCGCTTTCCGCACGCCCACAAAGTTCGCAATCGCTTGTTCGAATTCATCAACCTTGGGACCAGTTGTCAGCCAATTGGAGCGCAGGACTTCCACAACCGCAGCGACATCCTGGTCGTCAATCCATTGTTTGCTGTAGGGCAACATCGTTCTTGAATGCCTTCATGGGAAACTAAATACTTCATGCCGCGCGTTTGACCTGCTCGCTTGCCGGAACATCCACGCATTCGGCGATCAGCTTACGGATTTGCGTAACGTTCAGCCACTCGGAATTTGTGTCGCTCGCGTAACAAAACTCGCGCCCACAAGGTCGCCCCAGATCCCAATGGCTATTCTTTGTTCCCCAAGTCCGGAAGGTGGGTTTAATCACATAATGATCGTCAAATTCCATCGACTGCCTAGCTTCATCTCGGGGGATCATACACTCGTGCATCTTTTCCCCGGGACGAATCCCTACGGTCTTCAAGTGGCATTCTGGTGCGACCGCTTTGGCAATGTCCGTGATTTTGACGCTGGGAATTTTCGGGACAAAGACTTCGCCGCCCTCCATTTGTTCAAATGCTTTCACCACGAAACGAACGCCTTGATCCAAGGTGATGATGAAACGCGTCATATCTGGGTCGGTAATTGGCAACACGCCTTTGGCTCGTTCCTTCATGAAAAATGGCACTACGGAGCCGTTTGACCCAAACACGTTGCCGTAACGAACTACGGCAAATCTGGTATCACATCCTCCTGCTAGCGAATTCGCGGCAACAAATAATTTGTCGGAACAAAGTTTCGTTGCGCCATATAGATTGACGGGGCTAGCAGCTTTATCAGTGGATAAAGCGACAACCCGTTTCACACCTTCATTCAAGCAGGTTTCGATTACGTTTTCCGCTCCACCAATATTCGTATGAATGCACTCTTGCGGGTTATATTCAGCCATATCGACATGCTTCATGGCTGCAGCGTGGATCACATAATCGATTCCATTCATTGCTCGTTTCAACCGAGCTTGATCGCGAACGTCGCCCACAAAATATCGCACTTGGGGAAACTTGTTGACGGGAAATAAATTCCGCGCCATGGCGACATGTTTTTGTTCGTCTCGGCTAAAGATCACTAGCCGACGAGGAGGGCATTCTCGCAGCAAAATCTCGGCACACTTTTTCCCGAAAGAGCCAGTACCACCAGTTATCAATACGTCACGGTCTTCTAAGATCGACATGAAACGTCCTTGTTTCAAAGTGAATGCAGGAGCGAGACCACTACCCAGGGAGGCAGTTGATAACACACTCTATGCATATCTCAAATACCAGCTTTTTACGGGTGCAGGAACAGGCTCGCGCGCGTGGAGTGCATTGGAATTTGGGTTGGTGTTTTTGGGTGTGGGTCGAGTAGATTCCTCGTTGAGTT
>PBTE01000137.1 GCA_002726515.1 Planctomycetaceae bacterium | reverse complement strand
GATCGATATCGCGCCAAGAGTTCCATGTCCGCCAGGAGGGTCTGCGGATTGACGACAATCCGCGGCCGCGCCAAATGCGTGCCCAACCTGTTGCTTCAGGGTCGGTCGCCCGGTTCAGGAGGCGGTACCACCTGATTCTGCGTTCCCCACCGTTGGATTTCCAGAACCAATACGAGGTGTTTCAGAGTGGGTTTAGAGTTGCTTGAGCGAGTCCGGTAAATAACGAGATCCTGCTCGGAGATTTTCAACCGCTTACGCATGACCGTCCACTGAACTGTCTTCGGTTTAGATTCTTCACGAAGCTGCTACTTTGTTTCTAAATTATGCAATGCCACTTTCCGTGACGTCCCTACGACATTCCGGGTATCCCCACCGACAACACAGTTTCCTCCCGGCAGGCGAAGCGGCCGACAAGGCCAGTGGCCCGAAAGCTCCGGGGGGGGCAAACACACCGAAGCGTCCTTCAGGTGCTATAATGGCGGACCTATCGACCCCGGGTCGTTACCGGCCGGCAGAGACTTTAAGGATTGCTATGAAAACGCTTTGCTTGCTGCCGGGAGAAATTCCATGTACGGAGACCTGAACGCGCCCGCGAGGACTCTCTGCCTGCTGCTTGGGCTGTCAGCCCTACCGGCCGCCGAGGCCCGGGCTGAAGAAAAACCCAACATCATCTTCATCATGGCTGATGACCTGGGCTACGGCGATCTCGGCTGCTACGGGCAGACAGAAATCAAAACCCCCCGGATCGACCGGCTGGCGTCAGAAGGAATGCGCTTCACCGACTTCTACGCAGGCTCCACGGTCTGCGCGCCATCGCGCTGCGTGCTGATGACCGGCTACCATACTGGTCACGCCTTTGTACGCGGGAACCGCCGCCTGCCGCTTCGCCCCGAGGAGCTTACCGTTGCCGAGGTCCTCAAGAAAAAAAACTACACTACGGGAATCATCGGCAAGTGGGGGCTCGGAGAACCAGGCACCACCGGCATTCCCAACCGCCAGGGGTTTGACTACTGGTTCGGTTATCTGAACCAGCGCCACGCCCACAATTACTATCCCGAGTTCCTTTTCAAAAATGAAGATAAGGTCAAGCTCGAGGGTAACGTGGTGAAGGCCACCGACCCCGAGGGTGCGGGGGTTGCGACCAGGAAGGTCACCTACTCCCACGATCTCATGGCAACCGAGTCACTCTCTTTCATTGACCACAATAAGGCCCGTCGTTTCTTTCTCTACTTGCCCTTCACCATCCCGCACGCCAACAACGAGGCGCGCAACGAAGGAATGGAGGTTCCCAGCCTGGGAATCTACGCCAACAAGGATTGGCCCGAACCCCAGAAGGCCCTCGCGGCGATGATCTCCCTTCTCGACCGGGATGTCGGCCGGATCCTTGATCGCCTCGAAAAACACGGCATCGCCGAAAACACCGTTTTCATGTTCACCTCCGACAACGGGCCTCACAGTGAGGGAGGAAACGAGTCGACCTTCTTCAAATCCTCCGGAGGGCTCAGGGGCCAGAAACGCGATCTTTACGATGGCGGCGTCCGGGTACCACTGATCGTCAGATGGCCCGGCAAGGTCAAAGCTGGTTCTACCTCCAGCCACATCGGCAGCTTCCAGGATTTTCTGCTCACCGCCGCCGAGCTTGCCGGCGCCGAGGCCCCTACAGGCACCGATGGCATCTCCTTCGTACCGACCCTGCTCGGCAAAAAACAGAAACAGCACTCCTATCTTTACTGGGAATTTTACGAGGGCGGCTATTCCCAGGCTGTTCGCATGGGTAACTACAAGGGTGTGAGGCGAAACACCGGACAGCCTGTCGAGCTTTACGATGTCACTTCTGACATCGGCGAGCACAACGACCTTGCCGCTGCGAATCCCGCAATCGTCGAGAAGGTCCTGGCGGCCTTTGAGGAGGCCCACACCCCATCGCCCCATTGGAAGGCGCGGGTTCCGGAAAAAAAATCCCGCCCGAAGAAGACCGAATAAAAGTAGCAGGAGCAGCGGCATATGGAAACAGGAGCAGCAAGGGCCATACCAACTCTGCCGGCGTGGCCTTTGTCGACCGCTTGGGGTGGCGAACCCAATCCATGACGGTCGGGCCGAGATCTGAACCGACAAAACAGATCTTCATGGTTTTTTTTGTGACGCCTTCACTCGACCGCTGCGCAAGGGATTCTGCTCGCTAAATTCCGTTACCGGCGCATTGGAAATTTCCAACCAAGTTATATAGGGTTGGTTGTTTTCCGTGGCACTGTCCAAATCTCTCAAAAATGTAGTCCCGTTGCTGCTCTTGACCTTGATTCGAACCAAAGGATCAGCGGTGCCTTCCCGTTCGACTAACTGGGGCTCCATATCCGTGGCGTCAAAACCTGGCATCGCGGCGTTACGAACTCCCAAAAAACACATCAGCACGGGGCCTCGATAGACAGAAGTCTTCCCTGACATTTCCTCCATTCCGGACCAGTAATGCAGGGACATATCCAAATTGATTTCCACCTGATCGCCGCTTGTCCATGTACGATCCATGGAAAGATAGGTCCCCGCCCGAACACCTTCTTGTGCCGTGCCATTGATCTTCACCGTGGTCCGCTGGGACCAGTAAGGCACACGCAGCTTTAACGCGAACTGCTTTGCCTCCTGAGGATTCACCGAGAGTAAGATCTGTCCCTTGCGCGGATACTCGGTTTGCTGCTTGAATTGAACATGCACACCATCCACCATGGTTGTTATTTCACTTGCCCCATACCAGTTGAGTGTGATCCCCTCTTTGTCCCTCATGGCGGCCCATTCACTCACCAATCCAAAACCGCGGGACACGTTGACCGTACAGCAACCCAATTCTTCGCCTCCAGTCCTGTCACCATGCTGCCAAAAGGCTGGAGCCATAAAAGGCGTCACCATACCGTCCATGGGAACTCCAAAATTAATGACACCACCCTGCAGTGGTTGATATCCATACATGGTATTGAGTAATGTTATTTCGAGTTCATCCGCCGCTATGGAACTGCCGGTCAGTTTTAACATCTCACAGGTTAACGCAGTCCAACCAACCGTCGCACATGCTTCGATTCCTCCTGGTCTGTACGGCTTGCCGATCAGCGCTTCATTGGTACTAACTCCACCCGTATTGTGCCTGTCGGTCTTGACGATGCTATACCATCCTTTTTGGAAAGCGTTTTTGTACTTTTCCTGGCCCGTCGACCAGTACATCTCCGCCAAGGCCATGAGTATGTGCTGTGCTTCCCACCTGGCTGCGTGAATCCAGTCACTTTCGCGGTGAATCAATCCGATTTCGTAAAATTCTTTACCTTCCAGCAGCAGATCCATGTAGTCGCCGCTTTGTTGGAGTTCGACATCCAGTATTTGCCGGGCCATATCCATGTATTTCTGCTCGGTGGAATGCCGGTAGAGTATCTGCAGGGAATGCGCTATGGCGAAGTTGGTGTAATAGTACCTGAGGGCGGACAATTCCCCGGGCTTACCAAGGTAGATACTGCAGAATCGATCCGCCTGTCGCCTGGCCGCATTCAGTGCCCTGGCGTCCCTGGTCTCTTCGTACCAGAACAACAATCCCAACATCACATGGTATTCGCCCCAAATATCCCAACTCTCTGAGACCTTGTATCCCTGGTCTGAAGGATAGAGACCGAAATAGCCGTTACTCGCCTGGTAATTGAGGAACTCGTCGACAAACCCTTCAAGGTATTGTTTCAACTCCTGGTCCTTCGTGAGCCTGTAGATCTCGACGGCTCCCGTGAGATATTTTCCCGCAAATTCACCGGCAAAAAAATCAAAACTTCTAGGCGGCACCTGATCACGATCACGGTAATTCAAGACAATCGCGGGGTTACGTTCCCGCATCCCTTTGAGCCAGCGGTCGGAGATCACCTCAAGATATCTATGGAACCGGCCCTCAAAAGAGTAGACCGCTTTTTGATCTCGTTCCAGGGCGGGAGCAACGGTGTCACTTCCTGTCACGGTGCGAGCTACTAGTAAGGTGACGAACACAAAGAAGCAACATTTTTTCATCTTCAAAACTCCATGTTTGCCGGAAGACTGGGCTGGCGACTCGCGCGAAGTGGAGCGTGTTACTCCATGTCGACACGAATTGTGCGGTCCACGCCGGTCTTGCCGGTTTGTTTCTTGCCGTTGGTCCAGGTGATTTCGAACTGTACCTCGTTGGCGTGGTCGCCCAACCCGAAATGCAGCGTCAGGTCGTTCTGGTTACCCTGGCCGACACCGCCACCTTCCACCTGGCGAGTGAGCGTCTTGTCACCCAGTTTGATTCTCACCTTGGCGCCGATGGCCGAGCTGTTGACCGTTTTACCATCGCCCTGAAGGCGGATTTTCAGCCAGTGGTGATCATTGCCGTTATTGATCAACAGCATGCCCTGAGTGACGAGGTCGAGGTCGCCGTCGTTGTCGACATCACCCCAGGCCGCCTGGTAAGAACCTTCCTGCCATGGAATGCCCTCTGCCCTGGCCACGTCGGTAAATATCCAATTGCCGTCGTTACGATAGAGGCGGGGCGGATTGCCTCCGGAGACAGTCGAAACAAACAGGTCAAGATCGCCGTCGTTATCGTAGTCGCCGGCGGTCGGCGAAGCGTAAAACTCCTGGTATGTAACGCCGCGGCTGCCCAGGCCTTCGAACGTATAGCCTCCGCGAGGGCCTAAGTTTCGCAGAAAGTGGGACCGCGAATAGCCGGGCTGCACAAAGTTGGTGGCAAACAAATCGAAATATCCGTCGTTGTCGAGGTCGCCCCAACAGGATCCGATCGACCGACCACTGCCGCCTATCACCAGGGAGTGTTCGGAATCGATACTCCCACCGCCCTTGCCATTGCTCACCCACAGGTAATTTCTCGTGACCCAGTAATTGGAGGCGTAGAAATCCATGTCATGGTCTTCATCGAAATCACACCCCACGACACTGCGACAGTAAGCGTTGGGGATCTGGCCGACCTGGACCCACTTCTGCTCGTGCTGTGGGTCCTGGCGCCACAGTGAGTCACGATTGCCGAAGCCGTTGCCATAATAGATGTCAAGCAGACCGTCGTTGTTGATGTCTCCCCAGGCGACTGCGAGGCAATCGCCTGCCAAAGGAGCTGGCGAAGTGACTCGCTCGAAACCGCCCTTGCCGTCGCCCAGGAAATGCGACCCGGGTCCGTGCACGACGGCATAGTCCAAGTGTCCGTCGTTGTTAATGTCGGCCCAGGCAATGGCGCCGCGAGGACCGCGGGCCTCAAATCGCTTGCCCCCGACATTCGTCCAGCCGTCGTCGTCGGTGGCAAGGTCGACAAAGCCGTCGCCGTTATAATCACCAAACGCCACTGTGCTGCTGCCACCGAAACTTTCCTGTCCGCACCACCTTTTAGTCTTGTTTTCGAACGTGGCAGCACTGGAACTGGCGGAGCCCAGTGCTAGGGCCACGCAACAACCGGCCTTCATGAGACGACGCACCGACGTCAAAGTTGGGAACGAGTACATAAGCGATGCTGATTAGAGCGAATTGCAAAACCTGATTGAAACGCCCCAACCCCAATTTTGAATTGCGCTCTGGTACCGGACCAAATTAAAGTTCGGTCCGGCACTGGTGGTTCATGACGGTTGAAATTCGTTGTGCAGATTTATTTGTGCAGATCTATTGTGGTGCGGCCGTCTCGGCTGCACTTGGCAGGCGAGACGCCTGTAGCTCAACTGTCGAAACTGCCTGTACCACAACTGTCGAAACTGAATCTCATGAATCACTAGCCCCAAATCATTGAGATTTCATGACCCAGCACGAATGACACCTGGCTGCCGTTATCGACTCAAAGGCGGGAGTATAAGCGCCGTGAATTGACGCGTCAAATTTTCCGTGCGTCAGTTTTCCCGCCATACTCATTATTAACTCCACCCCGTCCCTCCCAAGAACTCTATCCCTGTATGCTTGGGTGGAAATGCTGGGGTGGAAAATCACAAGCAATTCTACCGGGGGTCATCGCGAAAAGAAACCGTGGGCCAATCGACTTGGTAGGGAGCTGGTCGAAAATGCGCTACACCGTGACTGCCGCGCATTTTATCGTAGAGAAGAGCCCAGAGGAGTGGCTACGCAGCGAGCTTCGAACACCGATGAAGGAACCCGCCGAGCACCATCGTTGATACCAGGGGACCACGATCGGATGGCTCAATGTCCCTTGGGATCGGCGTCCCTTGGGATCGGCGAGTTCCGCTCCAGCTACCAATGTGTCCGCGCTTGAGGGCAATGCTCAAAACACTCCGACAAAAACTGCTTGAGGTGCTGTTCGTTCAGAACGATCATGTGATCCAGGCAGTCCCGCCGCAGTTGACCGGGCTCTGCTGCGGCGGGGCGTAGGAGATTGAAGGCGAAGTCGACCACGTGACGCTGATCGACTGCTTCGTCGGGAAAGCGGATGCCACAGCTTTCAAGATTATCTGTTAAAGTCGCCGGATGGGGACTAGAATCACTCTCACTAGAGGTCCCGCCACTTGACAGCAGAAACTGGAGAAAGTCATGCACGTACTGAGTCGGAGTGTCAGGATCACGATCACCGTCCTTGTCCTGGCAGTGCCAGCTGGCATCCGGGCCGGCGACGCCCTCGTGCTCAACCGGCAGGCCGAACTGTTCCTTCATGACAACGAACTGATTCAGGAGCAAAGCGGTCTTCGGCTGGTTCCGGCCCGGCTCCGCAGGCATGCAGCCAACCCGGTCCTGGTCATCGACCGACCCTGGGAGCGGCAGGGGATCCTGAACTACGTGACCATTCTCCATGACGAGGAGGAGGGGCTGTACCGGATGTGGTACCAGATCCTGAGGCGAGCCCGGGAAGGGACCAACCCGAGCCTTTGCCTGTATGCCCAGTCCCGGGACGGGATCCGTTGGGAGAAGCCGGAGTTGGGTCTGGTCACCTTCGAAGGATCGAGCCGCAATAACATCCTCTTCCTGGATCCCAACAAGGAGCCCCGGGGAACTCCCGTCTACTGGGTCGAGAAAGACTACGCCGAACCGGATCCGCAGCGCCGGTTCAAGATGCTGCTCAACCGATGGGACTTCCGGGGACGGGGCGTGGGTATCGGCTATTCACCCGACGGCATCCACTGGAGGTTCACCTCCTATGTGAACCGGATGGGCGGCTTTGATGCCCAGAACCTCTTCTTCTGGGATGACCGCATCGGCCTCTACACCGGTTACTTCCGGACACACGTTCTGGGCAAGCGCGCCGTCGGCCGGGGCACCAGTCCCGACGCCTTCCACTGGTCCGCACCGGTGACGGTCCACCGCATCGGCGACTCGGAACCCATCAACTGGCAGATCTACGGTCCGGGGATCTTCAAGTACAGCCGGGCCCGGCATGTGTACGTCATGTACATGGATGGCTACGAAGCCGATTCCGAGATCTTTCGAAGTCAGCTGGGTCTGAGTCGGGACGGCATCCACTTTCATCGTTTCAGCGATGGCTATTTCCTGGATGGCACGCCGGGCCAATGGGACGCCGGCTCCGTCCGTCCGGTTCCGGCCGAGGCGGTCGTGGACGGCCAGATGGCGGTCTTCTACACGGCCAGCGACCACACCCTCCACGACTGGGAGGGAACCCGGGGCGTGGGGCTGGCCCTCTTCCAGCAGGGAGCCTTCGCGGGTTGGAGAGCCCAGGGAAACGGTACACTCCTGACCCGTCCCCTCCTGGCCAAGAGGGGAGACCCCTCGCTGTTTCTCAACGCAGAAGCGGAAGGCGGCCAGATCGAGGTCGAGCTTCTGGATGCGGATGGAAAGACCCTGCCCGGATTTTCAAGAGCCGACTGCCAACCGGTCACCGAGAACGGATCCCTGTTGGAAGTGAAGTGGAACGGGCAGGGGAACCTGGCGCCGGCCGTGGCCCGGGGAGCCTTTCGAATCCGTCTTCATCTGCGCGATGCCACCATCTATGGATTCCGGGTCATCCGACCCGAATCCGCGGCGGTCCTGTTCTGATCCGAGCTGGCTGCCCCCGTGTGTTTCCCACCCGACCACAAACACATCCGGGACTTCACGTCTGGGCGCCCATGCAGATTTCGTCGAATGTCCGAACCTGCCAGGGAGACTTGAGCTTGTCGTCACTCCGTGTTGCCCAGACGGTCGGCTGAAAACCTGAGTGCTTCCTCCAGAAAAGGCAGGCAGTCTTGAAGGAGCCGACGGCGTAGGACTTCAGGTAGGCGATGGGCCAACAGTAGGTGACACACATCGATTGGTCATTTCAGCTTCATACCGGCAAGTTGCCGTGTGAAGTCGTGAGTATGCAGGGCACTCGAGAAAACGACCTTACTTTCGGACTGCTGAATGCCTGGGGTTAGCTGGTTGCTTTCAACGCCCGTCAACCGTTAATGCGTCCAACCCAAAGAGCTCTGTTACACAGAGAACTCGCCAGTTTCGGGGAGACCTGGCTTGCTGGCAAGCTCGTTGGGTTTCTCGCGGCGCTCTCGCTTTGCCACCGGAGAGTCAAGGAGCGTCGGCGGCTATGCCGCAAATCCCTTGGCCACAACCGAAAATAGATAACAGATAAATGCCAGGATGACTCTCGCCACGGCGTTTTCAGTTAATTGATCGGTGAATTCCTCTGGAATAGAAAAAGCTCCCCTTTCGGACTGGGCCGGCGGCACGCAGATGAGACGATATGTATAAGTACCTGTCGGCAACCTTTTTTGAATCTGCACTTTTGACAAGAAAACCGACACGGAGGGAAACGAGAAGACCGCCTTCAGCCCACGGGGTTCGTTGACCAGGATTTGAAGCTCAACGGCGCCACTGATAAAATCGCGGGGCTCTCTTGCCGTTAGCACAAACAGGAGCGAACACCGGCGTTACTGGGGCATCTGCGAGAGGCTGTCGGCTGGATTCAGGCGAGCCGCTTGCCAGCGTCGTTTCACCGTTCGCTCAGAAACCCCGGGAATACGAGCCACTTCGGCCGGGGGCAGGCCCTGGTGTCAGAGCGAATCGTCAAGACGTTCGTGGTGCCGGGTCGCCTGGTGAATTTTGTGGGGAAGCAGTCAAGGGGAATTACAACCACCCATCTTAACGGACGCTTTTATACTGGCCCGTCTTCATGTTAAACGTGTGCACCCGACCGATGGTCGAGAAGAAGGGTTGGACGTTGACGCCCACATTGCGGCGTCCCGCGTGTCAGGATAGCTGAACACGATCTTCAAAACACCTGTCAGCTATTTTCTGAAACACCACAAGGCGGTCCGGATCCATCCGCTTTTCTTGGACAGCGAACTCGCTCCTCATCGAGGGGTTGCCGCAAGCCCTGACACGATAAAAAACAAAATGAAATGGCTCGAAGCAGGTTAAAATAGATTAAAATAGTTACCAATGGGCTATGACGGATCGCCGCTGGTCCCCATCGAAGAAACGCTGACTCGACCTTCCACGAGTCGTATTGGGGTGATCATCAAAGAAGAAGCCAACGTCTTGGAGGTGCAGGTTCAGCATCCGAAAGGCAAAAAGCCTCGGCCATTGCCGGATGGGGAGAGATTTGACCTGGAATTCAATTTCGGTTGCTTTAACCGGCAAGGGCGTCCACGCTAAAGTTGCATTCATGCTTGCGGTGCGACAAAGGTTCCAACCGGTTCTCGGCTTGGTGCGCTGGTTGACTGTCCCGATGCTATTGTTGCTTTCCTTGGGCGGATGCGCGAAGAGCCCGGACGAAACGGCCGATTTGTCGGATGTACCGGCCGGGTCCCATTCTCATGAGTTGCCAGGCGACGCACTGGTTTCGACGGCGGAGATTTCCGCAAGGCAAGCCAAACAGCGGGAAGCGTTGAATCCCAGCTACGACGGCTGGTCCAGCGAGGCTTTCAGTGATTCTGCCCAAAACCAATTGCACCAGTTGCTGCAATTGCGGGAAGCCAACACCGAGTTGTTTGCCAAGCAACTCGCTGCTTTCGTGACGGATGACTTCCAGTGCGGAAGGCTTCGGCCTGAGCATCTTCGCGATGTCTTCAATGGTGACGGGCTCCGGGTATCGAGGGCAGCGACTGAGTCAACCGAAGTGTCGCCCAATGGAGGTCCTGTGGCTTTGGCAGATGCCCTGCAGGACCTGGGACGCCCGCTGGCAGAAACCACCGAAAGACGCGACAAGGTCAAGACGATTCGCGCCGAATTAAGTGACGCGGGAGGTGCCACTACACACATCGTCGAAATCTACACCCAGGGGGACAACGCTACCGCGGAACATCACATGGTTTGGCGATGCCGGTGGCGGCGGGATGATCAAGAGACTCTCCGGCTTTCGTCGCTTTATGCCGAGGCCTACGTAGAGGCAGTTTTCAGCGGTACGCATAAGACCTGGTTTACCGACTGTACAACCGCCGTCCTTGGAAAGAACAAGTCGTTTGAAACTCAATTGATTTATGGCCAGGAACATTGGCTGCGTCGCATCGAAAAAATCCACTACATGGTCGACGTCGAACGATGTGGCATGGCTATCGGTGACGTGAATGGAGACAGCCTGGAAGACGTCTATCTCTGCCAAGGGGGTGGCTTGCCAAATCGGTTGTTCGTGCAAAACTCCGATAACACGGCGACTGACCGAAGTGCCCAATCGGGGACGGATTGGTTAGATCACACCAATAGTGCGCTGCTGGTGGATCTGGACAACGACGGCGACCAGGATTTGGTCTTGGCAGTTCCCGCGCGGGTGTTGGTCATGGAAAACGACTCGACCGGCGTATTTCAACTGGCGACTGAACTCCCAACGGATGACGAAGACACCGAAGCACTGTCGGCGGTTGATTACGACGGCGACGGGGATCTTGATCTTTATGTCTGCACGTATTACGCAACGGATGAAGCCCACGAGGATGAATCCCGGCGTTCGTTCCTGTACCACGACGCCAACAACGGCGGGGCAAACTTGCTCTTTCGCAATGAGAGCACGGCTGACAGGCCATGGAAGTTCACAGATATGACCGCATCCGTTGGTCTGGACGAAAATAACCGACGCTACAGTTTGGCAGCGTCTTGGGAAGACTACGACAACGACGGCGACCCCGATCTCTATGTGGCCAACGATTATGGTCAGAACTGTTTGTATCGTAACGACGCCGGTCAATTCACAGACGTGGCCATAGAAGCAGGCGTGGTGGACCACGGATCGGGCATGTCTGTTAGCTGGGGCGACTTTGACCACGACGGTTTTATGGACCTGTATGTGGCGAACATGTTCTCTTCGGCAGGTAACCGCATTACGCGCCAAGCCAGGTTCCGGCGGGATATGGATGAAGCGTCACGCCAGCTCTACCAGCGATTTGCCAAGGGCAATTCGCTGTTCAAGAATGAAGGTGGCAAGTTTCGCGAGGTCAGCGACGAGGCGTCCGTCGAACTGGGCCGCTGGGCCTGGAGTTCGCCATTTGTGGACCTGAACAACGACGGTTGGGAGGATCTGTTTGTTGCCAATGGCTACTTCACCACTGAAGACACGGGCGATTTGTGAAGTTTTTTCTGGCGACAGGTCGTGTCGCAAGGGCGCAGCTCGATAAACACTTCACCGGACAGTGGTGAGTTGGCTCAATCGAGTGACATGCTCCATCAACTGATTAAGAGTGGCCGTTCGTTTAGCGGCCGCGAGCGCAACTGTGTCTTCCTCAATCTAGGCCAATCGAAGTTCGCCAACATTTCCCACTGCAGCGGACTCGATTTCCCAGACGATGGACGTGGCGTCTCCACGGTCGATTGGGATCAAGATGGCGATCTCGATTTGTGGATCAACAATCGCAACGGTCCGCAGATCCGTTTTTGCCGCAATGACGTTCCCTCGCGGAACCATTACCTGGCCGTCCGATTGGAAGGACGGACTTGCAATCGCGACGCCATCGGGGCACGAGTCGAAGTAAAAGTTCTCGATTCTCGGTTGGCGACGTCGAACTCTTCCGAACCGGGAACCGAGAACCGGGAACCGAGCACTGTTTTAATAAAAACCGTACGTGCCGGAGATGCGTATTTGTCGCAATCGAGCAAATGGGTCCATTTCGGATTGGGAGCCGCTGAAGAAATCGAGCAGTTGGTCGTACGCTGGCCGGGAGGTGAACGCGAGAAGTTTTTGGGTGTGGAAGTGGACGGTCGATACCGGGTTGTCCAAGGGGAGGGTGAAGCCAAACGCATCAAGCGGTCGCACCGCCCGGTCCACCTCGAGCCATCCGTTTTGACTGGTAGCCCAGTCCGGGACCAGGCTCGGATTCCGTTGGCGGGGACCGTGCCAATGCCGCAGTTGTTTTACGACAACTTTGCTGGGCGCCCTGAGGAAGCTGTTTTGGGCGACGGAAAACCGGTCCTCGTGAACCTGTGGGCCAGCTGGTGTATGCCATGCCTGCGGGAGTTACAAGAAATGAGCCTCCAGGCCGGCCAATTACGCGACCTCGATGTAAACGTTCTCGCGTTGTCGGTGGATGGCCAAGGCGACGATCGCTCGGACAAAGCGGCTGCGGAGGCGGCATTGAAACGTTTGAAGTTTCCGTTTACATCGGGTATGGCAACCGTTGCGACCATCAACAAGCTGCAGGGAGTCCACGACGCGCTTTTTGACCGTCGCCGACCGCTCCCGGTTCCCGTCAGTTTCCTCATTGACGGTGAGGGACATCTGGCGGTTATTTACCGAGGCGAGCTTGACATTGAGCAATTGCTAAGGGACGTCGAGCAACTGGAATCCGCTTCCCTGTCCAGGCGCAACTTCTCCTCACTTTTTTCGGGGCGCTGGCATCGCCCATTGCGTGACGATGCATTTTTGGCCGTTGTCCGTGAAGTTGTGAGCGCCGGGTACGATCAATACGGGCTCAAGTATTTAGACCGCTATGCATTATTGGCAGAGGAGGATCCCAAGTATCCTCAGCTGCTCGTCGATTTCGGCAATGTCCTGGCCTCCAAAAACAGATTCAACGAGGCACTCACTCAGTACATGAAGGCATTGGAACTAAAGCCCGAGATGGCAAACGCCTATCACAACATCGGGGTCGTTCATAACAAGCTGAGACGATTGAGTAAGGCCATCGAAAACTATGAACGGGCAGTGGAATTGGACCCCGAGTTGGCAAAAGCGCACAAGCAGTTGGCCATTATCATGTTGAGACGCGGTCGTTTTGACGAGGCCAGCAAGCATTTTGAAGAAACCGTTCGTCTGCGGCCTGAGTCGGCGACGGATTATTACAACTTGGCGCAGTCGCGCACGCAGCAAAAGGAGTATTCCAGCGCGATAAAAAGCTATCGCCGAGCCATCGAGATTGACCCGACGCTGGCCAAGGCACACTACCAGTTGGGTGTATTGCTGGACAGCCAAAACGAAAATGAAACCGCGATGAACCACCTGCGCCAGGCCATCAAGCTCAAGCCCTCTTTGGTGGACGCCCACAAGGCTTTGGGAATCGCGCTGCATCGTCTCGGACGTTCTGCCGAAGCGATCGAACCACTCAGCAGGGTCGTTCGCTCGAAATCGAGGGACCCAATTGCACATTTCAATTTAGCCTTGGCCTGCGAGGCTGCCGGGCGTGATCAAGAAGCGGTCGTGAAATACCGTCGCGTGTTGGAGCTTGACCCGGATTTTGCGAGCGCTCAAAACAAACTGGCCTGGGTGCTGGCAACCAGCACGGACCCAAGTATTCGAGATGGAGCCCAGGCCGTGAGCTGGGCAGAAAAAGCTTGTGATGCAACGCACTACCGTGCGCCGGAGCCACTCGATTCGCTGGCCGCCGCCTACGCCCAGGCAGGCCAATTCGACAAAGCCGTGGCCACCGCCGAAAAAGCAATTCGGCTGAGCGAAGACCGTGGCTCGTCGGAACTGGCGGAACAAATCAAGCAGCGGTTGGAATTGTACCGGCAAGGTAAGCCATATCGGGCCGACTGAATCGTGGCTTGCTGAGCCGCTGGCGTGTGGGCCATGCACCAACGGCCTTTTCCAGAGGCGGCGGTCGTCCAAGATTGGTTCTTGGGGCCCCCAAACGCTGCCGGTAGACCTGCACCTCCAAGAAACCCTGCACCTCCAAGAAACAAAGCATGCCTGGCAAACAAAAAAAACCTGGGACTAAATAGTCCCAGGTTTATTAAAGGTTCTATTTGGACAGTAAAGTTCAACGTCGTCGGCGAATCATCGCCAAGCAAGCCAGGGCGATGCACAACAATGACACCGTGGCTGGTTCGGGAATGACCCATGGACCTGGGAGCCCGTCGCCACCCGAGCCCGACCGGTCTATGTGAAGCTCAACATAGTCGTAGGAGAAATTCCCTTCGCCATTTCCACCACAGCAGTCGCCGATGAATAATCGGTCAGGTGCCGCCGTCCATCCAGCACCAGGTGTGACGTTGTCAACAAACTGAACACCGTCGGCGTATACATCAACTCCACCACCACCAGTGGTGTTGATCATGTCGATAACTATGAAATCTCCGGCCTTGCCATCTACTTCCAAACTGTGATGAGCGGACCCACTCACTGGGGAATGGTCGGAGAACGTGGCGATCGGATCATTGTCTCCAACACCATCGGTGAAAACGCCAGTACGATACATACGCCCACCGTCATGTTGAAGCATTGTGACCTCGTTGCCCCACAACTCAGAACCGCTGGGGTTACCGTCAACTCCAGTTTGACCTCCTGGTTGGTTAACCGGATTTAGTGTGCCGTCCCATGGCAGGTCTTCCCCTGCTTTGTTGTTCATATTTGGCGCGTCGGGCACGCTTATCCGGTAACGAATCTGAAAGCCATTACTGAGCTCTGCATCAAGGGCGGTCGGAAGATCGTACCAGGCACGTGCTTCTTCGCTGTTCGTAACCGTGATAACGCCGTTGACAACGTCCACTTCGCCTGGGTCGCCCGACATGTCACCAGCCCAGTTGTCGCCTGGGCTAGTCCCTCCAACCCGAGCCAACTGGTCCATCGGCACTGTACTACCGTCGTAACTGACAACCAGTTCCGCTTGTGCTGAGGCCGCCAGAATTCCGCAAAGCGCAGCCACGCCAACCAGAGTGAAAAGTTTTCGTCTCATTAACTCACTCCTTCAAATAGGTGGACAAAGGATGAGAATCCAAATGTCTATTGACATACATTATTCCATGATGGGTAAAGAATAACCGATTTTAAATGCTATGTCAACCATCCAGGACGTCGGGAATGGTTTGTTTTGAAACACGATTCGGAACTGCCAATCCGGCTGCTGATCCACAAGCCCAAGCCCGAGGGCATGGACGAGGAATATTACTACGTACGTTCCGATCTTCGTCACGCGATTCGCGAAGAATTGAAAGACGTCCGTGTATTTGTCTACTATGCAGTGAAAACCAAGACCCATGCTCTTTGGATCGTAAAAGTGACCCTAGACAACTCATGGCATGAGTCGTTGAGCCCTCTCTTCACATTGAAATCCGAGTTTTTCGAGGATAACGAGATCCGAGTAATTTCCGACAAGCCAACATCGCGTTACCGCATACGTAGCCGACCAAAGACAAGCAACGTCACTTGGCCCCAAAAACCGACGGATCAGCTTCTAGGCGAAGCGTTAGGTGAGGATCACTTCATCAATGACGCGGAACACCCCCTGTATCTCGACTTGATTGAAGGAGACGAGCTGTAGTGCGAAGTTCTGTCAGCCATGAGGTTTGGAGCATAGACGCGGAATGGGGATTTCTATCCGGGCGTGTTGATGAAGAGTCGGCATGGCAGCCGGTAGTTCTGTGCGCCGTCGGACTCCACACGAGGCGGCGACTACATTTCTGGGAACGGGACGAACGGCTTGCCAGGTTCTTCGCTGACCATTCTGGCGACGTCTTCGCGGCCCACTATGCCGTCGCTGAGATGAAATACCTGTTGCGACTGGGAGTGCCCATACCCCAAACCTGGTTCGATACTTTCGTGGCATGGGGACGTAGGAACAACGCACCTGGTCGTTTGGCGGCAAGCCTGTCCTACGCACTGCACGCATTAGGCATGCTTCACCTGGTCCCCACAGTGAAAAAAGAGCTGCAAACCAAGATACTGAATTTGGATTTCGACCTGCCCAACGTCTGCCAACAATGGTTCGGTTTTGGTTCGGTCACCGAACGGTTGACGCCGCTTTATACGGTATTTAGCGGGATATCCAAAGCTCCCCTGGCTTGATACGTATCGAACTTTTCTGCGTTCCCCACCGCTGGATTTCCGGGTCCAGTACGAGGCGTTTCAGCGTAGGTTTAGGGCGGCTTGAACTTGGGGCTCGACATATAAATGACATTCCGCACGGGAATCTTCAACTTCTTACTCCCCGTCGACCTCT
>PBTE01000136.1 GCA_002726515.1 Planctomycetaceae bacterium | reverse complement strand
TCCGACGTTGGACAAAATAGTTTGCCGCGACGTTCAGGATCGATATCGCTGCTGTCAGATTCGTGTCGATCGTGCGCTGGACTTCGGAAAAATCTGTTTCTGTTTTGACCTGTTCGGGCATGTATCCGCAACAAAAGATCACCCCGTCCAGCGGACCATCCATACGCTCCACACAGCGACGAATTAACGGTTCATGCTGGTCGAACTCCAGTGCGTCAAACGACTCGATCAACACACTCACTTCGTATCGCAGGCGAAGATCGACCGCCATGCGTTCCAGTTCGTCGGGATCCCGGCCTGCCAGGATTAATTGGTGGCCTTGCCGGGCCAACTGACCGCAAAGAGCCCGCGCAATGCCGGAAGTGGCACCCAAAACAAGAATGCGGTCGCTCATGATGACTCCACAATTCCCAGACGTCTTGCCTGGGAGGATACGAAACGGTTCTCGGGATCGATACGGGATTTGATCTGCTTGAATTCATTCAGACGCGGGTACATCGCGGCAAAGGTTTCCGCGGACATCGTAGCATCTTTGGCCAGGTACAGGCGCCCTCCGTGCTGCAACAGGAGCTCGTCCAACTCCTTCAGGAAGGGTCGCAACCCGGCAGTGACGGGAAAATCCAGGGCTAACGTGTGACCAGGATACATGTACGACAAGATTCCCTGCCCCGCTGAACCACTGCTCTTCAACACGGCCAGGAAGGATGGAAGACGGGACGATGCAATTTTGTCCATCAACTCTTTCAGGCCGCGACGCGAGGTTTCTCGCGGAAATAACGCCTGGTACTGGACAACTCCTCGCCGTCCATAGATGCGGTTCCACTGCAGCAAACTGTCCAGGGGATAGAAAAACTTGTAGTAATCCACCAGCCGACTACCATCCCGGTGTACCTCGTAATAGAGCGAGTTGAAAGCCTGAACGCTCCAGGGATTCAACGCAATTTTTGGTAAGTAGAAAGGCACCGACCTTGACCGTGGAGGGGACGCCTCCAAAGGCGATTGCCGCTGTCTTGGCGAAAGCTGCGAGCGACTCGCGTTGTTCCCCAACATGATGACCGATCGTCCCAGGGATCTGCCACGCGACAAAGAGTCAATCCAGGCCACGGAATACTGGTAGTCCGCATCCGTTTGAGAAAATCGTTCCAGGGTTTCGTCCAGGTTACGCGTGCGTTGATAGTCGACACGCACATAGCTTGTCTCGACCGGTGTCAATTGGATCCGGGCACTCAGAATCACACCGGTCAATCCCATCCCACCTACGGTAGCCCAGAACACGTCAGAATTCTCCGTGGGTGAACAGCGGATCACCTCTCCCGATGCAACCATCAATTCCAGGTCGAGTACTGCCCCTCCGAACGAGCCATTGCGATGGTGGTTCTTGCCGTGAATGTCGGCAGCAATTGCTCCACCCACAGTCACAAATCGAGTCCCGGGAGTTGTTGGAAGAAACCAGCCACGTGGTAACAGGTGTTCGATGATTTCGGCAAACGACAAACCTGCCTCGCATTCCAAGACACCGGATTGTGCGTCCACGTCCAAGAAACAATTGCGACCGGTTTGCATGATCACACCACGGTCGCCATTGAGGGACGAATCACCGTAAGACCGGCCGAGCCCGCGGGAGATGTAGTCCGGTTGATCACCGCCAACGAGAAGCTGGCGCAACGCGTCCAGGCGATGCGGACGACACACCCAGCCTGGCTCCACTGGATAGTTGCCCCAACCTGCAAGACGATGTTCAACGTGGTTCATGGCCCGTGACCCACCCACGGCGCAGTGGCAAGAATTAACAAGGCGACGGTCATAATGCCCACGATCCAGCTTGCCGGATCTCGCAGAGCAAACACTACCGGATCTTCCGTGAGCCGCCTACGTTTTGCCTTCAACCAAATCCGACTGATCCAGTACAGTAGCAAAGGACACACAAGCCACAATAACCAATCAAAAGCGTAAAGCTCTTTGACTGCCTCACCGTTAATGTAGAGCGCCAAAACAAGCACTGACAAGTAACCGCTCGTGGACCCCATGCTTTCAATCAAACTTTGGTCTGTCACGGCATAGCCGCGCCCTCCCGGAGCATCGCGACCTTCGTCGGCGAGCCGGGCTAACTCGGCGTAACGTTTAGCGAATGCCAGTGAAGTAAAGAAAAACACGGAGAATCCGATAAGCCACTCCGAAACAGGCGTGTCGGTGGCGAAACCTCCTGCCAGGATTCTCGCTGTATAAAGACCAGCCAGTACCAGCACGTCGATCATCGTTTTGCGTTTCAACCACATCGAATAAAGAATGTTGGTCAACAGGTAAAGCACGAGCAGACCGGCAAATGACCAGGGCTGCAACGTCCACGCGGACAAAAGAATCCCCACCGTTGCCAGCAGGACCACCAACGCGGGCGCGTAGTATATCGGCAGGGAACCGCAAGCCAGCGGTCGACGACATTTCTCCGGGTGCCGACGATCGACCTCCAGATCCTGAGCGTCATTTAAGAAATAGACGGCCGAGGCAGTGGCGCAAAACGCAACAAATGCAACCACTGCTGCGACGACCTTCTCCACGTTCAGCACGTCATGAGCCATCGCCAGCGGGACGAAGAGGAACAGATTTTTTGTCCAGTGTTGCGGTCGTAGAGCGCGGAAAAGGGGTCCGATCCGACCCGGCTTTCCTCCAAATATGCGGGAAGGTTGGCAGAACCCTTCCAAAGTCCTCAACAGGGCCGGTGCAGGCTGTACCACATGAACGTTGGCTGCCTTCCGCCAGATCGGAACGTCTGCCGACGAGTCGCCGATGTAAGCAAATGCTTCGAAACCATGCAACCTGCAATATTCTTCAATGGCCGCCAGTTTTGCCTCGCCCTTGATATTCGTTTTGCCATCGCTGGCAAGCACATCGTCAAACAGGTCCAAGTGCCTCGCGACCGCATTTGCCCAACGCTGATCGGTCGCCGTGGCAAGTACGAGTTTCGCCCCCTGCTGCTTCTGCATCCTCAGAAATTCAAGTACCTCTTGCCGGTACGGTAACACCTCTGCATCCGGTGTGACCAGTTCGGCCAATGCTCTTTTGAACGGGGCCAGACCACCAAGAAGAGCCCACGGAGCCCGCCAACAGGAGACTGGGTGCTGCCGGAATGACAACAGAACAGCTTCACACAACGTGTCTGTTGCGATCAGTGTTCCGTCCAGATCGACAAACACCACCCTCTGCGAGGTTCCTGTATCGTGAGTTTCAGCCATGAAGCCACACACCCGTTCCCGTGAAAGCTGCTGTGCGAACCGCGACAAATCCCGCCACGCTGGAAGTCAACCAGCCCACGTCACAAAACCACGCTGCCACACAACACCGCGCAAGGCTTAATTGTACCTTGACCTCGGATGCCACGAAGCCACTCATTCGCCAAATGCGTTAAGAGCCGACCGGCGGGAGATACCGCAATCGTGACATTCCGAAAATCTTGCGTGATCCGTCCCGTGAAAAACCGTGATTCCGAAATGTCGGAATCACGGTGCAACCGTTGCGTCATCGCCTGCAATTTTTCTGACAACGTAAGGTGCTGCATTGAAGTGTCGACAGGAACAAACTGCCGTAGGACGTTGTCGCCCGGAACCGCGCGTACGCCTTTTGTCACAATTTCCCTGGTCACCTTTTCACCCCCCGGCAGAGCAACCCGAAAACACTTGCCTTACCTGCGACAAACGCTTAATATCTGCAATAGTAGATCGTTTGCTCTGACTCGGTACCCGTTGCCAGTCAGCAGGGAAATCTCTGCCAAATGAGTTCCCCGGAGCGACTGAGGGACGTCCGATGCGGACACCAAGAACATCGCTGCAAAATCACCGCTCCTCACGACGTCGATTTTTAAAGACTTCGGCCACCGTTGCATCGGTCGCCGCGACGGGGACCTTCATCGGTGGTAGCCGACAGCTTGCCGGCAACGAGTCGCTGCTCCAGGACGCCATCGACATCCGCCGGCTTCCCGGCTCGACAGTCGTCGACGTGGTTCGCGGGCAGGGCTACTTCCCGGTAATCGCTACCTTGGGTGACAAGCGCCTTGCCGTCGTCCATCGAGGCGGGGATGGTCACGTGGGAGTCCGGGGTCGCCTGGACATTTCCTATTCGACTGATTCAGGCCAAACCTGGGGGCAACCGTCGACAGTGATCGACAGTCCGTTGGACGACCGTAACCCCGCCTTTGGTGTGTCTTCCAACGGAACATTGCTTGTAGCCTATCAACGGCGAGGTGGTTACGACGAAGAAGGTAAAGAGATCGTGGATATGGACCGCGTCGACACGCGAGTGATCTGTTCCCGCGACGGAGGCCGCTCGTGGGTCGACGACTCGCCGCTCAGCTACAACCGACTGAACGGGACATCTCCCTTTGGAAAAATCCGCTCCGACTCGGACGGTACTCTGTACCTGCCCGTTTACTCCGGTCCCTTCCTTGCCGATCTCAGGGGCTTTGTCGCCACTGACAAAGACTACACTCCGGCCTATCTTCTGCGATCCTACGACCAGGGTGAAACTTGGACCAACCCGATCCTGATCGGTCTCGGGTTAGCCGAACCCGACGTGCTTTTCTTACCGAATGGCGATTGGTTGGCCGCGGCGCGCACCGGCCCCCTGGTGACCTGCCGATCCAGTGACGGGGGTAAAACGTGGGGAGATCTCCAGCAGGTTACCGAAAGCCGCGAGCACCCACCCGATTTGACTCTCTTGAACGACGGACAAATCCTGCTGACCTTCGGTCGCCGCAACCCGCCCTACGGGGTTCAAGGCCTGATCAGCCGGGACCTGGGTCACTCCTGGGAGTCCCGCCGCCTGCTCTTTGCCGATGAACTTCCGGGACGGGACATCGGCTACCCATCCACCGTGCGACAGGACAACGGCCGCATGGTCACCACCTTCTACTCAGCCGGCACTCACGAAGAACCTCACACTTTCCATAAGGCCGTCAACGCATTTTGTCGCGCCGTGTGCTACGATGAGGCGGCCCTTCTGGCCGCCTGGGATGCCCGGTGACCAGCCTTTTGTCAGCGGGATAATATGCCCGGGCGCCGGCAAAACGAAAAAAGCTTTCTCTGCGGAGGGGCAACCAGCCAGACCCGACTGTCCGAGCCGATCGCTGGGCCGAACACAGTTGGAAGAAAGCTGTTCCGAAATTCATCCTTCCTCAATCAGGTGCAATCTCGCCGCGGGACCACGTAACGGATTCGGATTCCCCGACCTGCTTGTTCTGTTTGTCGTGCCTGGTTCTGTTTTTTCCCGACAGCCGTTAACACGCGCCGGGAAGTTTCCGTTGCAAGTCTCTGAAACTGTGGAAAACCGGTTAATCACGAATTTGATCGTAGAGTTGCTGGGCGTACTTCATCATGTATTCAAAATCCCCACCCACCTGCAGCCATTGAACACCCAAGCCTTTGAGTGTGTTCGCAAACTCGGGATCGCTCCCCAACCCCGAACCCACGTATAAACCATTTTCGCGGGCCTTGGTCGCGATCGTCCGAATTGCCTCCAGAACGTCAGGATGGGTGGTGTTGCCCAGCATGCCCATCGTTCCGGAAAGATCGTTCGGGCCGATGCAGATGGAAGTCAGTTCTTTGATCTTGACAACCTCGTCAATCTGATGCACCAGATCGATCGTCTCGATCTGAGCCGCGACAAACAAATTCTCGTTTGCATGATCAAGGTATTCCTGTCCGCCGAAACGACCGTAATTCGTCGGTCGGCGGGGTCCGAAACCGCGCGTGCCCATGGGAGGATACCGGCACGATCTGGCGAACTTCCGAATCTCTTCAACCGACTGCGCCTGTGGCAGAATAATTCCCTCGGCACCTGTGTCTAAAACCCGCTTGATCCAGCCAACGTCTCCGCTTGGGATTCGCACGATCGCCGCTGTGCCCCCCGCACGCGCCGCGATCAAATGCGACATCATGCTTTCCAAACTGGTGGGACAGTGTTCCAAATCGATCCAGAAAAAGTCGGCAATACCACTCATCGCCTCGGTAACTGCCGCATCGCTAAGACTCACACCCATGCCTGTCACCACTTGACCGGCGTCCATTTTTTCACGGAATCGTTTGAGATTGTCAGTGATCATCGTTCGAAAATTCCTGATTTTTTGTGGGGCGGCCCCAGGCCGCTTTGTGCACTGCTACTTGAACCAAGAGTATAGCGGTCGGAAGTCCTGCTGATCAAGCATGGAGAGTGTTCATGTGGAGGCGAAGCGACGCAGTTTGGCAACATGCAACGTCGGACCGAACCCTCAAACACGTCTGCGTGTTCCACCAAAGGACGATGACGTTTCCAAGTCGCTCACACGCGGAATGCGTTCCCTGCCAACGTTTGCTGCGGGTTCGAGAATCGATTGCTGGCTGTCACCCTCGACAGGAATTCCCTCCCGTTTGTCGGAGCAGCAGCCTGTGAACAACACGAATTCAGACGTGCCGGTCAATTGCAGCGGATGAATTTTCGCAGTACCGGCAAATCACTGCCATCCAGGCCTGCCATGGCGGCAGCAGTGAAGGAAACTTCTCCCACGTAAATATCACCCCGCGAGTCCACACAGATGTCGTGCGCTGCAAAGAATTCGGCTGGTTGACGGGCATCCTGACCACCACCCCAGCGGGCCAGCAGCGTTCCATCTTGATCGAAAATACTCACTCTTCCGCCAACAGCATCCGGGTCCCGCTTCATCCAGGAAAACAAACCGTTGCGAGCACCCAACTCAGCCACGTACACCAAACCATCTCGAGCAATGAACACCTGACAAGGACGGACGACATCAGTCCACTGGCCCAGGTATTCACCATGGGATGCAAAGATTTGTATGCGGCTATTTTCCCGATCGGCAACATAAATCCGTCCCTCGCCATCGATTCCGATACCGTGTGGTATCCGGAATTGGCCCGGCTCGTCCCCGGGCTCCCCCCACGACTGAATCAGCTCGCCTTTTTCTGAATAGCGATGCACCCTTGAATTTCCATATCCATCAGCCACGTAGATCTCGCCAGGCCCGGAGACAACCAGATTCGTCGGCAAATTATAAGGCGCCGCGCCTCGCAAAATCTCGCGAAAATCGAAACCTTCAGCTCCGCTGGGTGACGGGACCCCGCTCGGTCCAATGGTGCGTATCGGCTGACCGGCAGGCGTGTATTGTCGTACCGCGTGACCAGTGTCGTCCACCAAATAAACGGTATCATCCCCGGCGATCCAGATGCCATGGGGACGAACAAGATGTTGGCATTCCCAGCAGTTGAGAAAATTGCCATCCGGGTCAAAGACAATTACGGCCGGAGCGCCCCGGTTGAACACGAACAGGTTGTCGTGCGAGTCAACCGCCACCCCAATCGCCTCGAATTGAGTGATGTCCGACGGCAGGTGGTACCAGTCCAGCACCGGCTGGTAAGTCAGTTCAGCAGTTCCGACAGTGATCATAGATTTTCAATCCGTGCCCGTCGCCGCATCGATCCGTGCCGCATCCACCTCGAGATCCTGAGCGGTGGTTGTGATCTGGTTCCAAGTGGCGTCATCCAGTTCAATTCCCGTCGCCAGTCGTTCTGCCTGATTCTGGGCCTCAAGGTCGCCAGGCACCAGTACTTTGCCGTCGGGGGAATCGGCGCGTGAACTCCTGACAAAATCGACGTAACGCGAGACCTCGTCGTCAAATCCCCCTTCGGTTCCGATCTTCGTCGGATCGATATAGATCGAGAGCATTCCCTGTTCCAAACCGGTCTTCCCCTCCTGGCTACATCCACTTCCTGTCAGAGCACCGGCCAACAGCTCAGCCATCAGGCCCAGTCCGTAGCCTTTATGTCCTCCGAATGGGAGAATAGCTCCCCTTGGTGGTCCATAAAATTCGTTGGGGTCATTTGTCGGCTGACCGTCGGCATCCAGAATCCAACCATCCGGCACGCTGACGCCCCGATTTCGCGCAACCTTGAGTTTTCCCTCCGCAGCGGCAGCCGCGGCAATATCGAAAATGACGGCCGGCTTGCCTGCAACGGGCACCCCAATGGTGACCGGGTTGATGGAAAGTCGCCGGTCGATTCCACCGGCAGGCACCATCAACATGCCCAACCCTGTCGTGTTGACAAAATGCAGCGATACACACTCTGCATCTGTCGCAAGTTCGGCCCAGTGGCCAACACGTCCGATGTGACCCGAGTTACGTAACGCAACCACAGAGAGTCCCTGTTCCTGACATTTGTCCAGTCCCAGGTCGACGGCTTGCTTGACAACGGACTGTCCATAACCCATCTGACCGTCGACCACCAGAATTGAAGGAGTCTCAAAGATCACTTTCAGTTTCCGGTTGGCGAAAACTTTCCCATCCCGCAGCCATTCAATATAAATCGGCGTACGAATCACACCGTGTGAATCGTGTCCGACAAGATTCGCCTTCACCAGATGCTGGGCGATCACGTCTGCTTCGTCCTGCTCGGATCCGGCGCGTGCAAAAATAGCGGAAATCAACTGCTCCAGTGGTTTTGCTTGAAATTTCATCGGAAAACATCGGGGGGGTGAGAATCGACAGGATGATAAAAGGAGCCGGCTTCATCAACAACTGCACCGGTTTTTCTTACGTTTGCCAACCTTCCTCGATGGGACACGGCCAAGTACGAACAATCGGCGGCGCAGCTCATCCCAAAGTGTTCAAGGTTCACTACGGAGCACTCCAACCAACAACTTTTCGTCAAACGCGGAACTCCGTCAAGCAGTTCCTGCCGGGTCAAAGTACTGTGGTTCTGCACCGGCTTTCCATTTGATATTGCAGCCAATGCTGGGAGTCTGGTCTTCTGAAACCGGACGACCGTCCAGGACTGCATCAACCGCTTGGCGCAAATCTTCACCGGTCACCGGTATCCCGCTCTCGGGTCGACTGGAATCCAATTGACCCCGATAGACCAGTTTCTGATCCTTGTCAAAAACAAAAAAGTCGGGGGTGCAGGCAGCTCGATAGGCAACCGCGACTTCCTGGGTTTCGTCGTACAAGTAAGGAAACGCGTAACCTTGTTGTTCGACCTCGTGCACCATTTGCTCCGGAGAGTCTTCAGGATGCAGACTGACATCATTCGAGCTGATCGCAACGATTACGGTTCCCCGGGGTTGATAGTCACCTCCGAAACGGGCCAGTTCGCCGGCGATGTGTTTTACAAAGGGGCAGTGGTTACACATAAAAATGACAACCAGGGCTGATGCCCCGTCAAAGTCCGACAACGATACCATCTTGCCATCTACATTGACCAGCGAAAAATCCGGCGCTTTCGTTCCCAAGGGCAACATCGTACTGGCGGTTTTGACCATTGTGTTTTCTCCGTCTGCAAAACTCAGATACTGAAAGAGTGAGGACCGCTCTTGGCTACGCTACTTGGGGAGAGTCTACAGCGGACCGCTGCCATCGTCTACTACCCTCACGACTCTGTCCGGTCGGCCGCTCCATCACCGACTGCTCATCCAAAAAACGACAAGTCCGGACAGGTTGAACCTCCACCAGGAGTGCTACATCAGACTTGCGAGTTGAAACCTCGCTTGTGCTGCGCAGGCGAACGTGGTGTGCCACACGTATGCCACCCCCGGCAGGAACGAACGTTTCCCCAGTTGTCACAGTCACAACCTTATTCAGCGGGACCCGCTTCCCGGAAATTCTAGCTGATGAGCGCCGATGTGTAGGATGATGAAAGCCGGTCGGCAAAAGACTCTCGAATGTTGTACCAGTCGCACCGACCTGACTTGGCAGCTGAACAAGTTGAAACATCACACCACTGCGATTCGTAGCACGTTACCTTCCTCAACACATCCGTCACAAACCAGTCGAGGAGGGTCAGGTGAATGGATTCCAGGGAGCAATTGCCGTCCAGTTTGACAATGCAGGGATCCTCTTCAGCCAACTGGTTAAAAATTTCCCGGGCAGCATTCAAAGACTCGACCTGTTCAAATTTATTCGGTATTTCCCCTCGGCTACCTGATATTCGGTCCAGCGAGACCAGCGGATCAATATCGATGAGGAAGACCACATCAGGCTGCGGAGCAAAGCTGCTCATGTGCTGGGCAATTTCCTCGACATTGCCCAGCCGGGCACCTTGGTACGCAATCGAAGAATAAAAGTAGCGGTCCAGAATCACCACCTTACCCGCCTCCAGGCCAGGTGTGATCAGATTCTCGACGTGTTCGCGACGGTCTTTCACGAACGCATCGAGCTCTTCTTCAGGAGCCATGCGCCCGCTGGAAGCCGATGCACGGATTTTCTGCCCCCAAGGTCCGTCGGTAGGCTCTTTGGACCGAATCACGTCCAGCCCCGCGCCGGCCAGGGCGTCCGCCAGCAATCGTACCTGGGTGGACTTCCCCGTCCCATCGATTCCTTCAACCACGGTGAGTAGGCCACGACTAGTCATCGACGAAATGATAGCCCATGCCCAAACAGTCAACAAGGACAAGCGGACGTCTGCCAGGCTCGTCGACAGGCCCGGCGTTTGACACTTAATGAACAGGCCCTTCCAGTTGCCGGATCAACTGTTCCAACTGCTTCAAGTTGGTTTCATATGCCTCGTGATCCTGCTTGCGTGGAATCAGTCCCGCCTCTCCGGTGATGAAGCACAGTCCTTCCAGGCGACAGGCACAACGTTGTGCAAGCTCGCAAATATTGCGGACCGTTTGTTCGGCGGCAGCGCAATCGGGGGTCGTTTCAGACTGCTGCAGCAAAGTCACCAGGTCTTCAGCCGTCGCAGCAACCGGTTCGAAAGATTTCGCTTCCAGGCTTCCGGGTCCTCCGGACAGGTAATCACTCCATAACTGCGAAGCGAGTGCGTGGAAGTGGCGGAGTGAATCCAGCAAGGCCGTGTTAGCACCCATCAAAAGTTGTACTGATCGATGTTGTTTTTGTCGAAAACCAGGGGCTCCCCAAGAATCGCCTCTTGATCGGTAATGCGAATCGACTCGAGCCTGCCCATTGTCCGGCTCTCGGCCGGCAATAACGGGTTCTGGTGGATAGCTGCGGCTACCTGGACAGTCAGATAGCCCAAATCTTCCACATTAAATAAAACAAACTCCTCGACCGTATCATCGTGCACATAATCACGCATCAAACTGGGCAGGCTTAAACCGGTAACAAAAACCTGATCCGCTCGCCCCGCATCGCGTACCGCCTTGGCAGCCGCAGGCAAGGCAACCGAAGTGATTGCCCAGATCCCCTTCAAATCAGGGTAGGCGGCCAAAAGGTTGGCCGTCTCCTCGCGCGCTTTGAGCTGATCTTCGGTCGGGTAGCGAGTCTCCAGAAGCTCGCAGTCCGGATGCTCCCGCCGCAGGCGCGGGACCATAATCTCCATCCAGGAATTTTGATTCGCGGCAGTTTTTGTGCCGCTGATGATCACAAACTGGCCTGTCAATTGACCGTCGCCGCCAGCACCTCGAACCATCACATCGACCAGGGCATTGGCAATACCTTCCGCGCGAGCCTGGTTCACAAAGATACTGCGCTGCGAGGATTCCGCATCGGCGTCCGTATCCCAGGTGATCACCTTGACTCCTTGAGACCGCGCACTGGACAGCGTCGGGGCAATCGCGTCAGGATCATTCGGAGCCACCGCGATCACGTCGAACCCTTGTGCCACCCAGGCCTCGATCATCTCGGCCTGTTGCTCAGTGTTGTCTTCCGTTGGCCCATCGTAGGTCAAATCGACCCCTAATTCCTCGGCCGCTTCCTGTGCCCCGCGTCCTGCAGCGTCGAAAAAGGAAATCCCCATCAGCTTGGGCATCATGCCAATCCGAACGGGTGACTCGCCATTCTTATTTTCTTGGCACCCCAACAGACAACCGGACAGGAAACCGGCGACCAGGGCCGCCCTCAATCGTTGAATCATCATGTTTGTTCAGCTCCCTCATTCCGCGTTTCCAACCTGTCATCGGATCGCGCCAACCACTCGTTCCACATGGCGACAACAATCAGCAACACACCCACGACCATCAGCCTGGCTTCCGCTCCGATGAATTTGAAGCGTCCGCTCAGAAAAAACAGACCAATATCGATGTTGGCGATGACCACGATTCCCAACAGGGTTTGGGGAATACCGCCACGCCCCCCCGTAATCAGAGTCCCCCCCACGACGACGCAGGCAATCGCTTCTAATTCGATGCCCTGATGCGCGTCCGGAATCGCACCTTTTCGCACAGTATAGGCCACCGCCAACAACCCTGCCACCAGACCCGAAGCCGTGTAAAGCCACCACTGTGTGCGTCGTACGGGCAGCGCGGCGAACCTGGCCGCAATTGGGTTGTCACCGATTGCATAACACCAACGACCAAACCGCGTACCATGCACTACAAGCATCGCAGCTGCAAAGACCAACGCCAGAACCCAGTACTCGCTGGGCCAACCGGCAACTTGACTCGTATCAATAGCCGGAGCGGGCAGTTTGGTAATCTTTTCGCCACCGCACAGCATCAGCGCCAATCCTGAATAAAACGCCATCGTCGCCAGCGTCGCCACCAGAGGTGACAACCCCAACACGACCAATAATCCGTTGACAGATCCTGCTGCGCCTCCCACCAGCACGGCCAACACGCTGGCCACTTCCGCCGGCCAGCCGGCATTCCACAGCATCCCCATGACAATCGAGCTGAGGGCAATCATCGACCCCACCGAAAGGTCAATCCCTCCGGTCAAAATGATCGCCGTCATGACAATCGCCAGGGCCCCCACCCGGGCCCATTGGACACCCACGTTCACCAGGGCTGCGGGACGTTCCACCTGTGAAAACACCAGCCACAGGGAGAGCGCCAGCAGCAGCCAGGGCAGCAGAAGAGAAATACGATGTCCGACAAACCGTTCTCGCTTCATGTTCCGCGCTTTCGCAAAAACAGGTCCAGTAGCACGGCCGCAAGGATCAATCCTCCCACAAACACATCCACTTGCTCGCCGCGAATTTCCCAACGCACCAACGCGAGATTCACCAGCCGCAAGAGTACCGCGCCTAAAATCACTCCCGGTACCGTGCCACGCCCGCCAGTGATACTCACACCGCCGATCACGGCCACAGCAATGGCTTGCAATTCCCAGCCTTTCGCCAGTTGAGATTGCATCTGCATGCTGGCGGACAACACCATTACCGCCGCGATACCTGTCAGCAAGCCACCCAGAGCGAAGGCAAACAACCAGGTTTTGGCGTGGGACAGTCCCACCAGGCGGGCGGCGCTGGCGCTGGAGCCTAAAGCATAGAGGTGCCGGCCCGCACGCCGATGGACATGAATCACATAAAGCACCAGGGAAACGACCAAACCCAGTACAATCGCCGCGCGAAATCCAGACGCCGGATAAATCGAAATCCAGCCGAAGGCCTCCGGTACGCTGCTGATTTGTCGCCCACTGACCAGGGCGATCACCATCCCTCGATAAACAATCATCATGCCCAGCGTCACCACGATGGGGTGAACTTTACCCACAAGAGCCAGGAATCCGTTCAACAACCCTCCCGCCAGACCAACCGCCAGCGCCGCCAAAATCGCCAGGGGAATTGAAATCTCGGGCGGCAGGGGCAACTTGAACAACAGACCAGCACAAGCTGCCGACAGGGCCAGAAGCGAGCCGATTGAAATGTCAATCCCACCCACAACGATCACGGTTGCCGCCGCCAGCCCCAGAACCGACCAGAGCGCTGTTTCGGCCATCAGGTTCCCGAAGTTCGACCAGCTGAAGAAGTTTTCACTCGTCAAACTCAACCAGACTCCCAGTACGGCAATGACCGTCGCAAGTCCCCATTCTCCAACACCCCGTGCTGTCCGATGTCTCGATTGGTTCCGATCGCGCGCCGTTTGCTCACTCGCCTTTTCGCCGGGAAGCGCCGCCTCGGCAATCTGGGTAGCAGTGACCTCTGCCGCGGCCCATTGGTCCGAGATCTTTCCTGAACGAAGCACCATAATACGATCAGAATGTCGCTGGATCTCGGGCAGTTCACTGCTGATCATCAGAATGGCACAGCCGCGGTCAGCAATTTGCCGCAGGATGCGATGGATTTCTGCCTTGGCACCCACATCAACACCACGGGTTGGCTCGTCGAGAATCATGACCTTCGGCGCGGCCAGCAACCAACGACCCAAAACAACTTTCTGTTGATTTCCGCCGGAAAGCTGGCTGATGGGTTGCTCGATGGTCCGCTGCCGAACTTCCAGTTGTTGAACCACCTGCCGGGTGACCTGCTTTTCCACAGGGCGATTGGCCAGCAGCCCCAATGACCAGCGTTTGATCCATGGCTCCTGGTGGGGCGGGTGGCTTGAGTAGGAGAACGCCGTTTCCCCTGAAGGCCGGAAGAGTTGAGTCCAACGGTCCAGCGTGGGCAGGACCGCATTGGCTCGAATCGTCAGTCCACGGCAGAGCCCTTCCCGCAACCGGTCCTCGGGCAAATAAGCGATGCCGGCGCGGACCGCATCTTGGGGACGTCGAATCTTGATAGGTTCACCATCCACCAGGACACGGCCACTGACGACTGGCTCCAGACCAAAAATGGCTCGTGCCATTTCAGTACGACCGGCCCCGATGAGTCCGTACACGCCGATGATTTCGCCAGCGTCCAGATGAAAATTAATGCCTTGGAACCGACCTTTGCCATCGTTCAGGTCACAAACCTCCAGACGAGGGACCACGTGATCCTGTCCTGCGTCAACAGTCGCGGAGCCCGGGCGAGGCTGGAGTTCGCTGGAACTGGCCTCCAAATCGCGACCCACCATGGCCTGGATCAGTAATTTTCCGTCCACGTCCTGTCGGTCCTTGGTCCAGATTTTCCTGCCGTCCCGCAGTACGGTAATCCGGTCTGAAAGCGCCAGCACTTCCTCCTGTCGATGGGAGATGTAGATCACACCGACCCCTTCCGCCTTCAGCCTGGCCACTTGCTCAAACAGCCAACTGGCTTCCACGGACGTCAAGGCGCTGGTGGGCTCGTCGAGAACCACCACTTTAGCACTTCGCAAAACGGTCGCTGCAATCTGGAGCATGTGACGATGCGCCACACTTAAACGGTCGGCGGGAACCCCTGCTCCGATTGGTTCGCCCACCGCCCCGATCACTTTTTGCGCCGTCTTCTGCATGGCCGACCAGTTCACAAACCCGAACTTCCTCGTTGGCAGGCCATGCAGCAGGGCGATGTTTTCTGCCACGGAAAGCGTAGGGAAAAAATCTGCTTCCTGGTGAACCGTCACGATACCGGTTTTTCGAGCAGCAACCGGATCGGTCCAGTCACAAAGCTCTCCCTCCAGCCGACAGCAGCCCGAGTCGGGTTGTAGAACCCCGGAAATGATATTGATCAACGTGCTTTTGCCGGCTCCATTTTCGCCCACCAGAGCGTGAACTTCTCCGGCGCGCAAATCGAAATCAACGCCAGCGAGAGCACGGACTCCCGGAAACGACTTTGTAACTTGTTCCAACTTCAACAACGTTGGTGCGGCAACGTTCAAGCGAGTACCCCTCTAACGTAACGGTAGTTGCCCCCGGGATTCATCATCCGGCTCGTCGAAAATAGTGCTTTTTCGACAGGACGCAACCAGTGCCACCTGTTTCCGTTCATCCTACATTAAAGCTGCCAGACACCGGAACCTGCACCGTGACACTCCCGCAGTCAGCTATGGTTGAATCCATCCTCAATACCAAGCCGTGGCCGGCTGCCGCCCTGCCAACGAACCGGTCCACCCGTATTCAACCAAAAAGTTGGAAACAAAGCCTCGGCGATCTCCTTAGCGAGCCGGTCGTTAACTCGCAAATCTTCCTTCCTTTTTCGTTTACACGCAAGGCTGCTTTTCCAGAGGACATGCACTTGACTAGCGACCACACCCGCCACAAAATATCACTTGCAATCCATTTGCATATTATCAGCCGGAGCAATGTCATGCCACGTATAAAAACAGGATTTACACTCGTTGAATTACTGGTCGTCATCGCAGTGATTGCCATCCTGATCGCTCTCCTGCTACCTGCCGTACAAGCGGCCAGAGAGGCTGCTCGCCGTACTTCCTGCTTGAATAACATGAAGCAAATCGGCCTGGGCATGCAAAATTATCATGTGACCTGCCGAACACTACCACCTGGATGGATCGGCTTGTCACCGGGAACAAATATTCCGCTTGTCGATGGTGAAACCGGCTGGGGTTGGGCATCGATGATCCTGCACCAACTGGAATTGGGCAATGTCCAGGATGATTTGATCGACCACAAGCTCCCCGTTTTGGACCCGGCCCACCAGATCACACGTAAAACGGTGGTCGCGACCTACCGTTGCCCTTCGGACCTGGGCGATCCAACGTTTGATCTCCGCTCCGAAGAGAACCCCAACACCGTCGTGGCGACTGTTGCGACGGCCAACTACGTCGGCGTTTTCGGTACCACCGAACTGCACGACTGCGAGGGCTTGGCAGCCGGAGCCAAGTGCACCGGTGACGGCACTTTTTACCACCTCAGTAGAACTCGTTTTCGAGATATTCGTGATGGACTGAGCAACACGATGATCCTGGGAGAGCGTTCTTCATCACACGGACACTCTACCTGGCTGGGAGTCATCGCCGGAGGCGAGGAATCTCTGGCACGTATTGTCGGCGTTACGGATCACGCCCCCAATAACAAGCAGGGACACCTGGATGACTTCCGCAGCGAGCATCCGGGCGGAGCGAACTTCGTGCTGGGAGACGGGTCGGTACGTTTCCTCACAGAAAACGTCGAGTTGGAAATCTTTCGCAGCATGGCAACACGGGCGGGGGGAGACAAGTAATCTGAATGCTACGGCGGGGTCAGGGGATGACAACACCGTGACAAAAATCCTGGTGCAGCGCTAACTACCAGGGAATACTTTCCCAGTCTGCTCGCTCTATCGATTCGGTGCTTTCAGCCTTGGCAACCCGTCGGCAGGAAGAAAGCAGCAACGTGGATCGACCTCATTGACAAGTTGCGCAATGGCCGCGAATCAAAATCTCGGTGATTTCACCCATAGCCCGACGGCGGGAACCCTTGCTCGGCTTCAATTGCACGGAAAAGTCAGAAAGGCATGCAATCTTTCCGCAATCCACACACATAAAATGCGGGTGCTCGAATTCCGCTTCCGACTTTCTCGAACGGAGTTCAAAGCGACGAACCTGATCACCTAAATCAAGTCGCGAGATGATTCCCGCTTCGGACAACTCGTGAAGCGAGCGGTAGATGGTCGATTGGTCGAATCCAAACTGGCTGAGCCGATCCGTGACTTCACCGTGACTCATCGGCACGCCCAATCCGCCCAGTTGCTGCAACACGGCGATTCGTGCTGCCGTGCAACGTAGTTTCACGTTGCGCAACAACGACTTGGCTTCAGCCACCGATAAAGCAGTTTTCGATTGAGACACCCGTTCCATCTTTCCTGAGACTCGTACGCGGATCGTCGCTTCACCCTTTTTTCCAATCGTAATTCATTTGCAAGTACTTTGCAAATACAACTCCTTTCCGGAAGATCCCACCTTCCGAAAGGACCAACCCAAGGGAAACGGCCATCAATCGGGGCAATATCGTGGTGACAGTTTCAAGCCAAAGTAACGATCGGCGTTGTAGAAGCAGATGTCACCGACCAGTCGGGAAAGCAGGTCCCAGTCATCCGGTAATTCTCCCGCCTCCGCATCGGTGCCGACGAGGTCACAAAGGATGCGGCGAAAGTATTCGTGACGCGGGTAAGACATCAGCGATCTCGAGTCGGTCAGCATCCCCACGAACTGGGACAGTAATCCCAGGTTGGACAAGGCGTCTATTTGCCAGCGCATGCCATCCTTCTGATCCAGATGCCACCAACCAGAACCCCACTGCAACTTGCCGGCCTTCGGGCCGCACTGGTAGTTTCCGATCATCGTTGCAAACAGATAGTTGTCAGTGGGATTGACGTTGTACAAAATCGTCTGCGGCAGCCCGCCGTCCCTGTCCAGCCGGTCGAGAAAACGGGCCAGCCCCGCGGCCTGCGAAAAGTCGCCAATCGAGTCGCAACCGACGTCGCGCCCCAGGGTTTGAAACATGCGCGAATTCAAATTGCGGTAGGCCCCCAAGTGAAGCTGTTTGGTCCAACCTCGCTCTGCGTCCAGTTGAGCCACGTGATGCAGCAGATACATGGCCAGGCGGTCCTGTTGATCGGGATCCAGGGTCTGGCCCTGGAAGGCCTGATCAAAGATCGAAGCGACGTCGTTGTCGTCAAAATCGACATCTGGCAGGTAGGCAAATGAGTGATCCGAAAGCCTGGCACCCGCGTCTGCAAAATCGGCGTGCCGCTTGGCAAGCGCGGCCAAAAGAGTCTCCAGTTGGTGGCACTCACTTCCTGCCATTCGACCCAACTGCTCGAGATACGATTTCCAGGCATCCAGGTCATGGGTGTCAAACACGCGATCAGGTCGATAGGCGGGATACACTTTGGTATCAATCGCCAAACCAGATATTGTTTCGTGATGATCCAACGAGTCGGCCGGGTCGTCTGTCGTGCACACCACGGCGACTTGAAAACGATCCAGAATCGCATGCGTATCCAGGGCTTTCAATTGCCGTTCTGTTTCGTCCCAAATCTCTCGAGCCGTATCCGCATTCAGCAACAGGTCGATGTTAAAGTAGCGACGCAGTTCTAAATGCGTCCATTGATAGAGCGGGTTGCGCATGGTCTTGGGCACCGTACGGGCCCATGCCAGAAACTTTTCGTACGGGTCCGCGTTGCCCGTGATGTGCTCCTCATCAATCCCGGCGGCACGCATGGCCCGCCACTTGTAGTGGTCTCCTTCCAGCCAGATTTCGCATAGATTTTCGAAGCGACGGTTACTGGCGATGTCCGCGGGTGGAAGATGACAATGGTAGTCGTAAATCGGCAATCCGGCCGCCGTTTCGTGGTACAAGCGTCTGGCCGTCTCGCTGCGAAGCAAAAAATCGTCATGCAGAAAAACCATTTTGTCTCCCGAAGGCAGGAAGCGGGTGCGAGTGGTTCATTTTGCAGACCTTGCATCACCCTGGGAAGGGTGGCTTGCAGCCCTAGTGACATTCGCATAGCTTAAGGCAACGCTGATTTCTACGTTCGCGGGTGCCTTGAGATTCGTCTTCGGTCGGGAAATGGCGGGTCTTTGCACCCTGGAAGAGACTCCTTCCTTCAAAAAAATACGCAGCCGGCTGCTTCACAGGGAACAACATGTCTCACAGTCTTGACAAGCTTGAACAAGATCGTCACTCCCTGCATCAACTGAAATCGCAAGGGTCCCTCACCAAGGCTCTCGGTTACAGCAGACTGTCGGCCCCGGGCTGGCTTCAGGGTGCCATCACTTTGGGTGGGGGATCATTGGCAGGCAGCCTGTACCTCGGGGTGATTGGTGGATACCAACTGATGTGGTTGCAGCCACTGATGATGGTCCTGGGCATCGTGATGCTCAGCGCGATCGGATACGTCGCTCTCTCGACGGGCGAACGTCCGTTTCAAGCCATCAACCGGCACGTCAACCCGGTCTTGGGATGGGGTTGGGCCATCGCCACACTGATGGCCAACATGGTCTGGGCAATGCCCCAGTTTGCCCTGGGAACCGCGGCGATGCGGCAGAACCTGGGTGTGTTCAAGGGAGAGGGAGGGGCAGTGACCTGTTCTGTGATCCTCTTCGTCATCGCCGCCGTTGTGGTCTGGTTCTACGACAGCGGCGGTCGTGGAATCAAGATTTTTGACGCCACTCTCAAAATCATGGTAGCCGTCGTGGTGCTGAGTTTTTTTGGCGTCGTGGTCGCCATGTCCCTCCAGGGGGCAGGACTGCCATGGGGACGGATCCTGGCCGGATTCATTCCCGACTTCAGCCTGTTGAACAGGATTGCGGACGGGTTCAGTCCCTTTCTGGAGAAAACCGTACACACCGAATTCTGGCGTTCTCAGATTCTCAGCAGCCAGCGTGACAAGATGGTCACCGCTGCCGCCACGGCGGTGGGTATCAACATGACCTTCCTGCTACCCTACTCCATGCTCAAACGGGGCTGGGACAAGGACTTTCGGGGCCTGGCCGTGTTCGATCTCTCGATTGGCCTGTTCATCCCTTTCCTGCTGGCCACCAGTTGCGTCGTGATCGCCTCGGCAACCCAATTCCACGGGCGTTACGACGCCGGCCTGTTGAACGAGGGACCACGAACAGAAGTCACCGAGAAACTTGCCGGCGGATACGAACGTGCACTGCAAAACCTGCTTTCCAACACCGGGTCTGATACGGTACTGTCCGAACTGGAGGGTACTGCCAGGATGGAAGCCATCGCCGACATTGCACAAGCTGACCGGCAACTGGCCGCCATGCTGGTCAGTCGCGATGCCAACACGTTGGCTTTGTCGTTGGAAGGCCTGACCGGAAAGAATGTCGCTCAGTATGTGTTCGGTATCGGTGTGTTGGGCATGGCCATTTCCACGATCATCATCCTGATGTTGATCAACGGATTTACGATCTGCGAAATCTGCAATCGACCGTCTGAAGGAATCCTTTATCGATTCGGTTCTTTGTTGCCCGGACTGACCGGGGGAATCGGTGCTCTGACGCTTTGGAGCAGCCAGGCCAAGTTTTACGTCGCCCAACCGACCAGTATCTTCGGAATGATGCTGCTGCCCATCGCCTATGCCACGTTTTTCCTGATGATGAACAGCCGGAGTCTGCTGGGAGAACATCTACCAAGTGGAGGCCGGCGCATCGCGGTCAATGCCGTGATGCTGGTAGCCCTGGGAGCCGCCACGGTGGGAGCCGGTTGGTCGATTTGGGGCAAGCGAGAGACGATTGGATGGACCGGTGTCATGGTAGCCATCTGCTTCATTGTTGCGGCGGTGGTGGCTCATTTCTGGCGGGCCGGCAAGATCAATGGCCAACAAGAAAACTGACCCGCTACCTCTTGGCCTAGTCATCCATAACAAGAGCCCCTGCTGGCTACACTTCCGTCCAGCCACACAGCACCTGCGCCCTGTGACAGGTCCATGCGTTTCGTCCAGCCAGACCCGGGCTACCTGACCACGCGGTCCCTGTCACGAACCAGCCCCGCGGGTGCAATTACGGAACCGACTCTCTACAATACACGGTTGCTATTCCCTCTCCGCTGCAACCAACCTCCCGAGTGCACTCCATGTTGAAAGCCCTGATCTTAATCGGGCTTGCCACCATTCCAGTCACGATGGGCGCCTGGATCCTGCGTCCGTTGGATCGAGCCGCAAAAAACCGCAAGCATCCCACGCGTTTCACCATGCTCGACTTTTTCGGACTCGTCTTTCTCGCCCAAATCCCCCTGGCGGTCATTCACTCTTTAGTTTTCGATGGCAATGGCTGGCTTGTCTGGTTTTTTGACGTGCTGGCCTGGATCGGTTCTCTGGTGATTTGGTGGTTTGGCGTCAAAACCTTTTCAAATGCCGGTATTCGATCTACATGGATCCGGGCCGGCCTTGTTTTTCTGGCTCTGCCAATGGCATTCTACGGATCGTTTGCTGTCGTAGTCATCGCGTCCCTGCTCTGGACTCCTGCTAACCTGGAAACCGAATGGGTGATCATTTTCGTCGTCCTTGAAGTCGGTTTACTGACTGGGATCGCCTCCTCGGCCCACTACACACGTTTCGCGATCAGTGCGACAACCGAAAGTCCGCCCCAGGAGTGACGGCCAGATTTTTCAGCGCAAACTCATTTCCATCGCTCAAGGTGCCTTCCACCAACTAGGGATAGGCAAAAAAGGACGCCCAGCCCTGCCCCGAATCTTCATAGATGGAACGTTCGTGCATTCTCCCGTCACGACCAATCCAAAATTCGATGCGGGATGGAACCACACGGTATCCATACCAATGGTCAGGCCGAGGTACCGGCTGGTTTTCGTACCGGACATCGAGTTCATCAACCTGGTCAACTAACACCTGCCGGTCTTCCAGAATTTCTGATTGCTTGGACGCAACTGCCGAAAGCTGGCTCAGACGTGGTCGTTTTTCCCAGTAGGCGTCATTCTCCTCATCCGATACCCTTTCGACCTTTCCCTGCACGCGCAGCTGTTCCCGCAGAGCATCCCAATAGAAACACAGAGCGGCTCGAGGGTTGCAATCTAACTCCCGCCCTTTGCGACTTTGGCTGTTCGTGTAGAAGACAAACCCCCGTTCATCAAAACCTCGCAACAACAACACTCGCACACTCGGCTGACCATCCGCATCAACGGTGGCAAGCGAAAAGTCTATCGGTTCATCCAAGTTGACGGCCTGTGCACGATCCAACAACTCTCGACAGTGCTGTATCGCTTCGCGGTAGATGGCAGTGCTATTCATGATATGGCATTGTGAAGTAAGACAGAAAAATTATTGTTACGATGCAATCCGGGAAAGTCGAAGAGAGCTCATCGGATTTTCAATCGTCCCCGCCCCGCTCGACCCCCCCGAATCCCTTCCTGATGACTGAAAGAAGCCGCCTATCCAAATACTTTTCGGCACATCTCCGGCTCAAATCCGACAACCAGCGTTTTACCCATGCGTAACGTAGGTGCTCGCAAATTTCCGCTGGGTCCCAGCAGCAGTTTTTTTAACGCAGCTTTGTCCGGTTTTTCTTTCCTCAGGTCGATATGAACCACCTTCTTGCCTTTTGCCACGTAAAGCTGGTTTACCTGTTTCAACATAGCCAACGATTCCTTGGCTGGATAGCTTGTTTGCCTGGCATTCACTTCCTGTCGGGCCTCGATGTCCGCGTCCGCAAGAAACTCTTGCATCTTAATACAAGTTTTTCAGCCGGGCCGATGGTAGCTCCAATCAATTCTTTTCATCTCAATCTTGCTCCTCTTATTGGTGTAAACAAAAAGCAGGTCTCAGCTGGATTATGGCCACTGCTCGTCCATCGGGAAACAGGGATTGAAGATCGTCTTTTCGGGACCCTTCATGGCTCTCTTGGTGTACTGTATTGCGATTGCGCAACTCAAGCTCTATCTCACCAGTGGACAACATTTTTCTGGACAAACGTCATGACTGGGGCCCAACGCCCCCAGTGCTTGTGGCTGACTTTCCTGAGTTCGTTCCATAATCAGTTCGCAAATCATCTGGACAAACCGTGGATGGGTTCCGACTGTCTTTGCACGTGTCATGGTCATCCCGAGTTCGTGACAAAGTTCTTTCGCTTCTATATCGAGATCAAATAATACCTCCATGTGATCAGAAATAAACCCTACGGGAACCACCACCACATCCTGGTCCGGATTTTGAGCGTGCAACTGGCGCAAGTAATCGCAAATATCCGGTTCCAGCCACGGTTGTGTCGTCGGACCACTGCGACTTTGATAAACCAGTTGCCAGCTGAAATCCCCCAATCGGTTGCTTACCAACTGGCAGGCTTCCTGAAGTTGCTCCACATACGAACAGGTGGCCGCCATCGACGTGGGAATACTGTGGGCGGTGTATACCAGATGGGTTTTCCGATGCCTGGGGGCAGGAATTTGTTTCAGGGAATCTTGAACCCGTTCGACCACCGATTCGATGAAACCCGGGTGGTTGAAAAAAACCCGTAATTTGTCGACTTGGGGGGCACCTGCGCCGACTTGTTGCTGCGCTGCCGCGATATTTTCCCGATACTGTCGACAACCCGAATAAGAACTGAAGGCCGAGGTCACAAAGGCCAGGGCGCGGCGTATCCCGTCTCTCCGCATTTGACTCAGGGTGTCAGGCAACAAGGGGTGCCAATTGCGGTTGCCCCAATAAACAGGCAGTTCCAGGCGACTTGTAATCAATTGCTTTTCCAAGGCTGCGATCAAGGCTCGATTTCGAGAGTTAATCGGACTGACACCCCCAAAGTGATGGTAGTGTTCAGCGACTTGCAGCATTCGCTCGGCCGGAACCCTTTTTCCCCGCAAAACGTTCTCTAAAAACGGCATGACCTCTTCGTGACCCTCGGGACCCCCGAAGGACACAACCAAAATGGCATCGTAGGTCGGGTTCATCAGAATCTCTTACACTTTCATCAGGCCATCGCAACCACAAGGGGTCTTTCGATTGTACCAACGCGGATCGTTTTCCAGGTGTGTCAACCTGCCTGCAAGGACCATAGGAATCGAAACATGATTTATCGAAGGCTTCGCTCGAGTGCAGGATCCAGGTCCTGAAAAATCTGGTCGGCTCCCGTAGCAAAGGCCCTGCCGATCAATAAATCGGTCAGGTTTCTCTGATGTTCCGGATGTTCCTTGATGAATTCCGCAAAACTAAATTCGTTCGTGTAAAAAGCATCGACCATTTTGCGAAACAGGAGTACACCCGCGTTGTACTCGGCAGTCCACCGCCCCAGAACTTCAGCCCTCGTGTCTCCCTGGCGAAGCCCCGCGATAATGGAATCCGCAGCTAATTCCGCCGATTTTAACGCCAGAAAAACTCCGCTGGAATAGACCGGATCGATGAACCCAAAGGCATCGCCGACTAACACCCAGCCGTCACCAGCATGTTGTTTGGTCGTATACGAGAAATCCTTTGCCACCTGTAGCTTACCGATAAGTTGTGATTGTTCCAGGCGACTCAACAGTCCCGGGCAGCGTTTCCGCTGGTCTTCAAAAACCGCCTCAATGGGACCGTTACCACGCAACAAATCCTGGTGATCCCCAACCAGGCCGACACTCATCCGGTCGTCTCTCAGCGGGATGTACCAGAACCAGCACCGTTTCTCCTCCGTGTGCAGAATCGTCGTCAATTCAGCATCATCCGAACTGTTTCTCTGTGCTCCCCGAAAATATCCCCAAATAGCAGCCTTGTGAAGTTTCGGATTGTCAATTTTGAGATTCAGACGATTCGCCAAAAAGGCCTGCTGACCCGTTGCATCCACCACCACGCGGGCAGTCATAAGATCTTCACGGGAATTCGAGTGCTGCACGCGCAGTTCGTGGCTGCCCTCCTTTCTTAGTGCAACGTCCAGTACACGGGTATCATCCAGACCAGTCGCACCTTTCGCGACTGCGTTGTCGAACAACATTTTATCGAACACATCCCGATCGACATGCCAGGTCTGAGAACATTCACGTGGATCGTGTTGCTTGAAGTGAAAGGGTTGAAACTGCCTGCCGCTAGGGCCAACAAACTGAACACCCACTTTGTGGACAAAAGTGCTCTTTCGCAGCTGGTCCATGACACCGAGCCGCTTGAAAATCCAATAAGTTTCGGGCATCAGCGATTCGCCAACGTGAAAACGGGGCATCCGGTCCCGTTCTATCAGCAAAGTGCGCATCCCTGAAGCGGCGACCAAAGCGGCCACGGTGGAACCGGCCGGACCTCCTCCAATGACGGCACAGTCGAATTCAGTTGGTTGCAATTCGTTGATCACCGTTTCATCCAGTCTGAATTCAGGACTCTCAAATCACTACGAAGAATCGCTCACGGAGAAAACCGCCGCTTCATCTATCCTACGTTCGGAGCAGCAGGTGCTCCAGTGCTAGATGGATATCAGGATGCTGAAATTGATAGCCGGTCTGTTCCAATTTCCTGGGAAGCACGTGTGTACTGCTTAAGATCAACATTTCACCCATCTCGCCAAAAAGAAGACGCGCCAGGAACGCAGGCATCGGCAAAAGGGTTGGGCGACGTAAGGTCTTCCCCAGCGCCTTTGTAAACTCGGCATTTGTGACTGAATTCGGAGAAACAGCATTCACTGGTCCGGCGAGTGAATCACCATCCAAGCAATGCATGACAACGCCCACCAGGTCGTCCAATGTGATCCAACTCCAAATCTGCTGACCACTCCCCACACGACCTCCACCTCCCATTTTGAAAGGAAACAACATCTTGGCCAATGCACCGCCCTCGGTGCTTAAGACGACGCCGATCCGCAAATTGACAACACGAATACCGGCCTCTTGAGCAACTCGCGTGGAGGCCTCCCATTCGCGACACACATCCGCCAGAAAATCTTCTGCGGCCGGGGTCGTTTCGTCGCACAGTTCGTCTCCACGATTTCCGTAAACTCCAATCGCTGATGCTGCAATCAAAGTCGCTGGTGGCTGCTGCAGTTGAGTCAACGTCTCAGAAAGGAATGTTGTTCCCCGCACACGGCTATCTCGAATCTTTCTTTTTTTTTCCGCAGTCCAGCGACCGGTGGCAATGTTTTCACCCGCCAAATGGACCACCGCTTGCAAGCCCTCCAATTTTTCTGACTCAATCGCCCCCCCATCAGGATCCCAGCTCGCGCCGTCCGCTCCGCCGGCCGTGTCACGAACCAGTGGTACGACTTCATGTTGATCAACCTTCAATTTCTTCAACAGTGCAGAGCCCACCAGGCCCGAAGCACCCGATACAGCAACCTTCATGTCGTTTGTCGCTTTCGCATTGTTCGCTGGCAATTAATCGCAACTGCCGGCCAGGTAAAACACGAGTCGCTGGAATTCAAAGACAACTTTTCATCCTGTCATATTGTGGCAAAGCGGTAAGGGCTTCCCTGGCCTAACACTCTCAACATAATTCCGTATCGCCCCCAAGTAAACAATGAAGCTGCGCGGTCCTGACGTTTCAACTCGCAAAACCCGGCTGGCAGGTCTACCGTGTTGATCACCGCTTTCGTCGCGCACCTGATCGGCGCCCAGGCCGTTTTTTCCGGAACGAACGGTTTTGATACTCGCCCATCTTTCTTTCTGTAACATCAAGACCGGGCAGCCACTTTGCCAGTGATGACCGCACGGCAGAGTCCCTGAAGAACTTGTGGCCGGCATGGAACTCCGGGAAACCGGGGCTTTCAGAAGACCGTCTGATCACCCGAGCGTCGCTTGCGGACCCTTGGAGGGATTTGGTAGCATTTTTCAGGTCTGCGACTGGGCAACAACGTTAATAATTCAACGGGAGAAAGACCATGCGAGTTTGTCGTTTTCTGAACGAAGGAAAACCGGCGATCGGTTTTTATGGTGAAGACCGTATCGTGCCCGTTTCGGTAGCAGCAGCCGAATTTCAGAAAGCGACCCGGGAACAGGTCGACCTGCCGTCAGCCGACGATCTTCTGCCCCTGTTGCCACACGGGGCCTGTCATTCTGTGACAAAAAAACTGCACGCCTGGACAGCCGAAAACGGGGCACTGGTCCCCGAATCGGCCACATTGCCGACTGATTCTGTCGACTTACTGGTGCCAATCCCTCGCCCGAATAAATTGTTGCTGCTCGCCGGAAATTACGCAGAACACATTGAAGAAGGTGGGGGCATGGCTTCAGAGCGCACAGAAACCTTCCCCTACGTGTTCATGAAACCACCCACCACAACACTCACAGATCCCCGTAAGCCCATCAAGATCCCCAGCGTGTCTCCGGACCATGTTGATTGGGAGATCGAACTGGCGGTGGTGATTGGAAAACTCGCAAAAGGGATTAAGGAATCCGAAGCACTCGACTACGTGGCGGGCTATCTGGTAGTGAACGACATTTCGAATCGCAAATTCCACCCCAATCCAAATCGCAAGGAACGGAAAAAAGACTCTTTCTTCGACTGGTTGCACGGCAAGTGGCATGACAGTTTCTGCCCTTGTGGCCCATGCGTCACCGCCGCCGATGCCATTGCAGATCCACAGCAGTTGGATTTGAAATTGCACGTCAACGGGGAAATTCAACAGGACTCGAACACGGCGAATCAAATTTTTCCTGTCGCCGCCGTTATCGAATTTATCTCCAGTTTCGTAACACTGGAACCAGGCGACATCATCTCCACGGGTACTCCGGCTGGTGTCGGAAACGCGAAAGGTCTGTATTTGCGCGGTGGCGACACAATCCAGGCATCGATCCAATCCATCGGCTCGCTGGTTACGCGAGTGGAAAATGAGTGACGGTGAAACACGGAAGCACCCGTCTGCACCCACCGGTCCAACCACGAATTTGCCGATTTCCTTTTTGGATCGTTCAGCACTGCACCCAGCTTGTGTACGAATGCTTTTCCGCTGCGCTGTGCCGCGTTCCAATACAACTACAGCTTGATAAAGATTCGGCCGGCGCGCTCCACTCGGTATTGTCAGACATTGCTCGAATTTGACCTCCGGAAATCGGACGGATAAACCTCTCGGATGCTCAGCCAGGTGCCCCAAAACCCTCTGATCTAACGCTTTACGTCATTGAAATTGCTACGCCAATTGAAATGAGTTACACTGTCTTAGAATGTCCGGAGCCCAAAGTCTCGCAGTTGCGCGCAATCGTTCCGACCAGCCAGTTGGCTTACGAACCTTTTGAAAACGGAAGGCACAATATGAAGATTACCCGCAGGCGGGCATTGAAAACGGCGGTCGCGGCGACAGGAGCGACAACACTTTCACTGGGTCGTTTTAATAAGGCCTACGGCGCCAACGAAAAGGTTCGAGTCGCAGTGATCGGGCTTCACGGTCGTGGCGGCGCACACTTGAGCGGATTCCGCCAACAACTGGTCGCCGTCTGTGATTGTGACGAGCAGGTTCTGCACCGGGTGGCCGAGTCCCTGGGGACCGCGGGCGATGATGGCCGTGATCCCGTGCATGTAGACACCGAACAAGACTTTCGACGCATCCTCGATCGCAAGGACATCGATGCCGTGTCGATTGCCACTCCGAATCACACGCATTCACTGATCGCTATTCTGGCAGCCCAATCGGGCAAAGATGTGTATGTCGAAAAACCAGTTTCGCACAATGTCTGGGAAGGGCAACAGCTCGTCCACGCTGCAAGAAAATACGACCGCATCATCCAGTGTGGCACCCAGAGCCGATCAAGTACAGCGATCAAACAGGCGGTGGAGTTCGTCCAAAGCGGCGGCTTGGGAAAACTTCAATACGTCGTCGGGACGTGTTACAAGCCTCGCAAAAGCATCGGGCGATTGGATCAGCCGCTGCAGATTCCCAAAACCATTGATTATGATCTGTGGTGCGGTCCGGCTGCGAAAGTACCTTTGTATCGAAAACGTTTACATTATGATTGGCATTTTGATTCGAATACCGGCAACGGCGACATGGGTAACCAGGGAGTCCATCAAATGGATGTCGCACGTTGGTTTCTAGGTGAATCGACACTGGCACCACTGGTGATCAGCGTGGGAGGCAGACTGGGCTACGAAGATGCCGGAGACACGCCTAATACCCAGGTTGTGTTGCATGGTTATGAGAAAGCGCCCCTGATATTTGAAACGCGTGGACTTCCACACTCCAAGGCTGCCCAAAAAACCTGGAGGCCCATGGACAACCATCGCGGCTCGGTGATCGGAGTCCTCGTCCAATGCGAACAGGGATATATTTTGGCAAGCAACAACCACTCGAAATGTGACGCCTTTGACCCGGACGGAAACCGGATCAAAACCTGGACGGTCGACGCCTGGGGCTCGAAAGATGATCCTCACTTCGAAAACTTTCTCCAGGCAGTTCGAACCCGGAGGCGAGATGACTTGAACGCCGAAGTACTGGAAGGTCACTTATCGAGCGCCCTGTGTCACATCGGCAACATTTCACATCAGTTGGGCAACAAGGTAGATGCCCGAACGATTGGAGGCCAACTTCAATCCCACAAACTGTTTTCCAAGTCTTTCGAACAGATGGCCGTCCATCTTGATCGAAATGAAGTGGATATTGAAGCAGAAGCAATTACATTTGGCGCTCAGTTGGAGATGGATATCACCACCGACCGATTCACGAATAATGATGCGGCGAATGGCTTGTTGACTCGCGAATATCGCCAGCCATATGTGATTCCTGACTTGTCCCCACACCTGGCTGGTTAAGCCAGGTCGACACTTTTGCTACCAGCCGCTTCCGGTCCGTCCCAGGCAAGCTTGCGTGGGGCGAGTGGAAATGTAAAACGACGACTTTGCCCCGCCATTCTCCGCCTTCAACACTCTCTTTCCGTCTTTCATCCAGTCCATGCGGACGAGGCTTCGTTCACACATCCCGGCAAAGGCAATGCTGATGCCTGTTGCATGGCAAACCGCTGCCTGCCGGACTGGCTCTTGACGACGAGTCCCACGAATGGCTCACTTCAGTCATCAAGAGTCGCACGGGAATTATCCGGAGCGAAAAAGATGACGACCATTCCCAGGGCGTAG